>CANKJN010000083.1 GCA_947482345.1 Spartobacteria bacterium
ACCGATCGCCCGTGGGCGTCGAGTCCCTCCACGGCGCAGAAGGTCTCGATGATCGGCAGGGATTTTTTCAGCGAGGCTTCGTCGTAACGGACGATGCTGGTGCGGCGCTGGAACTGCTCGGCGGTGAGTCCGGCAAAGGCCTTGCCGGCACCTCCCGTGGGAAGCTCATGGCTTGGCCCGGCAAGGAAATCACCGGCGGCCACCGGCGAGATGTCGCCGAGAAAGATGCCTCCGGCGGAATTCAATCTGGAGGCGATTTTCTCCGGATTGCGGACGGCGAGGGAGACATGCTCGGCCGAGAAGCCGTTGGCGATTTCCACGGCCTGATCCAAATCTCGGACGCGGACGAGCACGGCGTTCGCCATCGCCTTGGCCAGATGCTCGGGGCGCGAGGAGAGCGTCGACTGCCGGGCGATCTCCTTCTGCACCGAGGCGATGAGCTTGTCCGAATCGCTGAGCAGGACGACGACACTGCCGACGCCGTGTTCGGATTGAGCAAGAAGGTCCGCGGCCACCCAGACGGGGTTGGCCTTGGCATCGGCGATCACCAGGACCTCGCTGGGCCCGGGAAGCAGGTCGATGCCGACACGCCCGAATACCTGGCGCTTCGCCTCGACGACGTAGGCGTTGCCGGGGCCGAAGATCTTGGTCACGGGGCGGATCGTCTTGGTTCCGTAGGCCAGGGCGGCGATCGCCTGGGCGCCACCGACACGATAAATCTCCGTGGCACCGCAGAGGTCGAGCGCAGCAAGAAGGGCAGGAGCCACGGTTCCGTCCTTGGAAGCCGGGGTGACGGCGACGATCTCGGGAACGCCTGCGGCTTTTGCGAAGCCGCAGGTCATGATGGCGCTGGAAACAAGCGGAGCCGTCCCTCCCGGCACATAGAGGCCGACGCGGGGAAGCGGGTCGAAGCGTTCCCCGACCAAGGCTCCCTGCGCGTTCTTCATCGACCAGTTCCTGCGGAGACTCTTCTTCGCGAAGGCCGTGACATTGGCAATCGAGGCGGTGAGCGCCTTGCGCACGGCGGGCGAGAGGGAGGCCCGGGCTTTTTTGATCTCCGCCGGGGTGACCCGGATTTTCGCGGGTGCGAGTTTCGGTCCCCCGAACTTCACCGAGTAGCCGAGCAGGGCCGCGTCCCCTTTGTTGCGGACCGCCGTGATGACCTCGGCAACGGTCTCGCGCACTTCGGCGCGCGGCTCGGCCTGCCGGTTGAGTTCGACGAGCATCCGGGAAAAGTCCCGGTCTTTGTAGGAGATCAGACGCATCCGGGGATCCTACCCGGAGGAAGGGCCGCGGTCAAAACACCTGCGCCCCGCAGGCGATGTTTCGGGATAATCACTTCCAAAGCGGCCGGCCCAGCCAGAACGGGTTGGCCACACCCTCGCGGTAGGCCTTGAGGGCTCCCCTGGAGGAATTGACCCTCAGGTTGCTGTAGGATCCGTCGGCATTCTGCCAGCGCTCGTGCCAGAAGATGGCGGCCTTGAGGCGGGGGTACTTGGCGGAGTTGACCATCTCCCTGAAGGCCCCGGAGATCCATGCCCCCCGGTCCTCGGTCTTCACGTTCGATTCCACCACGCCCCACTCCGCCAGCATGATCGGTTTCTCCGGATCGAGCAGGCAGAGCTCCTTGTAGGGCCACTCGAGCAGGGGTGGGAACGGAGTCCATTTCTCGTCCTTGTACTGCTTGCCGTAGACGCTCATGGAGAGCCAGTCGACATAGGCGGCTCCGGGGTAGTACGCGGCGGCGAGATTCCAAGGGTAGTTGGGGTAGGAATAGTTGTTGGGTTGGAAGACCCAGAGGATGTTGGTGGCGCCCCGTGCCCGCGCACGGTCGACGACGTGTCTCCAGGCCTTCTTGAAAGTCTCGGGGCCTTCCCAGATCTCCCCTCCTTCGGTGCTGCTTGGGAGAAGCCTGTCCTTGCCGTAGAACCATCCCGACCAAGGGAACCATGTGCCGTTCATCTCGCAGGCGAAGGAGACAAAGAACTGGCCGGGCACTTTGGCGGCGGCATCGGCCCAGGCATCGATGTAGGCGTCCCACTTCCCTGCCAGAATCTCCTTGAGCGAGAAGCGGTCCGGTCCTCGGTCCTGATCGAAGGGTGCATCCCACGGTGACCAGAAGAGCAGGGGAACCGCGCCGTACGATCGCACGAGGGCGACCTTCTCCGAGGGGAAGGAGCCGCGCGCCCAGAAGGAACCGAAGGCCACGATGGCAAGCGGCTTCCCGGTCAGTTCCTGGAATTTATCGATCGCCTCGAGCGTGACTCCATCCTCCCCGTCACCGAAGTCGCAATAAGCCCCGGTGTAGGCCCCCTTCTCAGGAACCTTCAGTTTGGAAACCGCCTCGGCGCCCGCGGCAATTTCCACTTGGAGAACTCCAGCTAGGAGCGGCAGGGCAATGCACAGAAGGGTGGGGAAGAATCGTTTCACTGGGCAGGGAAGCGCTGATTAAATCGCATAGAGGCCGTTGCGGAAAGAAATGGCCGCGGGCAAGGCGGCTTGGCACGAGCATCCCCGCTGTGGGCTGTAAGTGCCAAGCCAACACAGCCCCCGGCCTGTTATCTCCGCAACCCGCAGGGCTGAAGCCATTTGTCGATTTTTGTGGCGTTGCTCGCTCGGGCGAGACCGCTGCGGGTATCGCCCAGCACTCGCGCCTTCAAAAATCAGCAACTGCCTTTCAGCGGCCTTCATGGGATTTAATCAGCGGTTCCTTAGGGGAATCAGGGTTTTTCAGTTGCAATGCCTGTTCCTTCTGGGCGATGGCGGCCGCCGTGCGGTCGAGCTTCGACCAGCGGACCCAGCTTCCCCCGAGGGCTTTCAGGATGCATTTCCAGACGACATAGCCGAGAAGGGGTCGGTAGAGAAGACGCATCGGAATGCTCAGCCATGCCGTCCGCAGCTTTCTCCCGGCAAGGGCCAGTGCCACCACGGCCAGCAGGACATCGAGGCAGAGCGAGGCGAGGAAGTAGGGCCAAATGGCGATTCCGCGCCCGAGCCATAGCGACCAGAGCACCAGAAAATCCAGTATAGGAGTGACCGCGACGACCGCGATCTGGAACACCCAGATCGAGGGCAGGGCAAACCAACCAAGCCACCCGGAACCGCGGGAGAAGGTGACTTTTCCGTGCTTCCAGAGGCACTGGAGGGTTCCGAAGGCCCACCGAAAGCGCTGGGAGAGAAGCGCTTTCACGGTCTCGGGCGCCTCGGTGTCCGCAAAGGCATCGGATGCAAAGACCACCTTCCAGCCAAGGCGATGCAGCTGCAGCGTCAGGTCGGTGTCCTCCGCCAGCGTGTCGTTCGTGACCGGCCCGGTCTCCAGGATGGCCTCCTTGCGAAACGCGCTCAGTGCTCCCGGCGCGACGACGATGCAGCCGAGAAGATCCTGAGCCCTGCGGTCGATCTCGAATGCCGCGGCATATTCCAGATCCTGGAACCTTCCTAGCCACCTGCTGGTGTTTCCGACCCGGATGTAGCCCGAGACGGCCCCCACGGCGGGATCCTCGAGATGGGCGACCAGCTTGCGGATGCCGTCCGGCGCGACCATCGTGTCGGCGTCGATCATCACGATCGTATCATGGGTTGATTCGTTCATCGCCCGCTGGAGCGCCGAGGCCTTGCCTCCGTTCGGCTGGCGGAAGAGCCGCACGCGAGGTTCTCTGGACGCGATCTTCTCCACCACGGCCGCGGTGGCGTCCTTGGATCCGTCGTCGACGACAAGGATCTCCAGCGGCGCGGGATAGTCCGAGTCGAGCAGGTGACGGATCGTGGAGGCGATCACGCGCTCTTCGTTGTAGGCAGCCAGCAGGACGCTTGCCGGAGGATGGCGATCGGGGCCCGAGGGGAGCGCCGCATGGGCGCGATGCTCGCGGCCCTTTTGCCTCAAGGCACAGATCAGGTAGAACGTCACACGCATCAGCGCAAGCAGCGTCACCACGACAAGGAGAGTCCAGGCCACGGTCTCGAGATGGCGGAGGAAGGTGAAGCCGCCGTAAACATAGCGCGCGGAGAGCGGCTGGTTCTCCTCGCGGAGCGGAGGCATCACCGTGTCGCGAGGGAGATTGATGATCTCCGAGAGGGGAACGATCTCGTCGCCGCGCATGCGCAGGTAGTCGATGATGGAGGGAAGAGCCTCGACCGTCTGGGAGCGGTCACCCCCGGCGTCGTGGAGCAGGATCACGGATCCCTCGGGGCGCTGGTGCTTGATCCGACGAAGCAGGGCATCGGCCCCGGGTCGTTCCCAGTCGTCGGGATCGATCGACTGGGTCACCGTGAGGTAGCCGAGATCGCGCGCGACTTTCAGCGCGCGGAGATCTTCCGGCTGGGTGGGGGTTCCGTCCCGGTTGTAGGGAGGCCGGAAATAGGCCGTCGAGCGTCCCGTCACGGCCTCGATGAGGCGGGTCGTGGCGTTGAGTTCGAGCTCGATCTGCTGGTCTCCCGTCTCCGCAAGGTTCTGGTGGGAATAGGAATGGTTCCCCACCTCGTGCCCCTCCCGCACGATGCGCTCCAACAGGTCGGGATAGTGCTGCGCCTGCGTTCCGAGGATAAAGAACGCGGCGGGGGCTTTTTTCTTCCTGAGGATCTCCAGGATTTTGGGGGTCCACTTGGGATCGGGACCATCGTCGAAGGTCAATGCGACCTTGCGAGGGCCGGGATCGCCCTGACGCGTGATGCTCTCGGGCAGGGGGAGTTTGCTGTAGGACTCGGAGAGTTCTCCGCCGGGCAGTACGGCAAGTTTCCTTGCTCCCTCGGTGGCATTGTCACCCACCGTGATGAAGTCACCCGTGCCGCTCGATGCGATCAGTTGATCGAGATTGAGCAGTGAGAGCTTGGACAGCGCGTTTGCGTCGGGCCTCTTTGAGGGATCCATGCCGAGGACATCCCAGACCGCCGGATCCTCCTGCCCGAGCCGGTAGAGACCGATCCCGCCGGGGTGGTACGGCATGATGAAGCGCCGCTGGTTGAATAAGGTCACCGCATCCAGGAACCAAAGCTCATGCTCCGGTCCATGCTCCGACCCCTCGAGATAATTGAATTCCGGGGAATCCTCGGCGCAATCAATCCCTCGGACAGGCTCGACACCCGCGATTGCGGCCCGTGCCATGGCATCGGTGAATCCGACCTCCTCGACGATCTTGGTGCCCTTTCTCCAGTCGTAGCCGTAGGAACCCAGGCTGATCACCCACTGGGAGGGTTGACCGTAGACCATCATGGTCTTGAGCCATCCCTGGAACCAGTCCCTGCTTGCAAGGGGGCCGGGGTCATCGGGCTCCGAATTCTCGTCGTAGAGAGAAGCAACAAGCCTGTCCGCGGATTGGGAGATGGCATCGAGGTCGAGGGAGTCGAAATCGTTGCCGGTCGGCACCGCGAACCATAACTGCTTTCCCTCCGCATGCAGCCGGGAGGCCATCTCTCCGAGCAGGCCGGCGACCTCTTTTTTGGAAGCGGGGTCGAGTTGGCTCCACTCCACAAGCACCCCCTTGGAGCCGGGAGGCAGCCGGGAGATCAGGCGGTCGATAAAGGCAGCCCTCTCCGCCGGAGAGCCCTTGGCGAGGGACTCGACCGCTTCCGGTTGCCAGTCTCGCCCGTCCAGATTCCGCAGAATCGGAAGAAAACCGATGCCATTCCGGAGACAGAGCAAGCGGACCTTGTCGGAGGCCTCCTCGTTCAGGGTCGCGTCGACTCCGGTGAGCGTGAACCAATCGGCAGCAACATGCGTGAGTTGCTCGGCATGTCGTTCCAGCGAAAGCAGGGATGCCGGATCCCATGGGGCCACGTATCCAAGCACCACCGATTCACCCTCTTCTCCGCGTGATCCGGCTTTGACCCGACGCTCCGGTTCACCGCGCTGGATCCGACGCCAATCATCCTTGGTATCCCGCCCGGGAACCTTCGCCGGTGGCAGCGCCTTGAAGCGGGCATGGAAATCCCGGACCGACGCAGGGAGCTTCAGCTGCGGATCGATCAGCAGCCCCGAGATGAAATAGCCGGTTGCCCCGAGGAAGGTGACGATACCGGCCACGACGGCCACCTGAAGGAAGCGGCGACGGATTCCCTTGGGATCTGCAAAAATGCTCTGTTCCTGCTCGGGGGACACGTTGGTTCTGAAAAGTGATACAGGGTGTTAAACCCGAACTCCGAAGTTGAGGAGAGCGATATGACACAATCTACTGACCGCAAAGAAGTCTTGTCGATTCTCGCCTGTATCAATCGATACGCCCTCGAAATCTCCGCAACTCCTATCGGCCACCATCTTGCGCCATCTCATCTCTTTCATCTTCGGAGTTTGGGTTAAACAGCCACCTGCAACCATCACCGATACCATCGGGATCGCGATGAGTATAGCACAAGAGATCTTCTTACTGCTGGAGAAGCCCCGATTCGGGCTGAAAATCAAGAGAGGGGCACCCCTCTCCGTCACTTGACGCCGAACGGGATGCCCTTAAATTATGAGATTGCCATGTTTACGGTTAGGACTGCGATTTCAAAGCCAAAGCGCCCCCTCCGGTCCTTGTCACTTGTCTTGGGGGGAGTGAGAATTCGGAAGTCCTTCTACTTGCTTGCTTCCTTGCTGCCACTCACAGGCATGCATGCGAATCCCACTGGGGGGGGCGTCACCCATGGCAACGCCACCATCAACCAGAACGGCAATGTCCTGACGATCAACCAAGGGACGGATCGGCTCATCATGGGGTGGCAGACCTTCTCCATCGGACAGGGAGAAACCACCCGCTTCGTCCAACCGAGCAGTTCCAGCATGGCGCTCAACCGCGTCAACGGCGGCACGCGCAGCATGATCGAGGGGCGGTTGGAGGCGAACGGGGGCGTGATCCTCATCAATCCCGCCGGCATCACCGTCACCAAATCGGGCGTGGTCAATGTGAACACCTTCATCGGTTCGACCCATGACATCACCGACGACGAGTTCCTCAAGGGAGGGGCTCTTAACTTCAAGGGGACCAGCGACGCTTCCGTCGAGAACCTCGGCACCATCCACGCCGAGACAGGAGACATCGCCCTCATTGCCCGGACGGTCCGCAACGAGGGGACGATCTCCGCCCGCAAGGGGGTGGTCGGTCTGGCCGCAGGTGACGAGGTTCTCTACCAACCGAATGCCGAGGAACGCCTTCTGGTGAAGTCCCAGACAGCCTCCGCCTCTTCGATTCATCACTCCGGATCCATTCAGGCGGCGGCTGCCGAGATCAAGGCCGCAGGAAATCCCTACGCCGTCGCGATCAATCTCGACGGGATTGTCGAAGCACGTGGAAATGCCGCTAGGAAAATCAAGCCCCGCGTGATCGTTCACGCTGCCCAAGGGGATATCAAAGTCGGCTCCACAGCGGCGATCTCCGCCGCGGATGAAAACAGCGGCGGGTTGGTGAAAATCCAAGCGGCAACCGGGAATCTGCAGCTGGGCGGCAAGGTTGCGGCCAACTCGTCCATGGACAATGGGGGCAAAGGCGGAGAGATCCAGATCCTCGGCAATACCATCACCCTTTCCGGCACGGCCCTGCTCGATGCCTCCGGCGCGACCGGTGGGGGAAAGATCTTCGTGGGCGGCGACTACGAGGGCGGGGCTAACCCCACTAACAACTACGCAAGCGAACCGTTGCAGAACGCCTCCACTCTCCGGATCGACAAAGGAGCTGTCATGAATGCGGACGCCACGGTGCAGGGTGACGGAGGTGTGGTGATCAACTGGGCCGATGGAACCACCATCTCCTCGGGATCTGTTTCCGTCCGGGGTGGCCCGCTAGGTGGAAACGGCGGCTTCGTGGAAGTATCTGGCAAGCGGAACCTTGGGTTTGATGGCACTGTTAATGTCGGCGCCGTCAAAGGTACCCCCGGCACCGTTCTGTTCGACCCGGCTCAGATTCAGATCACAAGCGCCATGGATCTTTCCGCTTACAATTTGATCAGCACGGGATCCAATCAGATTCCCTATGGAGATTATTCAGACGGGGAAGTTTGGACGTTAAGCCAGAGCTTCTTCACCAATTTCACCTCCGGCACCATCATCCTGCAGGCCTACAACATCAGCCTAGAGGATCCGAAGGGAAACAGGAGGGCGAACATCGTGTTGAACCCCAATGTGAATTTGGTTCTCGAATCGAAAGCGGGTGATCGTCCACCCAAAATTTTCCTGCCAAGCGGAACAGAAACAGATGGCAATAGAACTTGGGGCGACTCATCAAGAAGCTCCATCACCGCCAGCGGAACAGGCTATGTCAAACTGGATGCCAGCCAAGGCAGCCAGTTGGTTATTCATGGAGACATCACCACGGCGGCCGGAGACATCATTCTTATTTCCCAGAATGGGGTTGATCTGAAAGGAGCGTCGCTTAAAAGCACCGATGGTGGATCGATCATGATCACCTCCAGCACTGGCAACATCGTTCTGAACGGATCGCAAATCGAGGGCACTTCAGGCGCTGTTCAAATCACGGCTCCCAATTCAATTTCTATCGACAACTCTTCCATCACAACCGCCTCGGGCAATATCACGCTCTCCTCCTCAAACAGCGGTACCGGTTACTCTCAACTCGGTGTTTTTAACTCCTCGATCAGCAGCACCGCCGGAGGATCGGTTTCCCTCACCTCTTCCGGGGGCTCCGGTTATGTCGCCTTGGAAAACTCGACCATCACCACAACGGGGTCTGCGAAGATCTCCCTCTCCTCCTTGTTCAATGGCACCGGTGATTTTGTACTGCTCTATCTTGTCAATTCGAAGCTGCAATCAGCTTCCGGAGCCATCAACCTGATCAAGCAGGGAGGAACAACCTATGCCTCCTTGGAGGAGATCCTTTCTGTCTCGTCCTCCTACTATCCCAACTACTATCAGACCCTCCTGATTGCTGGCTCCTCCATCACGAGCCAAAGCGGAACGGTGACGATTAGTTCCGCAAACCATATCCTAATTGATCCTGTTGCCTCAACGAACGGTACTTATTTGCCGACCTTCGCAATTCCCTCTGTGATCCGCTCAACCAGCGGAAACGTTTCCATGTCGGCAGTGGCCACCAATGGAATTTATCGCGGGTCGAACGCGCTCGCCAATTCAACGCCGACACCCACGCCGCCGCCTTCCGCGACACCTGGGCCGACGCCGGCACCCCTCATCACTCAGGCTACCATCGTGACGGAACCAACCGTTCAAACGGCCGTTCAGAGTCTGACGATCAGGAATACAACGACCACGACCACCTCCTCGGGGGGATCGTTCGGTTCCTCTGGATCCGGTAGTGAAGGTTCAGGATCCGGCGGAGAGAGTGCCTCGGCCGGGGAGACGGCCTCTTCGGGTGAATCTTCCTCCAGCGAATCCGGTGGTGAAACAGCCTCCTCGGAATCCTCTAGTGAATCCGGTTCCTCCTCCGAAACCTCCACGGCTTCCACCGACTCCGGATCCGGATCAGGCGCAACCACCGCCGGCGCCGACTCATCGTCATCCTCCGGCAGCACCTCCACGGCAAACTCTTCCTCCAGCTCCTCGTCGGGTGGAGCGGCTTCCTCATCGTCAGGGGTATCCTCCCAAGGTGCCAAGACTCAAGCCGCCGCGATCTCCCGCATGAACAATCCCGTGGGTGGCGCGACGGTGGGTGGTGCGGAGTTCCAACGGCTCAATCCCTTCAGCGATGCGGGCGCGATGCATGAGGAAGTCGCCATGAGCTCGACAAGCGCGGGAGGCAGCACTCAGGCCAGCACGGGCCGCGCAGCCGCAGTCTCGGTCAAATCCCCGGAGATGACCGAGCTTGCGCCGATGAACGACCTGAACGTCCTCTTCATGATGTTCTGAGACGAAAAGGGATAAACTCGCGCAGAGGCGCAGAGGCGCGGAGGAAAAGACAAAGGATCGGGGGCGGGTAAGATAGGCACCGATAGGCTCCTCAAATCGGAGTATCACTAGAACGATTCCGAATGGGGTCTGACTACTCCATCCAAGGGAAATGATTCTAAAGAAGCGCCGCCCTTCGTCATAAAAACTCTGCGCCTTGTAGGTCTCGGAATATGGACATTCAAGGAGTTATTCGTAAATGCCCGGTAGGGCAAGGTAGCGGCAGCCCGAGCCGCACAGCTCGGGCGCTGGCGCTAAGCCAGAGCTACCGGTTTGGGAAGAACTCCGTTTTCCTTCCAATCCCTTGGGGCCGAAGG
>CANKJN010000084.1 GCA_947482345.1 Spartobacteria bacterium
CGCCGCTCCTCTCAAGCACCTCCTTCATCAGCCTCATCCCTCCCCATCCCGTCACCTTCTCGTCGCTGTACTCAATCTCGTATTGCGGGTTCACCATATTGGTGATGCTCCCTACTCTTTTACACCAGCGCTATCGCAAAATCTGGGTTAATCCTACCTTCGCGATCTTTGCGCCCGTTACGTGAAACATCACCTTTCAATCAAGCCGCGCTGCACAATGCGATGTGCCTTTCATCAAGGTTAGGGCTTTTCCGACGCCTTAGGTCGCGTATATTGATGTCCCATGCAGCTCTCGATGCGCACCGACTACGCCCTTCGGGCGCTCTTTACCCTCGTGGAGCACCGTGGCGGTCCGCCCATCCCGATCCTCGAACTTGCCCGTCGCAACGACGTCCCCAAACGCTTTCTCGAGCACATCATGCTCGACCTCAAGGAAAGGGGATGGGTCGCCAGCACTGCTGGAAAACGCGGCGGCTACCAACTCGCCAAGGCTCCCGAAAAGATCACGATGGGGGAAGTGGTCCGGCACTTCGACGGCTATCTGGCCCCGATCGCCTGCGTCTCGGTCACCGATTACAAGCGCTGCTCCCAGGAACCGACCTGCCGCTTCCGCCGCGTCATGCTCACCGCGAGAAATCTTGTTGCCGGCCTCATGGACAGAACAACTCTGGCCGACGTGATGAAATCTTCCCCGGTCGGCACGGAGGAACTCAAGCGTATCCAGGGAATCGACGGGGAAGGGATCTAGCGGGCAGGTTACAAGGGTTAATACTTTTTCCCTTCTTCAATCCTCGTCTTTACATAGAAACGACCGCATTGATTGCCATTCACTTAACCGCATAGAATTAATTGTTAGCTTCGTTTGTCTGCACGTCACAATTCATCCGATGATCAAACAACGCCCGTTGTGACTCTCATTCTCTTTTCACTTTTCCTTCACGCACTAGCATAAGCGTCTTCGTTAGATCTTTCGCATTGGTTCCGACGGAATCAGGGGTTATCTTTACCCATAGAGCAACTAGCTGAGAGAGGAGGCGAACTATAACATGACCATCACCAAGATCGCAGCGGTCGTCGCCCTCGCGGTGGCTTCCCTTACACTCGGCGCATGCTGCCACAAGCAGTGCTGCACCCAGCCCGCCCCTTGCAAAAGCAAGTAAGCTGAGTTTTGAATGCCCTGCCGGAGCAGGGGAATTCATCCATCCCGGAAAGCCGGTCTGAATATTCGGGCCGGCTTTTCTATTACTTGGATTCTGTTCGTTAACAAGAGCGTCTCTCAGAGATAGGTGGACTTTATGGCGCAAAGACTTTTTGAACGGCGAAGAGGAGGAACGATGACTCTCTCCAATTCGTGTGTTTCGTTGTTTCTTCGGTCTTCGAGTCATCGCTGGGAACCGCTGTTATATATTCAGCTTTGCCAACCCCGCGATTTCTACTCATCCGTCACCATCACTTACCAAGAGTTTCCAGAACGATTTTCTCGGTGAGAAGTTCCGGAAGAACCACTGGCGAACTCCCCTTCCCCGCCGGGTAAAAGACAGCCAGGGGAACACCGACGCGACCGAAGGATTTCAGGGCGGCTGTGATCGCGGGATCGGAATTCGTCCAGTCACCCTTCATGGCGGTGATCCCCTTCTCCCGCAGGAGTGAACGCACGGAGGGGAGATTGATTGCCATTTTCTCGTTGAACTGACAGGTCAGGCACCACGAGGCGGTGAAATCGAGAAAGACCGGCTTCCCTTGGGAGCGCAGCGATTCAAGCGCTTCGGGCGAGTATGGAACCCAGTCTATCCCTTCCCTGGAGCCCGAAGAGGGAGAGATCGGGGCGGATTCAAGGATCTTCTTGAGAAGCAGCGGTGATGAGATCGCGAGAAGCCCCGCGAGCAGGATCAGCACCACCGTACGGACGCGGGGCGAGGCTCCCGGGAGTGAGCCGTAGACCCAGGCGCAGAAACCGAGAATCAGCAGGAGTGCGAGCAGGGCAAGCAGAGCCCCGCTTCCACGCTGGTTCTGGAGGACCCAAAGAAGCCAGATGTTGGTGGCCAGAAGCGGGAATCCCATGAACTGCCTGAGCCTCTCCATCCAGAGACCCGGCTTGGGAATCCACTTTCTCCATCCCGGACGGGCCGAGAGGAGCACGTAGGGGGAGGACATGCCCAGCGCCACCGAGGCGAACATGGCAAGGATCACGGACGGACTCTGGCCAAAGGCGAATCCAAGCGCACTTCCGAGGAAGGGGGCCGTGCAGGGCGTGGCAAGGAGTGTCGCGAAGACCCCCTGGAAGAACGATCCGAAATAGCCCCCACGGGAAGCTGCCTGATCAAGGCTGGTGGCGGCATTCCCGGGCAAGGTGATCTCAAAGAGCCCGAAGAGATTCATGGCGAAGAGGAAGACCAGTGCGCTGAGTCCGACCACGAAGTAAGGACTCTGAAACTGGAAGGCGCCCCAGGTCACCTGCGATCCACCGGCCTTCAGGGCGATGATCAACACCCCGAGTCCGAGAAACCAGGTGAAGATTCCGGCTGCGAAGGCAAGCCCGTGACGGAAAATGCGCGAGGGCGATTCCCCGGCTTGGGCGATGAAGTTGAATATCTTCAGCGAGATCACCGGGAGGACGCACGGCATGAGATTGAGGATCAAACCTCCGAGGAAGCCCGAGAAGAGGGCGGCCATGAGGACTCCCAAGGCAACGCCGCTGCTCTGGGTGGAAAGCTGACCGCTCGCGACGATCTTGCTCTCTCCCCCTATCCACCATCCCTTTCTGGCCGATCCGGCCTTCTCGACCAGCAATCCTTTGAAAGCGGCGGAACCATCCCAAGGGATGGAAAGGACGATGACGGGGCCTTTCTGGCCTTGCGATGCAATCTGCGTCACGTGGCCTGCCATCGTCCCTTCCGCGAGATCGGGGTAGAGTTCGTAGGTGATGCCGGGCTGTCGGGTGAAAGAAACCAACTTGGTGCCGTTCTTACCGGAAACGGAAACTGGGAATGGAGGCTTTCCTGACTCAGGCCATGCTCCTTTAGGCACAATGGCCTGTCGCCAAGATATGGATGCAGGACCATCCGTGGGACCCAGCACCCTGAGTTTCACGTGAGCCGATCCCGGGACGCAGAGTTCCTTGCAGGCGAGCCATGTGAGTGATGCCTTGATTTCGAAGGTCTGATTCTTGGGAAGCTCGTTGGGGGGCGTGATCACAGCCCGCAGAAGCTGCTGCTTCTCGTAGCCGTACACAATCATGTCACCCGGTTCGGAGAACTGATGCGGAATCGCGAACTCGATGGGACTGGCCGTCCATCCCTCGGGGAGATTCCACGTGACCTTGGGAGGGAGACCGGAATCCCCCGGATATTGCCAGTAGGTGTGAAACCCGGGCTGAAGATCGAGCACCACCGTCGCCGTGAATGGCTTGCCTGCTTGAATCGGCACCGTCGCATCCGTCGCAATCCACGCCTTCACTCCCTCGCCCGTGCCGGCGAACAGAGCCATGTGGGGTAGAAAACACCCCGCCAGAACAAGACATAGAAACCTCTTCATGCCCTTCATGGTAAGGAATCTAGTCGATGTTCCTCCTGTTGACTACCAAAGACCCTTCGGATGACCTCCTCGATCGGCACCTCCTGAACCGAGAGGTCGATCACCTGACCACCCGAGAGGAGAGCCGTGCAGGCCTTGGGAACCTCGGCGCGGGGCACCTCCACCCTGATCGAAAGGGGACTCCGTTCAAGGACCACGCCGGGCGGCGTGAAGCCCTCGGGCAAGGGAGCACTGAAATCGGCCTCGATGATTTTGGTCAAGGTGAAACGACCGACCACTTCACCGAGCGAACCGTCGAAGAAGATCCTCCCGTGATCGATCAGGATGACCCGCTCGCAGAGCTCCTCAATATCCTGCATGTAGTGACTGGTCAGGAGTGTCACGACCTTGTGCCGGCGGTTGTATTCCCTGAGGAATTCCCGGACCTTTTTCTGGCTCATCACATCGAGACCGATCGTAGGCTCATCCAGAAAGAGAACCTTGGGACGGTGCATCAGCGCGGCGATCAGTTCCATCTTCATCCGCTCACCCAGACTCAGTTCCCTGACCATGACGCCCATCTTGTCCCGGACATCAAGCAACTCCGAGAGCTCCCCGACGGTGGCTTCAAATTCCGTTCTTTCGATTCCGTAGATCGCCCGGTTCAGTTCAAGTGACTCGCGTGCGGGCAGATCCCACCAGAGGGCGTTCTTCTGACCCATCAGCAGGGCGAACTGGCGCTTCAGCTCGGTCGGACGCTTCGCGGGATTGTATCCCAGGACCGAGGCGCTTCCCGATGAGGGCTGAAGGAGTCCCGAGAGCATCTTGAGGACCGTCGTCTTTCCGGCACCGTTGGGTCCCAAGAACCCCACGAACTCCCCCTCCCCGACCGAGAAACTCACCGAGTCGGCGGCCTTGGTGTCGGTATACTCACGGTGAAAAAGCCCGCGGAACGCCCCCATCAGCCCCGCCTCCTTCCGGTAGGTGCGGAAGATCTTGGTTAGATCGCGTGTTTCGATGACGGGTGACTGAGACATATCGGGAAGAGAATCAGTGGTTCGGCTTCGCGGCGAGATTCAACTGCCTGAGAGCCTCGTAAAGAACGATCCCGGCGGAAGTCGCAAGATTCAGGCTCCGCGTCCCCTCGCTCATCGGAATCGTCAGCGAGCGATCGGGATTCGCCGCCAGCAGACTGGCCGGAAGTCCTTTGCTCTCACGGCCAAAGACCAGAAAGTCCCCGTCACGAAACGACGCATCCCAGTAGGATTTCTCAACCTTGCTGCTCAGAAACCAGAAGCGCCCCTCAGGATGAGCCTCCTGTACCTCCGGAAAACTTTTCCAGGTCATCAGATCGAGACGCTCCCAATAGTCCATTCCGGAACGACGAACGTGCTTCTCATCAAGGGAGAATCCCAGAGGCCCCACAAGATGAAGCCTGGCCCCGGCGGCAACGCAGAGACGGGCGATGTTTCCGGTGTTCTGCGGAATCTCAGGCTCGATCAGCACGACATGAAGCATGGGGAAAGGATGGCGGAGGGTAAAAGGTTAGAAAGTTAAAAAGTGAAGTGAGGAAGGGGCCGTTGGCGGCGCCAAGGGAAAAGCTGAAACTGTAAAAAGCTGAAAGCTGAAATGAGGAGAGTGGTGATCGGGGCTAGCCCAACAGCCCAACAGCCTTCCCCCATTAAATAAACGGAAGCAGGGGATATTTCTTTCCGAGAACCATCTCGCTGGGAGCGCCGAGCCAGTTTTCCAGGGCGGTGGCGTAGACGGATCGGAAATCGGTGTTGAACTTCAGATCGCCATCATGAAGGTCGGTCAGGCTGGGATACTTCCCGTAGAGCCCCGGCTTGACTGCCCCGCCAAGCACGAAGAGAGGAGCCGCCGCACCATGATCGGTGCCGCCGCTCGCATTCTCGGAAACACGCCTTCCGAATTCGCTGAACGAAAGCATGAGAACCCTGTTGAAATTCCCCTGGGCCTTGAGGTCCGCCACGAACGCGGAGATCGCGGCGTTCATGTCCGTCATGAGGCGCTCGTGCGCGGGAAGTTGGTTGGCGTGCGTGTCGAATCCACCCTGCGACACGTAGTACACACGCGTGGGAAGACCCCCGGCAATCAGACGGGAGACGAGGTTGAGGCTGTTCCCAAGTTGCGAGGTCGGGTAGTTCACGCTGCTTTTCGTCTTTCGCGTGATCTCCAGGATCTTGTCGCTGCTCATCTGGGCACCTAGTGCCGTCCGTTGAAGGAACTCCACCGTGCTACCGTCGTTATCAGCGGGACCGGAGAGCATCCCGATGGATCCGCCGGCATTTTCAGTCAGTGAGGAAGGCTCGGCGCCGCCGGGTTGGTTCATTTCCCTCATCAATTTGTCGGCGGCGGCGGGGTCGTTTGCCGCCTCGCTCATGTAGCGGAACTGCTGGGGATTGCTGAAAGCGATACCCTTTGGATTTGGCGATGCAAAGGCCTGGGGTGTCTGTCCGGCCACTGCAATCCCAACCATGGAGGGATCGGCCCCCTTGCAGCAGTTGTCGAAGTAGCGTCCAAGCCATCCCTCCGACTCGTTTTTTTCGGAATCACAGGCGGTCTGCCAGATCTCGGTGGAACGGAAATGGGATCGGTTTGGATTCGGGTAGCCCACTCCCTGGATCATGCCGAGATTTCCCTCGACGTAGAGGGTGTGCAGCCCCGTCAGCTTCGGATGGAGACCGACATAGTCGGAGATCGAGAGGATATCCCTTTTTGGTAGCGCGATACGGGGACGAGCCTTGTAGTAGGCGTCGTCTCCAAACGGGACCAGCGTGTTGAGCCCGTCGTTGCCTCCGGCAAGCTGGAGAAGCACGAGGATCGTCCCGTCTTTCCCTGTGGTGATCTGCCCGGTTGTTGCCGCCGCCATGGTGTCGAGGCAGAGAAAGGTCTTCTCCAAAAAGAGCGGCACCGTGGAGGCCAAGGCCCCGCCCAGAACGGACGTTCTGAGAAACTCTCTTCGAGTGTGGAGAGGTTGTTCCTTGGGGTTTTTCATGGCGTGGTGGGGGGCTGTTAGACTGAAGGCTAAAGAAAGTTAAAAAGTAGAAATTGGAAATTAGGAAATCTGAAAACTGCTGAGGTGTAGTAGAAGGTTCAGAGAGAAAGTTAAACGTGAAAGGGGTACTGAAGTGAGGGTGCCTCTAGAGAAGGTGGCATATGTTATCAGTGGGCGTCATGGGTTGATTCATGTTTCTCCTCATTGTTTTGATTAAGTCAGTTGGTAATCCGGCGTACTCATCATGATCTGCATGAGATCACGGACCACGGTGTCGGAATAGGGAGCCGTCTGCTTCTGCAGAAAGGTGAGATAGGACACCCTATCCTTGGGGAGAATCGAATAGTTGAAAATCCTGAAGGCAAGGTGATCCAGTAACCGATCTGCATCGATGCGCTGCTCCTGCGGGGCGATCTTTTCCAAGGGAATGACCGCCGTCTTCCCGCTGCCACCGCCGAGGATGCGGGCTTTGCCACTGAGGAGGTAAGAGGCCAGATTGTAGCGGTAGAGAAGGCTTGAGGCACTGATCCAGGCGCGTCCGCCATCCCACCCCTTCACGTTGGGCGGAGCGAAGAGAACCTGCCCCAGCATGGAGAGGGAATTCTCCAGGACGCTCTGCTCGGGCAACGGGATCTCAAGCATCCGCGTGGTCTGGATCATACACTGAACAGGTCCCTTGATCTGGTGGTGGATGATGCGACTGGAGTAGAAGGTGACGCTTCCGAAGATCCTCCGCAGGGTCTCTCCTATGTCATAGCCTTTGGAGAGAAGGAGATCGGCAACAGCCGAAACGACCTCCTCGGAGGGCTCGGGAGCGACGAAAAAGCTCCAGAGCTTCTTTCCGATAAATCGCGCGCACTGGGGTTGCGCGACAATGATATCGATGATGTCATCGCCGGTGAACGGCCCCGTCTTTCCGAAGAAGGTCTTCGTAGCGGCGTCGAAGTCTCTCTCCTGGAACAAAAAGGCGCCCGTCTCCGCCTTCACCCTGTATCCGGTGAAGGCGCGGGAGGACTCCTGGATGTCCTTCTCGGCGTAGTTCCCCTCTCCCAGCGAGAAGAGTTCCATGACTTCGCGGGCGAAGTTTTCGTTGGGATGATCCTTCCGGCTCTGGCCCAGATCGAGCCACCGGATCATCGCGGGATCACGGGACATCGCCTTGAGAAGATCGGGAAACTTCCCAAGGGCGTGCCTGCGGAGGGTATCGTTCTGATACCACATCAGGAATGGATCGTTGACCTTCTGGTTGCTCGTTGCGAAATGCCCGTGCCAGAAGAGCGTCGCCTTCTCCAGCAGAGGTGCGGAAGTGTACCTCATCCGGTTCAACCACCAGATCCTCAGATCGATCATGGAGAAAGCGTTGGCCTGATTGAGTTCCTTGCGGGCGGCCTTTTTATCCTCTTCCGTGGCGGCATCCTTTTCACGCTGTTTAAAGAGAAGCCTTGCAGGAGGATCCAGCAGGTCGGGGACCGGGAAGAGGGCGCTCTCATCATCCGCATTCAGGAAGAAATCCACCGCCTTGCGGGGCCCCATGGTAACCAGTTGATCGATCTGATCCGGCGTCCCGCCGAACCCCGCCCTGTTGAGAAGATGAGCGGCGAGCGTGCGATCCCAGCGTTTCTCTGGAATGGGGGAGAGCATCACTTGAAAGAACACCAGCAGCGGGAAAAAGTTGCAGTAAAAATAAGGCAGGGTCCCCTCCCCTATGGCTTACCCCAGGGGAAGGGAAGTTCAAGAAACGGAAGATCATGGCGAACTGTCCCACTGTCTCACTTTCACGCTTTCACGCTTTCGCACCCTCGTACTTCATCCCTAGTCTGAATCATGCGATTCACCAATCTTACCCGCGGCGCAGGCATCGGCTCGAACTGCTACCGGCTGGACCTGCCCGAAGGAGCGGTGATCCTCGACTGCGGGATGCACCCGGAGCATGTCGGCCACGATGCAACCCCGATGCTGGAGCAATTGGAGGATGTCACGGTCCGCTCCACGATCCTCACCCATGCCCATCAGGATCATGTCGGTTGCCTTCCCCTTCTGCAGTCACGACAGCGCGGAATGCCCGTCCTGATGACACCGGGGACTGCGCGAATCGCCGACATCATGCTCCATAACTCAGTCAATGTGATGATACGCCAGCAGGAAGAGCTGAAACTCTCAGACTACCCTCTCTTCGGGCATCGGGGCGTGGAAATGGCTTCCCGGATGTGGCGCCTCTGTCCCTTGGAACGCCCCCTCACTCTGGATGGGGACCGTGCGGCAGGCGCGGATGGTTCCACGACCGTGACCTTCCATGATGCGGGGCACATCCTCGGATCAACCGGCGTGATGGTCCGCAGCGGGGGGAAGAGTTTCTTCTACACCGGCGACGTGAACTTCGAGGACCAGACCATCCAGAAAGGAGCACGATTCCCGGAGGAACCGGTCGATGTCCTGCTGATGGAGACCACCCGTGGCGACGCCCCCCTCCCCGAGGGCTTCACCCGGATCAAGGAAGAGGAGCGATTCGCCAAGGCGGTCGCCGCTGCCCTGGAGACCGGAGCAAGCGTGACTGTGCCGGTCTTTGCCCTTGGGAAGACCCAGGAAGTCATGGCCATGCTCTGGAAGATGCAGCGGGAACGCTTGATCCCCCCCACCCCGCTCTATGTGGGAGGACTCAGCAGCAAGATCACCGCTGTCTACGACAGCATGGCCGGCGAGGTTGCCCGCAATCTCCCCCACCTCCGCCTCATGAACGACGTCGCCCCGTATGTCGCGGGGGGCTCCGAGGTCCAGTCACTCAATCCGCGCAAGCGCGCCATCTACGCCCTCTCCAGCGGCATGATGACGGAGCACACCCTCTCCAACATCTTCGCCCGCAAGGTCCTCCCCGACCCCTCCCAGTTTCTCTTCTTCGTCGGTTACGCCGATCCGAACTCACCGGCTGGTGTCGTACGCAACGCCACCCAGGGCGATCACGTGCAGATCGACTCCAAGGGAGCAGCCGTTCCCTTCCTCTGCCACCGGGAGAGTTTCACCCTCAGCGCCCATGCACGGCGCGAAGACATCCTCTCCTACGCCATCAAGATAAGGCCGAAGACCATCCTCCTCGTCCACGGGGATGATCCGGCCGTCGAATGGTTCAAACGGGAACTCTATTCAGCCCTTCCGGGTACCAAAGTGATCGCCCCGCCACCGGGACAGGCGATCGAGTTGTAATACCATTTCCATGATTAGTCTGGTGGAATTGGCGAAGGGAATTTGGTGATGGGCTAGGGCCTGTTAAGATTAAAATGGCGGGATGGCGCGAGGAGGAGATGAGGTGCAGGACAAGGCGCGAAAGAGGGAGTGTAGTCACAGCACTACAAGACCGAAAGAGCAACGCTGATCCTGCGCATCAGCAACCCTC
>CANKJN010000085.1 GCA_947482345.1 Spartobacteria bacterium
AGAATGGGCCGCGGGCAAGGCGGCTTGGCACGAGCATCCCCGCAGCGGGCTGTAAGTGCCAAGCCAACGCAGCCCCCGGCCTGTTATCTCCGCAACCCGCAGGGCTGAAGGCATTTGTCGATTTTTGTGGCGTTGCTTGCTCGGGCGAGACCGCTGCGGGTATCGCCCAGCGCTCGCGCCTTCAAAAATCAGCAAATGCTCTTCAGCGGCCTTCATGGGATTTAATCAGCGTTTCCTTAGAAGGTAGTTTGCAAAGAATTTTATCAGGAAATCAGGAAATCAGGAAATCAGGAAATCAGGAATGGAGGGAACTTGGCAGGGGTCGGGATTGAATACCGAAGGAACCACGAAACACAGGCACGAAAAGCACGAAATGAAGGAAGTCATTGGACTCCAATTTCTCTTCTCTCACCCCTCGGCATTTCGTGACTTTCGCGTTTTGGCATACCCGGCCGTTGCTGTGCATCCGTTACGGCGTGGTTCTACCTCCCAATGCTTCGACTTCACCATCTTGGTGAACACACCAGACCTGTTGTCAGGGTTCCATTGCAAAATCTGGGTTAAATCAGCGCTTCCCTATCAATCCCCACCAGATTAATCCTTCATAATTCATCCCTCATCCTTCATCCTTTTCCCATGTCCAACCCTACCCAACTCCCCGCCTGGAAAGCCCTCACCTCCAACCGCGACCAGATCGCCAAGACAACGCTCAAGGATCTCTTCGCTGCCGACCCGAAGCGGGGCGAGCGCCTGACGGCCGAGGCGTGCGGCCTCTACCTCGACTACTCCAAGAACCGGGTCAACGACGAGACCCTCAAGGGCCTGCTCCAGCTTGCCAGGGAAGTCGGCCTCGAGGCGCACCGTGACAAGATGTTCGCCGGGGAGAAGATCAACATCACCGAGGACCGGGCGGTTCTCCATGTTGCACTCCGCGCCCCCAAGGGGGAGGTGATCAAGGTGGACGGTGTCGACGTTGTCCCCGAAGTTCACAAGGTGCTCGAGGCCATGGGAGCCTTTGCCGACCGCATTCGAAGCGGTGAGTGGAAGGGCCATACCGGCAAGCGAATCAAAAACGTCATCAACATAGGCATCGGCGGCTCCGACCTCGGTCCCGTCATGGCCTACGAGGCTCTCCGCCACTACAGCGACCGTTCGCTGACCTTCCGCTTCGTTTCCAATGTGGACGGCACCGATTTCGCCGAGGCCGTTCAGGACCTCGATCCCGCCGAGACACTCTTCATCGTCTCCTCAAAGACATTCACCACCCTTGAGACCATGACCAACGCGCACACGGCGCGCGACTGGTCGCTTAAGGGCTTCGGTGGCGACGTCAAGGCCGTTGCCAAGCACTTCGTGGCAGTCTCCACGAATGCCGCCAAGGTCTCCGAGTTCGGCATCGACACCGCCAACATGTTCGGTTTCTGGGATTGGGTCGGCGGACGCTATTCGATGGATTCGGCGATCGGTCTCTCGACCATGATCGCCATCGGACCGAAGAATTTCTCCGACCTCCTCGCCGGCTTCCATGCCATGGACGAGCACTTCCGCACCGCGCCGCTTGAGAAGAATCTCCCCGTGCTCATGGGTCTCCTCGCCGTCTGGTACAACGACTTCTTCGGGGCCCAGAGCATCGCGGTACTGCCTTACGAGCAGTATCTCAAGCGCTTCCCCGCCTATCTCCAGCAGCTCACCATGGAGAGCAACGGCAAGTCGGTCCGCCTAGACGGCACCCATGTCACCTTCGACACGGGCCCGATCTACTGGGGCGAGCCCGGCACCAACGGCCAGCACTCCTTCTACCAGCTCATTCATCAGGGAACCCGGCTCATCCCGTGTGACTTCATCGGCTTCAACAAGGCCCTCAACCAGCTGGGGCACCACCACAATTACCTCATCTCAAATATCTTCGCGCAGGCCGAGGCGCTTGCCTTCGGCAAGACTCCCGAGCAGGTGAAGGCCGAAGGAACTCCCGACTGGCTCACCCCGCACCGCGTCTTCGAGGGGAACCGCCCGTCGAACGTCATCATGGCTGACAAGCTCGATCCGCACACCCTCGGAACCCTTGTCGCCCTCTATGAGCACAGTGTCTTCACCCAGGGCGCCGTCTGGGGGATCAACTCCTTCGACCAGTGGGGCGTGGAGCTCGGCAAGCAGCTTGCCCAGCACATCATTCCCGAGTTGGAAGCGCCGACCGAGCCCGAACTCAAGCACGACAGCTCCACCAACGCCCTCATCCGCCGCTTCCGCGCCCGGAAGTAACCTGGATCATCTCCATGAAGATCGAGGTTCTTGCCAATGATGATGCGGTCGCAAAGGCGGCCGCCGGAGTCATCGCCGCCGCCGCCCGAGAGGCCGTCGCGGCACGCGGCCTCTTCACTCTTGCCGTGAGCGGGGGGAAGACCCCCTGGGCCATGCTCAGGGATCTCGCCTCCGAGGAGGTTCCCTGGTCACGCGTCCATGTCTTCCAGATCGACGAACGCATTGCACCCGAAGGTGATCCCGACCGCAACCTGACCCATCTCCACGAGAGTCTCTTGGGGAACGCTCCCATTCCCAAGGAGAACATTCACGCCATGCCGGTGAATGCCGTGGATCCCGTCGAGGGGGCCAGGGAATACGAGAAGATGCTTCAGGAACTCTGCGGGAATCCACCTGTTCTGGACATGGCTCACCTCGGACTCGGTCCCGACGGCCACACGGCCTCGCTTGTTCCGAACGATCCCGTCCTCGAGGTTGCGGATCATGACGTCGCCCTCACCGATCCGGTGAATCTGTATCAGAATCGCCGTCGCATGACCCTCACCTATCCGATGATCAACCGCTCCCGGAAGATCCTCTGGCTCGCCACCGGTGCGGCCAAGATCCCGATGATCGTCCGCCTCAAGGCCGCCGATCACTCAATCCCGGGAGGACGGATTGCCCAAAAAGACGCCCTTCTGCTAACTGACACCGCCGCCGCTACAGGGTTGTAGGCTCGTGAGAGTTTGCGGATAGCGGTGTTGCTGCTCGGTCGGCGTAGGATTTGTCTGCCGATCGTCCCCGATCAGGCATCCTTGCTCTGCTGAGCTTCGGACTTCTCGGCCTAAGCCTCAAATGACATCGCATCAGCGAGGCAAGCAAAGCCGCGTTCCCACGCGCCTTTTCTACGGCTGACGCTTGGATGCCTGGCTTTGCAACCAAACATCCATGCCTCTGTCCTGCCTCTTGTTTTCCTGTTTTTGGATTTCCTTCCGCTGACAACTTGCCGAGAACCTCAGTCTTCAATCTTCTCCTCCGAGCCCCATGCGAAGTTTCCTTCGTTTGAGGAGTTTCCGGATCTCCTCGGGCACGAGAACGAAACTCCCAAGCGCGATGAGCAACAGGAGATCCCGCAGGGGGATCGGGGTGGTATGGAAGTAGCGGTTGAGCGGTTCGCTGTAGATGACGATCAACTGGAGGAGAATGCCGCAGAGTAGCCCTCCCGTGAGCCAGACGTTCCTGAATACCCTGGAATCCACGGCGGATCGGATCCGGTTTCTGCAGTTGAGCACGTTGAACCACTGTGACACAGCCATCAGTGTGAAGGTCTCGCTCTGCACCAGCACGAAGGGAACCCCCGTGGAGAGACGCCATACGTAGAACCCGAACACCACCAGCACGGAGGAAGAGACCATCACGAGGAGTCGCTTCATCATCTCCCGATCGAGGAGGGGATCATCCGGGGGCACCGGGGGGTGCCGCATCTCATCACCCTCGGCTCCTTCCATCACAAGGTTCACCGTGGCGACACTCTCGGTAACCACGTTGATCCAGAGAATCTGCACTGCCGCCAAGGGGAGGGGATGACCGGAAAAGAGCGCCAGCAGGAGCACTATCACCTCGTCGAGGGAGGTCGCAAAAAGGAAAAGGATCACTTTCTTGATATTCCGGTAAACGATGCGCCCTTCGCGGATGGCGGCGATGAGTGTCGCGAAGTTGTCATCCGTGAGGACGATCCTCGACGCGCTCTTGGCGACCTCCGTCCCGCTGATGCCCATGGCCACCCCGACATCCGCCCTTGCCAGCGCAGGTGCATCGTTCACACCGTCTCCCGTCATCGCGACAATCTCGCCGCCGGCCTGAAGGGCTTCGACGATCCTGAGCTTCTGCTCGGGGTAAACTCTCGCGAAGACAGAGATGCGCCGAAGGGCGTCCGGCAGCGCATCATCCGGAAGGGATTCCAATTCCGATCCCTCCATGGCGATGTCCCCCTCCTTCGCGATCCCGAGCTTTCGTGCAATGGCGAGACCCGTTGCCTTGTGATCACCGGTGAGCATGATGGTGCGTACCCCGGCTGATGCACTCGACTCCAGCGCCTCGGCGACTTCCTCGCGGGGAGCATCCATCTGACCCACCAGGCCGAGCAGGGTGAGCTTTCCGGCAAACTGTTCCACTCCGTCCTGCTCAAGAAGCAGGGGATGATCCCACGCGGCCACCGCAAGGCAGCGAAGTGCCTGACCCGACATCTCCCCGGCAATTCCGAGAGCCTTCGCTTTCATAGTCAAATCCAGCGGCATGACACCCCCTGCCGAGCCTGCCCGGGCGCATAGGGGGATGATCACTTCTGGGGCTCCCTTGAGCGAGATCCTGAAGAGGGAGTCGCCGTTGCGATCCAGTGTCGCCATGATTTTGGAGGCAGGGTGAAACGGCATCTCTGAGACGCGCTGCCATCGTCCCCTGACTTCTTCCATGCCCGAGCCAAGCTTGCCGGCAAGTGTAAGCAGGGCCGCCTCGGTGGGATCCCCCAGAATGTGCCATCGTGGATGCCCCGCGTCGGGCGGGAGAAGGCTGGCGTCGTTGCAGAGAAGCAGCGACTCGGCGAGTGGATGGAGGGATCGTCTCATCGCCTCATTGATCGGAAGCCCTCCCCGGGCGATCACCCCTTCGGGGGCATATCCCTCGCCGCTCACCTCCATCATTTCGGTGTCGGGAAGCCAGAGCCGGGCGACGGTCATCTCGTTTCTTGTCAGGGTTCCTGTCTTGTCACTGCAGATGATGCTGGTCGATCCCAGTGTCTCGATCGCCCCGAGGCGTCGCACGACAGCTCCTTGAAGGGCCATCCGCTGCATGCCCACCGCCAAGGCGATGGTCATGGCGACCGGGAGTCCTTCCGGAACCACGGAGACCAATTGGCTGAGTGCCACCATCAGGATCTCTTGAAAAGGGAGACCCCGAGCCATTCCAAATCCGAGAATTACGAGAAAGATCAGGGCGGAAGCAAGGGCAAGAGAACGGCCGAACAGGTTGATCCGCACCTCCAGCGGTGTCTTGGGTTCGATCGTGGATGTGGCAAGGGCCGCAATCTTACCCAACTCCGACTTCATCCCTGTAGCGATGATGAGAGCTCTTCCACGCCCCGTGGCGACATGAGTCCCCGAGTAGAGCATATTGTTCCTATCCGTCAGGGAGGTTGCCGGCGGAAGGGGATCGGCCTGTTTAAAAACGGGCAGAGACTCCCCGGTCAAGGCCGACTCGTCGGTGCTCAGGGAGGCAGACTGGATCACGCGTGCGTCCGCCCCGATCAAGTCCCCTGCGGAGAGAAGAAGCAGATCCCCCGGAAGCAGCTCCCGGGCTGTGATTTCCTGCTCGATCCCGTTCCTCATAACCCGTGCCCTTGCCAGGGTAAGCCTCCTGAGGGCGTCCATGGTTCGTTCGGCCCGTCCCTCCTGGAAGGTGCCGATCAGGGAATTCATGATCAAAACACCCAGAATGACGATCGCATCACGCCGGTCCCCCATGACCAAGGCGATGATCGCGGCCGCAAGCAGGAGGTAGATCAGAGGGCTGGCGAATTGTCCGATAAAGACAATCGCAAGCGGTCGGGTACGTGCCTCTGGGAGTGTGTTCCAGCCCGACTCCTCTCGCCTCCCGGTCACCTCGCTGTTCTCCAATCCCCTTTTGGGATCGACCCCAAGCACCCTGCTGACAGCTTCCAGCTCCAGGGAATGCCATGATGATCCCCCATCCTGCCGTGTGATCGGAAAGGCGGGGGTCATGGGGCGGAGGATTTCTTCACACCCTGACAAGCTCTGCCACGCAAAATTCAGCCGTGTTCAAGGCATCGGCGATCCGGTCTTTCCCCTTGTCAGTTGAAAGCTTTCCCATGAACGCAATCTACCATGGGAAAAGGATGACCACCCCATCCCCTTCGTATGATGAAAACGCTTACTTTTCACGATGAAACGGCGAAATAAAAAAACCCGCTCGAGAGAGCGGGTTTTCTTTGAAGCGACGGGCAGTTAAGCGCGATCGTCGAGCGGAACTACCGTCTTGCCGACCGCAGGGCCGACGTACTCGCTGAGCGGGCGGTAGAGCCTGTTGTCGACGAGCTGTTCCAGGATATGAGCGGTCCAACCGGAGGTCCGGGCGATCGCAAAGATCGGGGTGAACATGTCGGTCGGAAGGCCGAGCGAATAGTAAACGGTGGCCGAGTAGAAATCGACATTGGCATTCAGCCCCTTGCGCTCCTTCATGAGTTCGGCGATGCGCTCCGACATGCGGATCCACTTGCCCTCTCCAAGTTGTTCGCAGAGCTGAACGGCCATGGAGCGGAGGTGCGGTGCGCGGGGATCGAGGGTCTTGTAGACGCGATGACCGATGCCCATGACCTTCTTCTTGGTGGCGAGTGCAGTCTCAACCCAAACGTCGACCTTGGTCTCGTCGCCGATCTCCTGAAGCATGTGGATGACTCCCTCGTTGGCGCCGCCATGAAGGGGCCCCTTGAGCGTGCCGATGGCCGAGGTCACGGCCGAGTAGATGTCGCTCAGCGTGGCGATCGTGACGCGCGCGGAGAAGGTGGAGGCATTCATGCCGTGATCGGCATGGAGGACGTAGGCGACATCGAGGGTCTTTGCGGCCTCGGCGGTCGGCACCTCTCCGTTGAGGAGGTAGAGGAAGTGGGCGGCCTCACCGAGATCGGTGCGGACGGGTGGGAGATCCTTGCCGAGGCGGGCGCGGTGATAGTACGCGGCGATGACGCCGACTTTGGCGGTCAGGGAGACTGCGCGGTGGCGGTTCTTGACGGGATCGATCTCGCCGGTCGGCACCTTGTCGTAGAGGCCGAGCATGGAGACACCCGTGCGGATGACATCCATGGGGTTGGCATCCTTGGGGGCCGACTTGAGGAAGTCGATGACTCCCTGCGGGAGTTCGCGCTGTGAACCAAGCTCCTGATGCAGGGCCTCAAGCTGGGCCTTGTTGGGAAGTTCCCCGTGCCAGAGGAGGTAGACGACCTCCTCGTAGCTGACCTTGCCGGCGAGTTCGTTGATATTGTATCCGGCGTAGATGAGGATGCCATCCTCGCCGCGCACATCGCTGAGCGTGGTGGAGTTGGCGACGATACCTTCGAGTCCTTTGGCGATGACAGGCATGGGAGTGAGAGGTTGTTGGGTTGGAAGTGAAATGGTGGGTCAGGCCCGCTTCATCCGGCGGATGAGGGCGTCGGCCATGTCGGAAGGGGTCTCGGCGATCTCGATCCCCGCTTCGCGCAGTGCGGCGATCTTGCTGGCGGCCGTGCCGTGGCCGCCGCTGACGATGGCTCCGGCGTGACCCATGCGGCGCCCCTCCGGCGCGGTGGCTCCCGCGATGAAGCCGGCGATCGGCTTCTTGCAATGCTTGGCGGCCCATGCCGCGGCTTCTTCCTCGGCGGTGCCGCCGATCTCGCCGATCATGATGATCGCCTCGGTCTCGGGGTCCTCGTTGAACATCTTGAGGATGTCGAGGTGGGAGGTGCCGTTGATCGGGTCGCCGCCGATGCCGACGCAGGTGCTCTGGCCGTAACCGCGGGTGGTGAGCTGCCAGACGGCCTCGTAGGTGAGGGTGCCGGAGCGGGAGACGACGCCCACATTCCCCTTCTTGTGGATGTAGCCGGGAGCGATGCCGATGCGGCATCCGCCGTGGGACTTGTCACCGGTGCCGGGAGTGACGAGGCCGGGACAGTTGGGGCCGATGAGCCGGGTCTTGGATCCCTTCATGGCCTCCTTGACCTTCATCATGTCGATGACGGGGATGCCCTCGGTGATGGCGACGACAAGTTCGAGTCCGGCCGCGACACCCTCGAGGATCGCGTCGGCGGCGAACGGTGGCGGGACGAAGACCGCGGAGACCGTGGCTCCGGTCTCCTTCACGGCCTGATCGACGGTGTCGAAGATGGAAACCTGATTCTCGAAGAGTTGGCCTCCCTTGCCCGGGGTGACGCCGGCGACCACCTTGGTGCCGTAGTCGAGGCTGAGCTTGGCGTGGCGTGCTCCGAAGCTGCCGGTGATGCCCTGGATGAGTACCTTGGTGTCGGGAGTGACGAGGATCGACATGGGAGAAAAAAGTGAAAGGTGAAGGTGACGGTGGAAAGAGTGCTTAGGCGGCGGCTTGGACGGCGGCGACGATCTTCTTGGCGGCGTCGAGGATGTTCTCCCCGCTATCGAGCTTTAGGCCGCTCTGGGCGAGGGTCTTCTTGCCTGCCTCGACGTTGTTGCCTTCTAGGCGGACAACAAGCGGGATGGAGAGGCCTGTCTCCTTCGCGGCCTCGACGATGCCGTTGGCGATGACGTCGCAGTCCATGATGCCGCCGAAGATGTTGACCAAGATCCCCTTCACGCGGGAATCCGCAAGGATGATGCGGAAGGCCGATGCAACCTGCTCGCGTGTGGCTCCGCCGCCGACATCGAGGAAGTTGGCGGGGCTGCCGCCGGCATGCTGGATGATGTCCATGGTGGCCATGGCGAGACCCGCGCCGTTGACCAGGCAGGCTATGTTCCCGTCGAGACCGATGTAGTTGAGGCTGTGCTTGGAGGCCTCGACCTCGCGCGGATCCTCCTCGGTGACGTCGCGCATGGCGACGATGGAGGGCTGGCGGTAGAGGGCGTTGTCGTCGAAGTTGAACTTCGCGTCGAGGGCCATGAGGCGGCCGTCGGTCGTCACGACGAGGGGGTTCACCTCCACCATGGAGCAGTCGCGCTCGATGAAGAGGCGGTAGAGGTTGGTGAAGAGCTTGGAGGCCTGGTTCATCAGCGGACCGGTGAGGCCGAGCGAAGCGGCGATCAGTCGGGTCTGGTAGGGCATGATGCCGAGGAAGGGATTGATCGAAAGGCGGAGGATCTTCTCCGGGGTCTTCTCGGCAACGCTCTCGATGTCTACGCCACCCTCGGTGCTGGCGATGACGACGGGGAGGGAGGTGGCGCGGTCGATGAGGATCGCGAAATAGAGCTCGCGAGCAATGTCAACGGCCTCGCCGACGAAGACCTTGCCGACTTCCTTACCCTCTGCACCGGTCTGATGGGTGACGAGCACCTGACCGAGCATCTTGGAGGCGAGATCCTTGGCTTCTGCGGGGCTGTCGCAGAGATGCACGCCCCCCTTGAATCCGTTCTTGAAAGTTCCCTTGCCGCGACCGCCGGCATGGATCTGGGCCTTCACGACCAGCCTCCCTCCGCTCAGGCCGGTGGCCACGGACTCGGCCTCCGCAGGGGTATGGGCGACTCGTCCGGGTTGGGTGGCGACGCCGAATTCGGCAAAGAGTTCTCGGGCCTGAAATTCGTGGATATTCATGGGAAAAAATGGATAAGCCCGACTAATACACAGCACCCTTTGAAAGGGAAAGAACTCCCTTTCAAAGGGTGCAAAAATCTTAACGCAGCCGCCCCCTCACGCTTTGCCAACTTCATGCCAAGCTACGTTTAAAACACCATCCGGCATGTCCCTGATGGGTGCTGAAAAACGTTGCAACACCTTGCTTTCAAAGTGAAAACCCTCGTCATTAGAGCGTTTTAAATAAATATATAGCCACAAGAGGCGAAGTAATTGATTGCGTCCTGTGGAGTGATCCTCTCCAAGGCGGAGGCGATGGCAGCAATGAGATCCTCATGAGTTCTTGCCTCGGCACTGC
>CANKJN010000086.1 GCA_947482345.1 Spartobacteria bacterium
CTGCCGTAACGGATGCGAAGCAACGGCCGGGCAAGCAAAGTGCCAAGCCAACGCAGTTGACCCCCGTGCCACGCCACGAAGCCAAAGGCTTTGTGGCCTTTGGCTTGGATCTCCGCAACCCGCAGGGCTAAAGCCATTTGTCGATTTTTGCGGCGTTGCTCGCTCGAGCGAGACCGCTGCGGGTATCGCCCAGCGCTCGCGCCTTCAACTAAGCCTCCGGGAGGAGGCGCGGAGAAGCATGCCGAAGGCATGATCCCCCATCCCAATGAGGGGACGGCACCGCTTCTCGGGAGAGAAGTGCCGTTCAAAAATCAGCAAATGGCATTCAGCGGCCTTCATGGGATTTAATCAGCGCTTCCCTAAGGGGTAGGCGGGTTGGTTGGTGAAGTCATGGGGGTTGAAGAACTAGGAGCAGCAGGATTTGTGCCAGAGTGATTGTTTGTTGGTTCAGGAGACGATGGCGGATCAGACGGGGATGGGGCAGGGGGTGGAGTTGGGCTGGGAGCAGGAGTGGGGGTGGGCCAGGGCTTCTCCAGGGAGGTCCATTCATGCCAGTCGGCCGTCTCGTTTCCTCCGAATTCCTTCCAGAGGGCGTGGCAACGCTCGGACCAATGGCGGTAGTCGGGATTGGAGAATGGTTTCTCCGCCGTTCCCGGGAAGACGAGATAAGTCACCTCCGGGCGGCTCACGGGGCGGCGGTCGGCACCGGATTTTGGATCAATCTCGCGGCAGAGGCGCAGGGAGGCCTCCCCGATTTTCGAACCCGGGCCCAGATCCCCGATGATGGCGGGGTAGAGTTTTCCCCGGCAGATGACTACGGCGTAGTCGCCGATGCCGGGATGGCCCTGAGACTTTCCAACCATGAAGGAGGGAATGACGATGAAGGGGTCGGCTGTTCCGACCAGGAAATCCCAGCGCTTGAGTTCCTCGATGGTAGCCTTCACGTAGACACGCTCCTTCTCCAGGGTGCTTTTCACCTCGGGGGTCATCGTGCCGTTCCCCATCTCGGCATCAAGCAGGGCTAGGCGTGACTCGAACTCTCGCAGGCAGGGGTTCGGGCGTGATCCGGTCTTGGACCAGCGGTAGTTGGTCTGGGGTTGGTAGGTGGCCGAGAGCTTGTCGATGTCGAGATTACGGTCTCCGTCCGATCCGTCCGTGTTGACATTCATGATGGCCTGGATCAGCAGGGCCCTGCGGGAGGTCTTCCCGTTCTCAAGATTAAGGATGGTCTGGCAGTCGAAGAGGGAGTCCCGGTAGGGGAGCTTCTGGAGCATCGAGAGGTTGGATCTCAGGGAGCGTTCCTTGTTGGCCAGCAGAGTCGCGAAGTCAGGGGAAGGTTGGACTCCCTGAAGCAGGTTCTCCATCTCCGGTAAGAGGAGGGGAAGTTCCGGGGTGGCGGCAGCCAAATCCCCGATGGTCGTGGCGGCCTTGGGCCAGAGAACGTGGAGCGTGATGTCCAGTTCGTAGGAGTTTGTATTGGCCGCAGCAGCGATGGCCGTCTGCTCCGACTGCTGGCATGAAACGGAACTCTTCAGCAGGAGTTGGCTGAAAAGCTTGGAGACATCGTAGTTTTTCCTGGGGAGAACAGGGATGGGAGTCGGGGAGGGATGCCCGGTCTTCTCAGTTGGTATCGACTTTTCCGGCTTTTTTCCGCAGGCCGAGAATGAAAGGGCAACGGCAAGACCAACGGCGAGAGGGGCTCTCGCCGCCACCCGATGAAGCGGGGGTCTTTTCTGTGGTTGGAATCTCATGCTGCTCTGTTCCCCACGGGGCGTTACGTATAAGCGAGGAAGGCGGTCACCACATCCTGAGGGATATCGAGCATCTTGTAATCCGTGGAGGAGACGAAGAGCAGGCTCTGACTCCCCTTGCCGAGCTGATTTCCGGCCGAGTCGTAGATCTCGTGCTCCAGGGTGACAAACTTCCGGTTATGACCCGCTACCCGGATCTTCACGCTGACGGTCTCGAACTCGCGGGTTTCACGGACGAATTTGTGCTCAAAGGAGCGTGTCAGGATGTAGAAGGGGGTCTCCTTGAGGTTGAACTTGGGCATGACCCGGTTGAAAAAGAGTTCGCGCGTCTTGCCGACCCACATGGCGTACATTCCGAAGTAGACGTTGCCGACGGAGTTGGTGTCGGCATAGGTGGCGACGAAGGTATGGACGAACCACTTGTCCTCGAAATGGCCGGTGATGTCGTGCGTGCCCGTCGGTGCGGGAGTGAGTACGGTCCCGACCGGGGTGAGGGGAACGACCGAGGCCGTCGCGGGCTGGTCGAGTTCCTCTCCCTCGGTGATGAAATCCTCGCCGGCCAATGGCTTGAGCATCAGCCAGAGCACGTAGCCGAGTGGAAGGAGCGATCCGAGGATCTGGAAGACGGGTTGGTGCAGGAAGTATCCGTAGGCGAAGATGACGACCGCCAGGGAGCCGATGCAGAACATCTTCACCTGGGGGATGGCGTTGACCGGGCCGTTCATGAAGGCCCTCCCGATCGCCAGCGCCGAGTAGCCGACAAAGAATGTCGCGAAGAAGATCATGAAGTACTCAAGCTCGATCCCGATCGCGGCACCCGTGACGGCGATCACCGCGCAGAGGATGAAGGCGGGGATCGGTGAGGTGATGAGCTTCTCCGGAATGAGGGCGAAGATGGGGTTCTTGCTCCTGCTGGCATTGCTCTGGAAGAACCAGCGCAGCGCGATGTAGCCGCTGTCGAGAGTGGTCAGGATGCAGGCGCTCAGGAAAACGAGGTAGGAGCCGAGGAGCCAGGGATTCACCGGATCGGTGCTGAAGATCCTGGTCAGAAGCGACTCGGCGTAGGGATAGCCCGCGATTCCTTTCTGGATGACCTTGCCGGCGCCTCCCTCCATGGCCCAGAGGGCGAGGATGCCATGGAAGAGAAGCACCCCCCCGAAGATCAGGGCGCCGACGGCGTAGGAGGCGGTGATGGAGGTGTTCTCACGGCGGATTTGGATGGCGCGCTGCCATTGCTGAAGGTCAAGCCAGGGACCCACGAGGAACCCGATGCAGATCGGCACGACATACCCCCAGAAACTCAGGTCATGAGTGGGGAGGAGGCTCGGACGATGGATGCCGCGCAGGTAGGGCGATCCGAGTTCCGCGATGATCACCGCGATGCAGCAGAGGATGATGGCGAGGAAAACAGCATGGCTGTACTTGATCCTCCGGATCGAGAACTCCTCTCCGAAGAGGATGCCTGCCGCCAGGATGATGAGGGCCGTCAGCGGCAGGTAGAGAAGGTCCGGTTGAAGGCCGAGAGGCTGCCACCCGTAGCGGATCAGGGCGAAGATGGTCAGCGAGAGGGCGATGATCTGGTAGAGGAAGAAGACCAGGCGGAAGGGGCGCGACCAACCGTTGAAGAAGACGGCCAGGGACTCCGATCCCGTATTCCGCCGGGCGATGTGATCCGCGATGGCGCCGAAGAGGAAAAGCCCCAGGCAGTTGGGAATCAGAAAGGTAAGCAGACCGGTGAGTCCGAACTCCACGGTGAACTGCACGGAGAAGAAGAGTCCCAGTCCCCAGACCCAGGAGAGCGCGACGCTGTTTCCCCAGAGCAGGGCATTGAGAAAGCGGAAACCGGGTGAGGTGATGGTGGGATTCGCCATGGAAGTGATACTGTAGACGCGCAACTTCGTTGCTTCAACCCGAATGGAAGGGGGAGGGAAAGGCAAAATGAAGAATGAAGAATGAAACAAGCCCGAGGGATCGGGCGCGGTAGACTACCGAAGGTAGCCCCGTGAGGGGCGGCACCGCTTGCTGGGAAGCAAGTGCCGTCAAACCTGAGGCTTGAGAGCTGATGGTGGAAAAAAGGGGAAATGTTGCAATCAGTAGTTCCGAAGGGCAATGTGATGGGCTACCGCTTAACTGGTTATTCAGGGTCGGCGGCCACTTTTCCGAATCCTTGAAAATCCTCGACCGTTACCTCCTGACCGCCTTAGGGGTGGCAACCCTCATGGGGGTTGCCCTGCTGAGCCTGGTGCTCGTGTTGGGAAATGTCTTCAAGGAGATGCTCGATCTGCTCATCAACCACAATGTGCCGCTCGAGACGATCTTTGCCTTTGTGGCATTCGTTCTTCCCTTCTCCATGACCTTCACGATCCCGTGGGGGTTCCTGACTGCGGTGCTCCTGGTGTTCGGTCGTCTCTCGGCTGACAATGAAGTGATCGCCCTCCGGGCCAACGGGGTCAGCTTTCCCAGGATCTTCATGCCAGTGCTGGGTGTGGCGCTCCTGCTGGTCGGGGTCTGTTTCTGGATCAACGTGGAGGTGGCTCCGAAGGCACAGTTCGCGATGATGACCTCGCTCTTCCGCATCGCGACGCACGATCCCGGCTCGATGTTTCAGGCGGATGAGGTCGTGGATCAGTTCCCCGACCGACGTGTCTATGTCGGAAGCCGAGACGGCGAGTTGATGAAGAACCTCATTGTCTTTGAAATCGACGAGAAAGGGGTGCCCTCGAAGGTGGTCTTTGCCAAGACGGGTACCATCACCACGGACATCCCGCATCAACGCCTGCTGCTCAAGGTGCAGGATGCCCACTTTGAGCAGAGGGACTCCCGCCAACCCGACAATGTCGACCTGATCACCCAGGGGATCACGATGAAGGAGGGGGTCTTCCCGATGTCCCTTCAGAAGCTCATCGACAGCAGGAAGCGCAACAAGCCGCTGACCTCCCACACGCTCGGGGAGCTCAATGAAGCGGTCTCGAAGCCCGATTGCCCGCGTCCGCTTGCTTACCGGGTCGAGATCAGCAAGCGTTTCTCAATGTCGCTGGCCGCGCTGGCCTTCGCCCTCATTGCGGTGCCGCTCGGAATCACGGCCCACCGGAAGGAGACATCGGTCGGTTTTGCCCTGAGTCTGGTCATCGCCTTCTGCTACTTCTTCTTCATCTTGGTGGCCGAGGCACTGAGCAAGAATTCCACCATGCCGGGAGCTTTGCCGATCATCATGATCTGGCTCCCGAACATCCTCTTCACAGGACTTGGCGTCTGGCTCTTTGCCCGGCTTGCCAGAAAATGACGCCCTCTATGACGACACCCCGTTCCGAAGAACAGATCATCGAGGAGTTGGTCGGAAGCCTGGCCACGGGCCGGAGCGCCGATTTCCTCAGGGACATGATGGAGACGGTCATCCGCTACGGGAAGGACAACGCCTCCCTCTCCGACCTCAAGTTGATCAGCCGCTCGATGCGCGAGATGCGTTATGCGGCCTCCGTCTTCCGGAAATACAGCAAGGTTCGCAAGGTGGCCGTCTTCGGATCGGCGAGAACCCGTGCGGAGGAGCCCGATTTCCAGTTGGCCCGTGAATTCGCGCGCAGGATCGTGGAGGAGAAGTTCATGATCATCACCGGTGGAGGCGACGGCATCATGGGGGCCGCCCAGCAGGGGGCCGGCGCGGAGAAGAGCTTTGGGTTGAATATCAGGCTCCCCTTCGAGCAGAGCGCCAACCCCGTGATCGCCGGAGACCCCAAGCTCATCAATTTCAATTACTTCTTCGCCCGCAAGCTGAGCTTTGTGAAGGAGACCAGCGCCTTCGTGCTGTTTCCCGGCGGCTTCGGCACGCTCGACGAGGGATTCGAGGTACTGACCCTGCTCCAGACCGGCAAGACCTCCATCGTGCCGATTATCCTGATGGATCGCCCGAACGGCTTCTACTGGGAGACCTGGCGCCGCTTCCTTGACAATGATATCCTGGAGCTCGGCCTGATATCCCGTTCCGACTTCCATCTCTTCACGATTACCCACGACGTCGACCGCGCCGTCGAGGAGATCAAGCATTTCTACAAAGTCTTCCACTCCTACCGGTGGGTTCGCGACGAAATGGTGATCCGTCTCAACAACAGGCTCACGCCCCATGCCCTCGAGACGCTCAACCAGCAGTTCGATCATCTCCTGGCCTCCGGGCACATCGTCCAGCGCGAGGCCCTTCCCGAGGAGGCTGATGACCGTGACCTCAAGGATCTTCCCCGCCTCGTCCTCATTCCGCGGAAGCGGGAGTTCGGCATGCTACGCCTTCTCATCAACGCGATCAACGACTCCGCCGTCCTTGAGGACCCTGCGGCCGATTCCGCCGTGGTGATTTAACCCGGTTGAAGAAGGCTCCTTTCGCAGTTATAGAATCAACGCTTCATGAAAAAACCGGCATCTGTAGCCCTCTATGACACGACCCTGCGTGACGGGACGCAGGGCGAGGGAATTTCTTTCAGTCTTCTGGACAAGATCCGCATCGCCGAAAAGCTCGCCGCCTTTGGCATGGATTACATCGAGGGGGGCTGGCCGGGATCAAACCCCAAGGATCTGGCATTTTTCGCCGAGGCGCGCAACCGCAACCTGGGAGGCGCCAAGTTGGCCGCCTTCGGAAGCACCCGGAGGGCGGGCATCCGGGCATCCGATGACCCGCAGATCGCCCAATTGCTCGAGGCCGCAACCCCGGTGGTCACCATCTTCGGCAAGAGCTGGAAACTCCAGGTCGACAAGGTTCTGGGAGTTCCCCATGCCGAGAATCTCGCCATGATCAGCGACAGCGTCGGCTATCTGAAATCGCAGGGGCGCGAGGTCGTCTACGATGCCGAGCATTTCTTCGACGGTTACAAGGATGATGCCACGTTCGCCATGGCGACGATCGCCGCCGCAGCGGAGGCTGGTGCCGACATGCTGGTCCTCTGCGACACCAACGGCGGAACGATGCCTGACGAGATCTCCACGATCATGGCCGCGGTGAACGACCGCTTCCCCGGCAAGGTCGGCATTCACACCCATAACGATTGCGGGATGGGTGCTGCTAATGCCATTGCTGCAGTCCGTGCCGGTGCTGTCCAGATCCAGGGAACGATGAACGGCTACGGGGAGAGGACGGGTAACTGCAATCTGACGACGGTGATCCCGTGTCTCCAGCTAAAGTTGGGCATTCCCGTCGTTCCCGACCTCACCCGCCTCCGTGAGGTTTCCCTTTTCGTCGATGAGTTGGCGAACTGCAATCCCGATGTCAGAGCCCCGTTTGTGGGGACTACCGCCTTCGCTCACAAGGGGGGGATGCATGTCAATGCGGTCGCCAAGACGGCGGCCGCCTACGAGCACATCGATCCTACCGCCGTCGGCAATCGGCAGAACATCCTCGTCTCCGAACTCTCCGGCCGCAGCAACATCCTTCTGAAAGCGGAGGAACTGGGTCTCTCCCTCTCCAAGCAGGACCCTGCCGTTCTTCGCGTGCTCGAGCGTATCAAGGCGCTTGAGTCGGCAGGGTTTGAGTTTGAAGCAGCTGATGCTTCCCTGGAGCTCTTGATCCGCAAGGAGCTGGGTCGCCACAACCCCCTTTTCGAGCTCAAGGGATACCACTGCAGTTTCCGCCGCGATGCAGCGGGGTCCTCCACCGCCTGCGAGGCAACGGTTTCCCTCCGCGATGGCGATCGGGATCTTGAAATGACTGCCGAAGGGGATGGTCCTGTCAATGCGCTCGACGCCGCCCTGCGAAAGGCTCTCCAGCAACTACATCCCTGGATCTCAGGAATCACCCTCTCCGATTACAAGGTCCGGATCGTCGACGGTGGACGTGGCACAGCGGCCAAAACCCGTGTCCACATCCTCTCCAGCGAGGCGGCGGAATCATGGGGAACCGTCGGCGTCTCCGACAACATCATCGAGGCGAGTTGGATGGCGCTCGTCGATTCCCTTGAATTCCGTGCCCTGAGACGTCAGGGCGAATGAGGTGAGTGAGTGGATAGAGTTTTGGTGTTGATTGATGGCACTTGCGGCTTTGCCAGAACTTGCGCTGGAAAAGATTGGAAATTGAAAAGAGGTGCGACAGAAATCAAAAATCTTCCTGCACTTATTCGCAGCAGCCCAACAGTCTTCCTCTCCCTTTACTCCTGGACGCTGTGTCCGCATTCCTCATCTTTACAGAAGCGGACGGCGTAGGCGTGGAGTTGGAGTGCTGAATCGAGGCCGATCTTCAGGCGGATATTGTTCCGGTGCACTTGAACGGTGCGCGGGCTGATGTGAAGCTTGTCAGCGGAATCCTGACAGGAATGACCCTTGGCGATGAGTTGCAGGATCTCAAGTTCCCGGTCGGTGAGTCCGTGAATATGGGAACCATCGAATCCCCCCTTTCCGTTCCCGTTCCTGACGGTCAAGGATTGGATGGCCTGACGGACTATATTGGAGTTCAGGTAAATCTCACCCTTGAGGATGGTCTCGACGGCCCTTTCAAACCTCCCCATAGGATCCATCTTGTGAAAGTACCCTAATGCACCTGCCCTGATGCAGCGCTCGGCATAGAACTCCTCGCTGTGATTTGTGTGGACCAGAATCTTGAGATCCGGGTAGAGGGGGCGAAGATGCTTGATGAACTCAAGGCCATCCTTTCCGTGGAGTTCGATCTCCAGGATCATGAGGTGAGGGCAATCCTTTTCCATCTTCTCCATGGCCTCCTCGGCGGTGGCGCTTGCCCAGGCAATGTCCCAGCGGCCGATCTTCTTGATATGGTGGGAGAGGCCGATACGTGATGCCGGTTGACCATCCACGATGGCGATACGATCCCTTGGTTCTATCTTCACTGTGGTCTTCCCTGGGGCAGTCTTTTTCCTCCCTGTTCCCTCCGGTCGGTTTTGTTTTGTTTTCATGGGGTGAACTATTCTATCGGTGAAGCCTGAGGGTTTCAGCGTCCGGACTTTCATCTCTTTGAAGGAGGTTTCCCAATCCCTCTGCGTGGTGGTGCTTTGCTTGTCGAGGGTGTGTTCTTTCGGACAGATGTCTCCTTAAGGGGAGTGAGCGTATCGGTCGGAGGCATCCCTGCATCCGGTTGTTGGGCGGACTCGCCGTAAAACCGGACGGCATAGGCATGGAGACGCACGGCTGAATCGAGGCCAAGCTTGTTCCTGATGTTGGTTCGATGGACCTGGACGGTGCGCGGGCTGATGTGAAGCTTTTCGGCCGTGTCCTGGCAGGAATCCCCGCGTGCCATCAGGATGATGATTTCCAGTTCACGATCGGTGAGTTGTTTGCCGGAGAGGTCCTTTCCTGTGCCGTTGCCGGTGCGCAGAGGGTTCTGTGTCAGGGACTGGATCGCCTTGTTGGTCGCGCGGGTGCTTAGGAAGACTTCGCCCCCAAGGATCTTTTCCATGGCTGGCACGAGATGCCCCATCGGATCCGCCTTGTGCAGGAATCCCATCGCGCCGGCTTGCAGGCACCGCGCGGCATAGAAGTCCTCGGACAGGGAGGAGTGAACGAGGACCTTGAGATCCGGGTAGAGGGGCTTGAGGTTCTTGATGAATTCGAGACCGTCCTGACCGTTAAGGTGGATCTCGACAATCAGAAGTTCCGGTCTTTCCTTGGAGAGTTTTCCGAAGGCTTCCTCCGCAGTGGCGCTTGTCCAGACAACGCTCGCTGAGCGTGTCTTCGCAAGTTGCATGGTAAGCCCCATCCTGCAGGCGGCATGCCCGTCCACAATGGCAACCCGGACTGGGTTGCCGGAAGCTTTTGGAGATGGTTGCGTAGGGTTCATGGGGGAGACCTACCGAGCGCTATGAAAGCGTTAACTCTGCTAATACACAAAACCATCCATGTGTGGCAACCACATATTTCCAAGGACGATCGTCGGATAAGTTCATCGGTTCCCTAAGGAAGCACTGGTTAAATCGCATAGAGGCCGTTGCGGAAAGAAATGGCCGCGGGCAAGGCGGCTTGGCACGAGCATCCCCGCAGCGGGCTGTAAGTGCCAAGCCAACGCAG
>CANKJN010000087.1 GCA_947482345.1 Spartobacteria bacterium
GAGCATCCCCTCAGCGGGCTGTAAGTGCCAAGCCAACGCAGCCCCCGGCCGATTATCTCCGCAACCCGCAGGGCTGAAGCCATTTGTCGATTTTTGTGGCGTTGCTCGCTCGGGCGAGACCACTGCGGGTATCGCCCAGCGCTCGCGCCTTCAAAAATCAGCAAATGCTCTTCAGCGGCCTTCATGGGATTTAATCAGCGCTTCCCTAACAGCCATTAGCCTAATCCCCTCGCTTCCCCCCCCCGTGACTGAAGGCTGGCTCTCAGCCCCCTGATCGGGGAAGATCCTGCACCCATCCATGGCTTTTACTGAAAAACTTTACCGCAAGCTGGTCCTCGATGCCTTCTCCCGTGCCCGGCGCGGGGAACTGAGGTTCACGATGCCGGGCGGATCCCGTCGCCTCTTCGGGGGGCTTGGCAAGGAACTGCAGGCCGAGCTGACGGTGCGCGATGAGAATTTCTACCGCCGCTGTGTCCTCTTCGGCCCGATCGGTTTCGCCGAATCGTATCTAACCGGAGAGTGGGAGACCTCCGATCTCACGCGCACGCTGGCCTGGTTCATCCTGAACGGGGATTACCTTGCCGGAGTGCGGACGCGCGAATCGCGGACGCCCGGCGCCTTTGATCTGCTCGGCCTGCTCAACCGGGTCGGCCACGCGCTCAGGCCCAACAGCAAGAAGAAGAGCCGCGACAACATCAGCGAGCACTACGATCTGGGCAACGATTTCTTCAAGCTCTGGCTTGATCCGACCATGACATACTCGTCGGCCTATTACGACCCGCCGGAGCTTTCCATGGAGGAGGCTCAGCGCAAGAAGTGGGATCAGCTCTGCAGGAAGCTTCAACTCTCCAGTCACGACATGGTGCTGGAGATCGGATGCGGTTGGGGAGGATTCGCCATCCATGCCGCGAAGAACTACGGATGCCGCGTCACGGCCGCCACGATCAGCGAGGAGCAGTTCCGCGAGGCTGCGGCCCGTGTCGAGGAGGCCGGCGTCTCGGATCTCGTCGAGGTGATTTTCTGCGACTATCGGGACCTGACGGGGCGCTTCGACAAGATTGTCTCGATCGAGATGCTCGAAGCGGTCGGCGACCGCTATGTGGAGACATTCTTCGGCAAGGTCTCGGACCTGCTCGCCCCCCGCGGTCTGCTCGGGCTCCAGATGATCCTCTGTCCCGACAACCAGTACCCGATCCTGCGTGACGGGGTGGACTTCATCCAGAAGCACATTTTCCCCGGCTCACTCCTGATGTCGATGAGACGGATCACCGAGGCGATGAATACCACCGGGAATCTCAACCTCCTCGACTACGAGGACATGACCCCCTTCTACGCCCGCACGCTCAAGGAGTGGCGCGAGGCCTTCCTGACCGCGCTGCCCAAGGTCAAGGCGCTCGGTTACGACGAGGCCTTCATCCGCAAGTGGCTCTACTACCTCTGCTACTGCGAGGCGGGATTCGGCACGCGGCACATCTCGGTGGCGCAGGCCGTCTACACGCGTCCCGACAACCTCGACATCCACTCCCCCGCTTACGATCTTGGTCACCATCGGGAGAAGCCGATGTCGCCCGGTCGCTCCAAGTGATGAGTCCTTCGGCACTCTTCCTGATCGGACTGGGGCTCTCCAGCCTTCTGATGGCGGTGGTCTGGAGGATTTCCGTGCGCATCGGCAATGCCGGCATCGTCGACATCGCCTGGGCGCTTGGATTTGCGCCACTCGCCCTGCTTTACCGTCTCTTCGCCGACGGGGAACCAGCACGCCAGAACCTGATCACGCTGATGGTGGTGCTGTGGAGCGTCCGGCTCGGCCGTCATCTCTGGAAGCGGGTCATGGGGCATCACCCCGAGGAGGATGGGCGTTATCGGGAACTCCGCCGCGCGGTTGCCGGCCGGGAGAACCTGTTCTTCTTCTGGTTCTTCCAGGCGCAGGCGTTGTTACTCGCCGCGCTGAGCATTCCGTGTTTGCTTGCCAATGTTGATCCGCGCCTCCATGTGGGGCTTGCCGAATGGCTTGGCTGTGCCCTCTGGCTTGTTGCGCTCGGCGGGGAAACACTGGCCGACCGGCAACTCGCCGCATTCAAGGACGATCCGGCCAATCGCGGCAAGGTCTGCGACTCCGGCCTGTGGCGCTACTCCCGTCATCCCAACTATTTCTTCGAGTGGCTTGTCTGGGTCTCCTTCTTTCTCTTTGCGCTGCCCTCACCGTGGGGCTGGACCACGATCTTTGCCCCCGCACTGATGCTGTTCTTCCTCCTGCGGGTCACCGGGATCCCCTACACGGAGCAGCAGTCGCTCCGCTCAAAGGGGGATGCCTACCGGGCCTATCAGCGGGTCACAAGCCCCTTCATTCCTTGGTTTCCGAAATCATACCGTTCATGAGCAAACTCGACACCCTTCTCTCCACCGGCCTTGTGCCCGACCCGCTGATCCGCTCCGGAATCCGCCATCTTCTCTCAGCCAAGTTGCGCGAGGAGGGGGTTGGTGATCTCGAGACGAGGGATGCGCGTTTCGCGGCATTCCGCGCGGGCCTCGATGCCTCCCCGATCGCGATCAACACGGCCGATGCCAACGAGCAGCATTATCAGGTGCCGACGGAGTTCTACCTCAACGTCCTCGGGCCCCGCCTCAAATACAGCAGCGGTTACTGGCCCTCCGCGAACACCACCTTCGCGGAATCCGAGGAGGCAATGCTCGAGCTCACCTGCAAGCGGGCGGAACTCAAGGATGGCCAGAAGATCCTCGAACTCGGTTGCGGCTGGGGATCGCTCACGCTCTGGATGGCCGAGCACTACCCGAATTCCCCGATCACGGCGGTGTCCAACTCCTACACCCAGCGCCTTCACATCGAGGCGGAGGCGCAGCGCCGCGAGCTCTACAATGTCCGGATCATCACGGCCGACATGAACACCTTCGGCCCTCCCGAGGCGGGCACCTACGACCGCGCGGTCTCCGTGGAGATGTTCGAGCACATGAAGAACTACCGGGAACTGATGAAGCGGATCGCCGGATGGCTCAACCCCGACGGGAAGCTCTTCGTGCATATCTTCACCCATCGTGAGTTTTCCTATCATTTCGAGGGGAAGGATCCCTCCGACTGGATCACGCGTTACTTTTTCTCGGGAGGCACCATGCCCTCCCACGACCTGCTCCTCTACTTCCAGAACGACCTGAAGATCGAACGTCACTGGAAGGTGAGCGGGACGCACTACGCCCGGACTTCCGAGGCTTGGCTACAGGCCATGGATGCCAACAGTAAAGCCATCACGCCGATCCTGGAAAAAACCTACGGAATCAAGGAGGCTGCCAAGTGGCGCGCCTACTGGCGGATCTTCTTCATGTCGTGCGCCGAGCTATGGGGATACCGCAACGGCGAGGAATGGCTCGTCTCCCACTATCTTTTCACCAAGTAAGCGTGTCTGCGGATTAATCTGGAAAACAGGAATCTAGCAAGTGGAGCGGATCAGGATTTCCAAACGCCTCTCGCAAAGCCTTTTTCATCCTTCATCCTTCAGAATTCATCTTTTTCTCTCCACGCCTCTGACCTAACAGCCTACAGCCTAAACCGCCAACAGCCTCCCTCTTCCCCATGCCCCGCATCCTCATCCTGACCGCCGGATTCGGCGAAGGTCACAACACCGCCGCCCGGTGCATCGCCGAGGCTCTCAACGAACATGAGGGCGTGGATGTGAAGGTGGCGGATGTCTATCTGGAGACGGTGCCGCGTTTCACCAAGGTGCTGCAGGCCGGCTACAGCCTTGCGATCAACAAATACCCCTTCATCTGGAGCGCGATCTTCACGATGCTCGACAAGCCCGGCAGGTTGGAGTCGACCCTACCACTTGCGGGCAACCTGCGTGAGGCGACCCGGCGCATCGTTGGGGAATTCCGACCCGATGCGATTGTCTCGACCTATCCGCTCTACGCCTATCTCCTGCGCGAACTCAAGCGCCGCGGTCACGGACCCTCCGCTGTCCCGCTACTCACCATCGTCACCGATTCCACCGCGATCAACTCCTCCTGGTACCGTGCCGGGAGCGATGCCTTCGTCCTTGCAGACGAGGAGACCCGGTCGGTGCTCCAACGCGGAGGGGTGGAGGCGCACTTCCTCCGGGTGCTCGGCTTCCCCGTGACCCCCCGCCTCGCCTCGCTCCAACCGCTCGAACCGGTGATTCAGGGTACGAAGAGGCTACTCTTCCTTCCCTCGTCGCGATCCGAGCATTCCATCGCGGTGATCCGGGAACTCCAAAAGCTGCCGGATACCGAGATCACCGTCGTCACCGGTCGTCTCAAGGGACTGCATGCGGCGCTCACGGCTTCCGGATTGATCGACGGGGTGAGAACCCGTCTGATAGGATGGACCGACAAGATTCCCGAGCTCCTCTGCTCCCATCACCTCTACATCGGGAAGGCGGGCGGGGCCATCGTCCATGAAGCCATGGCCGCCCAGTGCCCCATCATGGTCAGTCATGTCGTGCCTGGCCAGGAAGAGGGGAATATAGAGCTCATCGAGCGGCGCGACATCGGCCGCCTCGCCGCACACTATCCTGCTGCGCTCGCGGCGTCGGTGGAGGAGGTTTTTGCAGCGGATGGTTCAACCTGGAAGCGATGGAAGGGAAATCTGAGGAGTCTCTCCAAGCCCGCCGCGAGCCGCGATATCGCCGCCGCCGTATTGAAAGCGGCCGCCGTATGACAATCCCCTCGTCGACTACTGGCCTGATCCTGCAGGACGGCTCAGGAGCTGGGCGAAGTAGAGATCGTTGTTCCAGACGGTCACCGAGACCCCTCCGACCGGTGTCCACCCCTTCGAGGTCTGGTACTTGAGGTCGTCGTTGAAGGGCTGCTTGAACCCGGAGACCATCTTGTATTCCAGGGCGTTGCCGCCCGATGCGGTGGAGGATGCCGATCCGGCCTGATCCGAGGCGGGTGCCGCGGTGGCGGTCATGCAGGGAAGCAGTAGGAATGCGGCAAGGAGGGATAGGCAAGTGGGTGTCGGGATCTTCATGGCGGCGTGTCTGTTCAGAATAGGTCAGGATAGCGCGTGCGGGCGAGTCCTGTCGTGCGCGCATAGATCTCGGCGGCCGGTTCCCCGGAGAGGGCATGGGTGACCACCTCCCGACAGGCTGTCAGATCGAGACTGCGGATCGCCTTCTTTACGCGCGGCACGAGCGAGGCGCTGGTGCTGAGTTCGTCGATACCGAGTCCCACGAGAAGGGGGGTGAACTCGATGTCCCCAGCCAGTTCACCGCAGATGCCGACCCAGATCCCGGCGGCATGGGCGGCGTCGACCACCATCTTGAGAATGCGGACGACGGCGGGATTGGCCGGATCATGGAGGTGGGCAATGCGTTCGTTCCCACGGTCAACCGCCATGAGGTACTGGAGCAGGTCGTTGGTTCCGATGCTGAAGAAGGAGACTTCGCGGGCCAGCATGTCTGCCATGATCGCGGAGCTGGGCACCTCGATCATGAGCCCCAGCTCCATGTCATTCTGGAAGGGCATCCCTTTGGCGCGAAGCTCTTCGGCCGCCTCGTTCAGCAACGCCTTGGCATGCAGCAGTTCCTCGTGTCCGGAGATCATCGGGAACATCATCTTGAGGTTTCCATGGAGGCCGGCCCTCAGGATGGCGCGCAGCTGGGTCTTGAAGATTTCAGGGTTGTTGAGGCAGAAGCGGATCGCGCGGCATCCGAGGAAGGGGTTCTCCTCGTGACCGAGATCGAGGCATTCCGTGGGCTTGTCGCCGCCGATGTCGAGCGTCCGGATAATGGCGCCGCGCGGGGCCACCCGCTCGGCCACCTGCCTGTAGACCGCATACTGTTCCTCCTCGTCGGGCGGCACGGTGCGGTTGAAGTAAAGAAATTCCGTCCTGTAGAGGCCGATCCCATCGGCGCCGCTTGCGGAGACTTCGTCGAGTTCCTCGGGAAGTTCGATGTTCGCAGCAAGCGTGATCCGCCGTCCGTCGGTGGTGACGGAGTCGGTTTCACGCAGGCTCTCGAGTCTCTCCTCGACATGCTCCTTCTGCTCGGCCAGCACCTGGTAGGCGGCGCGTGTGGAGGGGGAGGGGTTGAGGAAGACCTTGCCGCTGTAGCCGTCCATGAGGACGACGCAACCGCTCTCCAGCAGGTTGCAGATGCCCTCCAGTCCCACCACGGCCGGTATCCCGAGTGATCGGGCCATGATCGCCGTGTGAGAGGTCTTGCTTCCCTTCTCCGTGATGAATCCCGCGACATTCTCGCGGTTCAGCGTGGCGGTGTCGGAAGGGGTCAGCTCATCCGCCACGATGATGTGGCTGCGGTCGTGACCGGCAAGCCGCTGGCCCGATTTCCCGAGCAGGTGCCTGATCACGCGACGGGTCACATCCTCGAGATCGATGGCCCTTTCCCTCAGGTAGGGATCGTCAATCGCGGAGAGTGTCTTGATGAACTTGTGGGAAACGCCTTGGAAGACGAACTCGGCATTGTGCTTCTCCCGGCGGATGCCGTTGAGCACTTCGTCGATCAGGCTGGGGTCCTCCAGCACCAGCAGATGGGCGTCGAAGATGCCCGCATCGCTTGCGGTGGCGGATTGCGAGAGGCGCTCCTGAAGCCCGAGCAGTTCGGTGCGGGTTGCAAGCAGAGCCCCCTCGAAACGAGCGGCTTCCGCATCCAATTCCTCTGGCTGAAGATCCCGGAAGGGAATGTTCTCCTCTTCCTGAAAGTGGATCATCACCATCCCCTCGGCAATGCCGGGGGCCACGGCCACCCCTTGAAAGACCCTCTCCTCCCCGGAGGAGGGAGCGGCGTGCTGAGTCAGGGAATGCTTGGAGGGGTGGAATACCACGTGAAACGGCTTACAGGAGACCGCCCTTAGGGTCAAAGAGGAATGAACCTCTCCGAAGGAAACCGGCCCCAAAGAGAAGAGAAAAGAGAGAGAACTTGATCGGAAATCTTTATTGCTACTGAGTCACGCCTCCCCTCGAGAAGGCACCTCGATCGCCTCGCAGACGTCGCGCCATCCCGGGAAGTTCCAGGAATTTGGGAAATCCTTGCACTGCTGAGGCTTCACCGACTGGATCGAGCACTCGTTGCCTTTCAGGAAAAAGCAGGCGCCATCCTCGCGGTCGATAAGGGCAAGGCCACTCCTGTTCGGCCTCAATCGGGTGTAGTCCTGGATGAATCGCCCCTCTTCCATGCCGAGGTGGTCGGCGATCGAGCGGATCTCCTCCTCCGCCACCCGGACGAATCCGGGCCACCGGCAGCAGGCCGTGCAACGCTGGCAGAGATAGGTGGGAGGCATGGGGGGAAGTGAAAGGTGGAAAGTGAAAAGTGAAAAGTGAAAACAGGAATCGTCAGGAGTCTGCCGCAAAATTGACATGGGCAATGGTTGAAGCCGGCATGCGAATTTGCTTCAGCCTTCAGCCTTCAGTCTTCAGCCTTTCCGAATGAAAATTCTGATCCTTGGTTCCAATGGCCGGCTTGGCTCGGCACTTGTCCGTCGCTGGAAAACGCTGCCCGGCGTCGAGGTCATCGCCTTGACCCGCGCCCAGGTCGATCTTTCCGATCCCGAGAAGGCCGAAGCCGGCGTTGCCGTGGAATCCTTTGGTTCCGGGGATGTCGTCGTGAACTGCGCGGCGGCCACCGATGTCGACGGATGTGAGCGGGATCATGAGTTGGCCCGACGAATCAATGCGGAGAGCCCCGGGCGGATCGCCCGTCTCTGCGTTGCCCGCGGCGCCCGCTTGGTTCATATCGGAACCGACTACGTCTTCGACGGCTCCCTGGACCGTCCCTACACCGAGGAGGATGAGCCGAACCCCCTGAGCCATTACGGTGTCACCAAGCTGGAGGGGGATCGCGAGGTGCTCTCAGCCTCACCCTCGCACTGTGTTGTCCGAGTCTCTTGGGTCTTTGGTCCCGACAAGCCGAGCTTCGTCGATGCCATCGTGAAGCGCGCCCTGACATCGCCGGATGCGGCCGCCGTCCACGACAAGACTTCCGCTCCCAGCTACACGGAGGATATGGCGGTCTGGCTGGAGGCATTCCTCAAGCCTTCGGTGCCGGGGGGCATCTACCATCTCTGCAACAGCGGCACCTGTTCCTGGCGTGATTACGGCGAGTATGCGCTGGAGTGCGCGAAGGCCAACGGGATACCTGTCCTTACCACCACGGTCGCTCCGCTCAAGCTCTCTGACATGAAGGCCTTCATCGCAACACGCCCTCCCCGGACACCACTCGACACCGGGAAGTTCGCCCGCATCACCGGGATCACCCCGCGCCATTGGAAAGAGGCCGTCGCGGAATACTTCAAGACTTGGAAGGCTTAGTGATTGATGGAGATAGGACTCGATAGCTTCGTCGCCACGCTGGCTGATCCCGTCACGGGAGTCTTGGTGGATCCTGTCGTGAGGCTGCGGAATCTTTTGGAAGAAGTGGAAACCGCAGACCGTGTGGGGCTCAATGTGTTCGGCATCGGCGAGCATCACCGGGAAGAGTTCCTTGATTCCGCACCGGTCGTGCTGCTTGCGGCCGCCGCCGCTCGCACGAAGAGGATACGGCTCGCCAGCGCGGTCACCGTGCTGAGTGCCGCCGATCCGGTGAGGGTCTTTCAGGAATTCGCCACCCTCGACCTAATCTCGGAAGGAAGGGCGGAAATCGTGGCTGGCCGCGGCTCCTTCACGGAGGCCTATCCGCTCTTCGGCCTCGATCTGCGGGACTACGACTCCCTCTTCGATGAGAAGCTCCGCCTACTGCTGCAAATCCGTGATCAGTCACGCGTCACCTGGTCCGGCAAACATCGATCACCTCTGCAAAATCAGGAAATCCACCCGCGTCCCCTACAAGATCCGCTGCCGATCTGGGTCGGTGTGGGTGGATCGCCCGAATCGGTGATCCGGGCCGGATCCCTCGGCCTTCCGCTCATGATCGCGATCATCGGAGGCCAACCCGATCGCTTCCGTCAGCTGGTGGATCTCTACCGCGATGCAGGAAGGCAAGCGGAGCACGCCCCCGGACAACTCAAGGTCGGCATCCATGCCCTCGGCTCCTTCGCCGCGACGACGCAGGAGGCCCGCGACGATTACTTCCCCGGCTACGAGCGAATGTTCGGGCAGATCGGGAAGGAGCGTGGATGGCCGGCGATCCGGCGATCTCATTTCGAGGCCCTTTGCGGTCCCGAGGGGGCGCTGATCATCGGTGATGCAGGCGAAGGGGTGGAGAAGATCCTCCGTTACAATGACGTGCTGGGCGGCATCGACCGGATCACCATCCAGATGAGCCCCGGCACCCTGCCGCACCCAAAGGCCCTGAAGGCAATTGAGATCCTCGGTAAAGAAGTCGCCCCTGCTGTTCGGGCGAAGCTTAACGTGAGCTAATCAGGAAATCAGTAATTGGACGCGATCAGGGAAGTGCTGATGATACCCCATGGTTGCCGCGCCATCTGGTCTTGGCATTCCGCAAGAAGAATGGTCGGGAACTGCTCAACCGCATAATGCAGAAGCTGAACCCGGACTTCTACACCTGATTGAGGGATTTTCCTACTCAGGACATAGAATTTATCCAATCAGCTTTCTTATTAAATGAATAGGATTACAAAGCACGTTGCACAGCAAATCAATTAGTTTTTCAGCTACTTTATTATTCCTGCTAGACTGGGAATCC
>CANKJN010000088.1 GCA_947482345.1 Spartobacteria bacterium
CGCTCCTCTCAAGCACCTCCTTCATCAGCCTCATCCCTCCCCATCCCGTCACCTTCTCGTCGCTGTACTCAATCTCGTATTGCGGGTTCACCATATTGGTGATGCTCCCTACTCTTTTACACCAGCGCTATCGCAAAATCTGGGATTAATTGGTGGCTTTGAAAAATCGGCCCCTTGCTGTTTGGGTGAATATGAGATTTCTCCCTCGTAGGAGGCGCTGAGAAGGTCAGGCAAGAACCGAAAGAAAAGAGTTATCCGATAGTATGTTCATGCTCCCCACAGAGCACAGACCCCGAGTGAACATCTTTCTAACCAGACGCGTTACTGCACGGGTGCCTCGGTTGCCGCAGGGGAGCTCGATGGAGAGGGGACAGTTGGCGTTGCCGGGATGGGAACCGGTGCAGGTGTGCTCGGGATATTCCGGGCGAGAAGTTTGGGGCGGGTGCCTGAAACAGGTGGAATCCAGAGACTCTGGGCAATCAGGTTTTTCTTGATGGGGGCGATCAAGCTGTACCCGCCTTTTCCATCGGGCAACATGGGGGTGCCCCAACGGTTCCGGCAGACAACTTGTTTCGAGGGGATCTTCTCGCCAGCCAAAGTGTGATTCATCATCTCCACGGGTGCCGGTAGATCGACGTTTCCAAGAAAAGAGGATCCACCCGCAATCAGGAATACGGGAACAAAAAGGAGGGGGAACATGAAGAAATTCTTAACCCATGAAAGCCCTTGAAGCAAGCCCCCACCGGGAGGTCAGCACCCTGGATCATCCCCCGGGATACTCCCAGAAATCCTTGAGAAGATGTTGAAGGGTTGATCCGGCACGAGTGGCAAACGGCCGCCCATCACGCGGCTTCGGCGTGGGTTCGGGCCTGGGAGTGGGCTGGGGCGCCGCCTTCAGGACCTCCTCGCCGAGCGACGGAGGAATATTCACGGCAAGCGAAAGTTCTCTGGCCGTTAGCGCAGGCGGCTCTCCACTCCGTGAGACGCGAAGAAATAGAGGGTTGGTTTCGGCAGAGCAGCTGCCATCGATAATCCGGATTGGGGGGATCTCATAATCACCCGCCCGAGTGGGAAGGATCCTGTAGCGGAAAAGCCAGACATCCCCTTCCCCGGTGTGCAGTAGTTGCCTGCGGCGGATCGCCTTCAACACAAGCTCGGGTGGCCGATCAATGCACTTGATCACGGGATCAGAGGCACCGCGCACGGAAATCACCAGTTCCACTTTCTGCCCAATCTTGGCACCCCGATGTGAGAGCGATGCGGCGACAGATGGGCTATCAGACTTGTCTGAGGATGCCTCCAGCGTTCCCTCCATGCCAAGAAACAGCAATGGGAAACAGAGCATGAAGAGAGCTCGAGGGATCATCGGCCGGGTCATCGGAAAGGAGGGAAGTAAGCCCTAAAAAAATCTCCCTGAAAAGCAGGGGATCGTGACAATACAGTCACACCGACAACACCCCTTCACCACTGGGCAAAAAGATCCCCCTGAATCGCATCTCCCGGCCTCGGTTCCGGAGCCGGCTTTGCTTTGCGGATCTTTTTCTTGGGAGGCTCAAAGGTATGCTTCCACTGCTTCTGGACATCCTTGATCACCACGTTCGCACGCTTGTAACGCTCCTTGTGGCGGTTGACGGCGATGGAGGGCGTCAACCTGAGCACCTTCTTCGCGCGCTCCACACGGGCTTCGGTCAACTGCCCTCTCAGACGCCAATGCCCCCCCTTGGTAGTGTAGACCCCGACGACCTTGCCCTCCTCAGCATAACGCCGGAGCTGTCGATCGGAGATACCGAGACGGGAGGCCAGTTGTTTGAAGGGAGACATGGGTTGATTTGCAAAAATTACCCAAGGCCAATCGTCACTGGCAAGGATAAGAACCTCCACTAAGCGGTCATCATGTGTCCGCATTATTACTTTGATTCCCTTTCGGACCTTTTAATTCTTAGGAGCAACTCGGGATTCGAGGAAAGTTCCCTGCAGAGCGACTCAATAGCCTCCAAAGAGTCGGCACTCAGGTGATGCTCCATCCCCTCCACATCACGCTCCACCTCGGCACTGGCAACACCGAGAAGATTCAGGAAATCGGTAAGAATGCGATGACGTTTGCCGATAGCCTTTGCAATCGACTCCCCCTCCTCCGTCAGAACCAACCCACGGTATTTCTCATGCCTGACAAATCCCTCAGCATCGAGACGCTTGACCATATTGGTCACGCTAGCCTGGGAAATCCCAAGACTTCCGGCGATATCCACGACACGGGCATACCCCTTCGTCTCGATGAGTTCCTGAATCCGCTCCAAGTAGTCCTCGACGGCGGAAGATGACCTGTTTCCTGTTTTAGTCATAGGAGTTTCGGGTTGCGATTCGGTGTGCAGGAGAATTGGATTGCAGGGAGCTATAGTCTCATATAAATAAATTAGCCAAGGCTAATTTTCATGAATCGACCGTACCAACCCAGCCTTCCGGAAGTTCACCGGTCCTTGAAGATTCCCGAGCAACCCGGTTTTTGGAGGAAGCTACTCGCTTTTGCGGGTCCGGGATACCTGGTGGCGGTGGGCTACATGGATCCTGGAAACTGGGCGACCGATCTGGCCGGGGGATCGAAGTACAATTATGCGCTCCTCTCGGTCATCCTGCTCTCCAGCATCATGGCCATGTTCCTCCAGCGGCTCTCGCTCAAGCTGGGAATCGTTACCGGGTACGATCTCGCACAGAGCTGCAGGCTCCACTATGGTAAGAAAGCGGCCATCCCTCTCTGGATCGCCGCCGAAGTGGGCATTGCCGCCTGTGATCTGGCCGAAGTGATCGGCTCTGCCATCGCGCTGAATCTCCTCTTCCATATTCCCCTTCTATGGGGCGTCCTCATCACCACGCTCGACGTCCTTCTGCTACTGCTGCTCCAGCAGAAGGGATTCCGTTACATCGAGGCCCTGGTCATCGTCCTCATCGGCACGATCGCCGCTTGCTTTGGACTTGAGCTGCTTTTCTCAAGACCGGACATCCCCGCAGTCCTCCACGGATTCATCCCCTACCCATCCGTGGTCACCGACCCCGGGAAACTCTTCATCGCTGTCGGCATCCTCGGTGCCACGGTGATGCCACATAATCTCTACCTGCACTCCTCCATTGTGCAGACACGACGATACCCCCTTGATAGGGTCGGCAAAAAGGAGGCCGTCCGGTTCGCCACCATCGACTCCAATATCGCGCTCACGATCGCCCTGGCCATCAATTCGGCGATCCTGATCCTCTCCGCGGCCACCTTCCACAGGGCTGGACGCACCGACATCGCGGAGATTCAGGAAGCCTACCATCTCCTCACCCCGATGATGGGTGTCACCGGGGCCAGCACCCTATTTGCCATCGCCCTGCTGGCCGCCGGACAGAACAGCACCCTCACGGGAACCCTCGCCGGACAGATCGTCATGGAGGGATTCGTCAACATCCGCATTCCCGCCTGGATGCGACGCCTTGCGACCCGCCTTCTTGCCATCATCCCCGCAGTCGTTGTCATCGCGATCGCCGGCGAGAATTCCACCACCCATCTCCTCCTTCTCAGTCAGGTCATCCTGAGCATGCAACTCAGCTTCGCCGTCATCCCGCTCGTCCAGTTCACGGGAAGCCGTAGGATCATGGGGGAATTCCTCGATCCTCTCTGGGTCCGGATCATCGGCTGGGTCATGGCCGGGGTCATTGCCGGACTGAATCTCTGGCTCCTGCTTCTCCAGTTCCGGAACGGGTTTTAGCCCGAACTCCTTCTCTGAACTCATGACCAATCCTTCCGAGAATCCTGAATGGGAGGGCTACGAACTCCTCGCCACGGGAGACGGCCAGCGGCTGGAGCGCTGGTGCGGTCGGGTGATCCTGCGTCCGGAAACAGCTGCGCAGTGGCCGTGGCATCATCCGGAATCCTTGCCCGCATGGGAGGGGCGATACACCGGCAACCGCGCCACGGGAGGCACCTGGGAATGGCACCACCCCCTCCCCGATCCCTGCATCGTGCGGTACAAATCGCTCTCCCTCCTCGTCAAGCCGACCAACTCCAAGCACCTCGGCCTCTTCCCCGAGCAGTCGGCCAACTGGGAATGGATCACCGGCTTGATCCGCGCATCAAATGATGCCTCCACGACAAGGAACACACCTCCCAAGGTCCTGAACCTCTTCGGCTATACCGGAGGAGCCACTTTGGCAGCCGCCGCGGCGGGAGCCTCCGTCTCCCATGTCGACGCGGCACGAGCCATGGTCGGCTGGTGCTCCGACAACGCGCGCCTCTCAGGCCTGGGAGATTCCCCGATCCGATACATCGTCGAGGATGCGGTGACCTTCCTGCAGAGGGAGAACCGCCGTGGAAACCGCTATGACGGCATCATCATGGATCCACCCTCCTTCGGCCGGGGCAAGGGAGGGGAACTCTGGAAACTCTTCGACCATCTCCCTTTCCTGATCGACATCGCACAGGAAGCCCTCTCCGACTCTCCGCTGTTCCTTCTGCTCAACACCTACAGCGAGAGCCTGGACGACCTTTCTGAATCGATGATCTCCAGGAAGCTCACCCGGCTCGGCGGCTCCTCCGAAGTCGTCGGGCTTGGCCTTACGGGAAGCCTTGACCACCAACGGCTTCCCCTGGGAACAGCCCACCGCTGGAGTGTAATACCATCTCCACTCTTATTCCGGTAGAATCAGCTGGTTCTTTCGGCGATGGGCGTTGTTGTCATCCCTCGGGTTATCTTCAGATAGCCCTCGGTCTTCCGCCTAGCCCATCACCAAAATCCCTTCGCCAATTCCACCAGACTAATCGCGTAAATGGTATAAGGGAACCGCTTATGACTTAGGCGCTGATGCCTGCTTGCCATTGGGTCGGCTTCTGCGATCCTTGGATTGAGGTTTATTGCAACCCCACCCCACATCCCATGAACGACTCCAAGAACACCCCTTCCGCAGCAGAAAAACTCGAGAGCAGTCAGGCACACGCCAAGAAAGCACTCGAGGCCACTGCAGCGGCCGCCCGAGAGGTCGCCGATGCCGCCAGGAGCAATGCCCGCTCCGCCTATACGGCGAGCCGCGAGGAACTTCAGGCCGCGGCCAGTGACCTCAAGGATGCCGCACGCTCGACCTACGACGATCTCTCCAAGACCGCCAAGGCCAAGTACGGCGATCTCTCCCAGCAGGCCCGCGAGCGCTACGGCGATGTGGCCGATCGTGCCGGTGAGGCCGTGGGCGAATACCGCGACCAACTCGAGGATCTCGCGGGACAAGCCGAGGATTACGTCCGGGACAATCCCTTCCGAGCCGTCGGCATTACCTTCGCCGCCGGTCTGGTGCTCGGACTCCTCCTGCGCCGCCGCTAAAAATCCTCAGCCAAGGCCACCGCTTCATTCGGCTCGATGAATCCGCAGGATCTCCCCGGAGGCATCCCCTCCCGGATCACCGGCCTCACCGCCGGGATCCTGCGCTACACCCTCTCGCTCAGTGCACTGGCGGCCGAGGAGGGGCGTCTGCTGATACGTCAGAGTGTCGCTGCGATCCTTCTGCTCGTGGCCATGGTCGTGATCGCGATGATCGCCTATGTCGCCCTTCTCGGGGCGGCGGTTTCCCTACTGGCCATGAAGCTCTCCTGGGGATGGCCCGTCTCGCTGGCAGCGGCGGGACTGATCCATCTCGCCATCCTCGGCATCCTCTTCAGGATCCTGCGCTCTCGCACGGCGCCCCGCCCCTTCGAGGCCACCACGGCCGAAATCCGCAGGGACATCGAGGCGCTCTCCCGCTACTCCAACCACCCGGGGAGGAACCCGTGAACCACTCTCCCGAACTCGCCAGACTCCAGCAATCCGTCCGCGAAAGCCGTCTCGGCATCACGCGGGAGTATGCCGGACTGCTCTCCGATCTTGATCTTCAGAAACGCTTCACCGAATCGGTGAAACGCCACCCCCTCGGCTGGATCGGCGGAGCCGCGGCGGCGGGACTCCTTGCGACTCTTTTCGGCGGCCGGCGCAAAACCTCTTCCGTTTCCGGAAAATCCCCCCGAAAGGCCGCATCCCCTGCCGCAGAGATCGCCGGAGCATCGTCATTCACCAAGGCTGGCTGGATCGCAGGCGCCCTTGAGATCGGCAAACTCCTCTATCCGGTCCTTCGCCCTGTGGTGGTCGAGTTCGTGAGCAATGCGGCGCGTGCCGGTCTTGCCAAGCGCGGACGCCTTCAGTAAGGGACTCCTCCTTGATTTCCATGAGCGAGAGCGTTCTGCCCCAACATGTCGACGACTACCTGAACCTCGGAAAGCAGGCCGACGCCTCCGACATCCACCTCAGCGTCTCCAGCCCACCGACCTGCCGCCGCTACGGCATGCTCCTCCCCATGTGGGAGAACGCCCCGCCCCTTTCCGCAGAGGACACCGAGAACCTCTTGAAGGGGTTCCTCGACGAGCAGCAACTCGCCCGCCTTCACCGTCAGGGAGACGTCGACTTCGCCTACACGAACGCAACCGGCCGCTACCGCACCAGCGTGGTGCGCCAGCGACTCGGATTCGACCTCGCCTTCCGCATTATCAGCAGCTCGCTCCGCACGCTCGACGAGCTCGGAATGCCGAACCAGCTCAAGCTCCTCACCCAGTATCACAACGGCCTCGTCCTCGTGACGGGACCGATGGGAAGCGGCAAGACCACGACCCTTGCGGCCCTCGTCCAGGAGATCAACCTCCACCGAGGTGATCACATCATCACGCTCGAGGAACCGATCGAATACATCATCCCCTCGGCCGGCTGCCAGGTCACCCAGCGCGAGGTTCACACCCACACGAAGTCCTTTGCCGCCGCCCTGCGCGGAGCGCTCCGCGAGGATCCCGATGTCATCATGGTCGGCGAGATGCGGGACCTGGAGACCATCCAGCTTGCGATCTCCGCCTCCGAGACCGGTCACCTGGTGCTTGGCACGCTCCATACGAGCAATGCCCCCCGGACACTCGACCGCCTCCTCGACGTCTTCCCCGCCGACCAGCGCGACCAGATCCGGATGATGGTCAGTGAATCGCTGCGCGGCATCGTCAGCCAGCAACTCATTCCCCGCGCCGACGGTACGGGTCGTGCAGTCGCCATGGAGATCATGCTCAACTCCCCAGCCATTGCGAACGTCATCCGCGAGGCGAAGACCTTCATGCTCCCGGGCATCATCCAGACGGGCAAGAAAGCCGGCATGATCCTCATGGACGAGTCCGTGGCGGAACTCTACCGCCAGGGAATCATCACGGCCGAGGAGGCCCTCTACCGCGCGGAGAACAAGACCGAGATGCGCAATGTCTGCGGTATCTGACCCATCCTCCCCACGATCATGGCATACATCGACGAACTCTTCCGGGCACTGATCGAGAACGGCGCCTCCGACCTTCACCTTGCCGAGGGACAACCCCCCAAGATCCGCCGCCACGGCGAGATCGTTCCGATCTGGCCCGATTCACCCCCGCTCACGCGGGAGCAGATGGCCTACATGCTCAGCGAGATCTGCACGCCCGAGAAGTGGCAGAAGTACGAGGAGTGCGGCGACCTCGACTTCGCTTACCAGATGGATGAGAACAGCCGCTTCCGCTGCAACTACCTCAAGCAGGCGCACGGTTACGGCGCCGTCTTCCGTATCATCCCGACGAAGATCCTCACCCTCGAACAGCTCAATGTCCCGCAGGTCATCAAGGAATTCGGCGACATGCGCGGCGGGATCGTCCTGGTCACCGGGCCCACGGGTTCAGGCAAGAGCACCACGCTTGCGGCGCTCATCGACTACATCAACACCAACTACGGCCGCCACATCGTCACCATCGAGGAACCGATCGAGTTCGTCCACCGCAACAAGCGGAGCATCATCACCCAGCGCGAGGTTCCCGAGCACGCCCCGACCTTTGCGTCGGGACTGAAGGCCGCTCTCCGCGAGGATGCCGACATAGTGCTCGTCGGTGAGATGCGCGATCTGGAAACCATCTCCCTCGCGCTGACCGCCGCGGAAACCGGCCTGCTGGTTTTCGGAACCCTCCACACCAACAATGCCCGCAAGACCGTCGACCGCATGATCGACGCCTTCCCGGCCGATCAACAGTCCCAGGTCCGCACCATGCTCGCCTCCTCACTGCGCGGCGTCGTGGCGCAACTTCTCTTCAAGAAAGCGGACGGCAAGGGTCGCGTCGCCATCAACGAGATCCTCAAAGTCAACAACGCTGTCTCCGCCATCATCCGTGAGGGAGCGACCCAGAAACTTCAGGACGTCATCGTCGCAGGAAAGGCCGAGGGGATGCAGTTCATGGATGATGCCATCTGGGAGAAGATGCTCGACGGGACGATCTCCCCCCACGAGGCCTACATGAAGGCGATCGACAAAAAGAGATTTCAGGGCGCTCTGCCCCCGGAGGAATCCGATCTGGCGAACGCCTCGGGAGGATAGCGTTGAAACGGGACGGATACATCCGGCGTGAAGTCAGGATCCTGCTGATTGACGTCAGCAACTCCTTCACCAAGATCGCCCTGAGTCGCGACGGCAAGATCGGGCGCGTCAGGCGGATCCCGACAAGGCAACTCACCCCCTCCGATCTGGCCTCCCTGAAAGCCGATCGCGCCGTCATCGCCTCGGTGGTTCCCGGAGTCAGCCGCATGATTGCGGCATCGCTCCCCTGCCCCCCGGTCTGGGTCGATCACAGGGTGCCCGGAGGTGTTTCCATCAATTATCCGAAACCCTCCTCGATCGGCGCCGACCGCCTGGCCAACGCCGCCGCGGCAGTCCACCTCGGAAAGCTTCCCTCGATCGTCGTCGATTTCGGAACGGCGGTCACCTTCGATGTGATCGATGCCAAGGGTTGCTACCGGGGCGGGGTCATCGCACCGGGATTGCCGACAGCCGCAAGCGCCCTGCATGAGCGCACCGCCCTCCTTCCCCTGACGAAAATCACCTCCATCCGCAGTTGCCTTGGAAAGAGCACCACCGAGGCAATTAGGATAGGACTCCTGCTCGGAGCTGTCGGTCTGGTGCGCGAAACGGTGTCACGGATGACCTCTGAGGTTTTCGGAGGGAAACGACCTTATGTAATCGCCACGGGGGGTGATGCAGAGCTGGTATCACGCCTCTCCACCATGGGGGGTGGCAAAACGCTCATCAACAAGGTGGATCCCCTCCTCACCCTTCGGGGATTGGAAGTCATCGCGGCGAATGTCCACTAAGGAACCGCTGATTAAATCGCATACAGACCGTTGCGGTAAGAATGGGCCGCGGGCAAGGCGGCTTCGCGGGCGCATCCCCGCAGTGGGCTGCCGTAACGGATGAGAAGCAACGGCCAGGCAAGTAAACCGCGAAGCCAACACAGCCCTCGGCCAGCTATCTCCGCAACCCTTAGGGCTGAAGCCATTTGTCGATTTTTGTGGCGTTGCCTGCTCGGGCGAGACCGCTACGGGTATCGCCCAGCACTCGCGCCTTCAAAAATCAGCAATTGCTCTTCAGCGGCCTTCATGGGATTTAATCAGCGATTCCCTAGATATTGTAGTCACGAGATAAGAGCCCAGAGAGCGATGCAGCGTATTTGGATAGCAGCCAGGA
>CANKJN010000089.1 GCA_947482345.1 Spartobacteria bacterium
GTCTTCGGAACCCTGCTCAGCGGGGTTCTCTCGAACAAGATGGGACGCCGCGGCGCGATCCTCGTGAGCGCCGTCATCTTCGTCATCGGCTCCTTTGTCTGCGCCTTTTCACCCGACCCCCACACCCTGGTGCTGGCCCGCTTCTTCCTGGGAATCGCCATCGGCGTCGCCTCATTCACCGCCCCCCTCTACCTCTCCGAAATCTCGCCCCAACGGGTGCGTGGCTCGATGATCTCGATGTACCAGCTGATGATCACCATCGGCATCGTGATCGCCTTCCTCAGCAACACATGGCTCGGCAAGTACGCCACCATCGACGGGGTGACCGGCGGCCATTGGCGGCTCATGCTGGGTATCATCGCGGTTCCTGCGGCTATCATGTTCATTGGTGTGCTCTTCCTGCCCGAGAGCCCTCGCTGGCTTTTCCTTAAAGGCAAGAAAGACATGGCCGTCTCCGTCTTCCAGCGGATGCGTCTACCGAGCGCCGAAATCACGCGCGAGGTCACCGAGATCGAGGAGAGCCTGCGCGTGAAGCAGAGCGGCTTCCGGATGCTGGTCGAGAACTCCAACTTCCGCCGCGCGATCGGTCTGGGCATCGGTCTCCAGATCATCCAGCAACTCACCGGAATCAACGTCGTGATGTACTACGCCCCGCGCATCTTCAAGATCGCCGGATTCGCCGACACCGAGCAGCAGCTCTGGGGGACCGTCATCGTCGGCGTCACCAACGTGCTCGCCACCTTCATCGCGATCGCCTTCGTCGACCGGCTCGGGCGCAAACCGATCATGTATGCCGGCTTCGCCGTCATGGGAGCCGCCATGGTGGGCGTCGGGATGCTCTTCAACATGGACCTGGAGAAGACACCCGCCCTAGGCACCTGGGCCATCGGATCCCTGCTCCTCTTCATCGTCGGCTTCGCCATGAGCGCTGGCCCGATCATCTGGGTCCTCTGCGCGGAAATCTTCCCCCTCTCGGGACGTGATCTGGGCGTGACCTTCAGCACGGCCACCAACTGGATCGTCAACGCCATCGTTGGCGGAACCTTCCTGACCATGCTCAACACGCTGGGAAACGGAAACACCTTCCTTCTATACGGCGGATTGAACGCCCTCTTTGTCCTCTTCTTCCTGCTCTTTGTCCCCGAGACCAAGGGCGTCTCCCTCGAGAATATCGAAGCGAACCTCCTTGCGGGAAAGCCTCTGAGGCGCATCGGTCGCTGAAGTGATCTAATGAGCGTTGATCGAAGCGGACCGAGCAGGAAAATCCCATTCCTGATTGCCGTCTCGCTTCTGGCCTTCGCGGGGCCAGGATCCGCGACCATCGCGCCCACGGCCCCCTACCTCTCCGTCCATGAATGCCGTTACGGCGTCTCGGAGAAGGGCGGTCACAGGCAGAGCATCCAGAACCTTGAGATCAAGATCGTGACCCACCATGACGCTGAAACCTCCTACCGGGTTCAGTGTTTTTTCCTGAAGAGGGGTAAAAATGGTGGCAACCCCACGGTAGACGATACGGTCTGCTTTGATGTCGTCGCTCCCCACGCCACCTACATCGTGACTGCTAATCCGATCCCACTCGCGGGCTCAGCTGGAACTTCCAAAACAAAAGCGGCGCGCAAGTCATCCAAATTCAAATCGCAATCCAAAGCCAAAGCCAAACCCATCCCATCCCTCACCTCACCATCTCCACGCGAAGGATACCTTGTGAGGATCCTCCATGGTGACTGCATCGTCAGGGAGTCTTGCTCCAGCCATTCTGTGGAGAGCCTTGCCATGGAGGATCCCGAGCTTTTTGAAAAGGCCGCATCGGGAAAAAAAGCCCGTTTCAAGCAATCCCGCGAATTGCAGATGAACCACAGCGGTCAGCGATAATCCTTGAGCACCGGGCGCAAAACGGGAATGAATGATCTACTGCTCGGATGGCGGAATTGGCAGACGCGCCAGACTTAGGATCTGGTACCGAAAGGTGTGTGGGTTCGACCCCCTCTCCGAGCACTTTCCACCCCACCATCGGGGATCGCGGTGAAAATCCAATGGACGGAACCGCGACCGTTGAGGTAGTTGTTCTCCACTCTCAACAATACATCAAAATCATGGGCCGCATCCACAACTCCATCGTCGACACCATTGGCCACACTCCTCTCGTGCGCCTGAACCACGTTACCAAGGGCCTCCCGGCAACGATCGCCCTCAAGTGTGAGTTCTTCAATCCCCTCGGCAGCGTGAAAGACCGTATCGGCGCCGCCATGATCGCGGATGCCGAGACCAAGGGCCTCCTCAAGGAAGGAACAACCATCGTGGAGCCGACCAGCGGCAACACCGGCATCGCGCTTGCCTTCGTGGCCGCGGCCAAGGGTTACAAACTCATCCTCACCATGCCCGAGACCATGAGCCTCGAGCGCCGCACCCTCCTCGCCATGCTCGGCGCACAACTGGTCCTCACCCCCGGTTCCGAAGGGATGAAGGGAGCGATCGCCCGCGCGGAGCAGATCCTCAAGGAGACCCCCGGAGCCTGGATGCCCCAGCAGTTCAACAATGCGGCCAACCCCGCCATCCATTCCAAGACCACCGCCGAGGAAATCTGGGAGGATACCGACGGCAAGATCGATATTCTCGTCTCCGCAGTCGGCACCGGCGGCACCATCACTGGCGTCTCCGAGGCGATCAAGGCCCGCAAGCCCGGCTTTAAGGCCGTCGCGGTCGAGCCCAAGGACTCACCTGTCATCACCCAGACCCGAGCCGGAGAACCCGTGAAGCCCGGCCCCCACAAGATCCAGGGAACCGGGGCCGGATTCGTCCCGGGCAATCTCCACCTCGACTCCGTCGATGAGGTCCTCACCGTGACGAACGACGAAGCCTTCGCCATGGCCCGACGCCTCGCCAAGGAAGAGGGCATCCTTGCCGGCATCAGTTCCGGAGCGAATGTCCATGCCGCGATCGAACTAGCCAAACGCCCTGAGAACGCCGGCAAGCTGATCGTGACCGTCGCCTGCTCCACCGGAGAGCGCTACCTCAGCACCGCACTCGCCGAGGAAGCCCGAGCCCAGGTGGGAGGCTGAGGTGGCCCATGGCCAACCGAGGCTGTTAGGCTGAAGACTGTTAGACTGTTAGGTCATACAGACAGAACTGCCTGATCAAAAAGTCTCAACCGGTTGGCCTCAACGGATCTGGCTCTCCCATGAATCGTGCGAGTGATTTTAAACATCCCGAGCACTTGGCTTGATCCGTTCAGCATTCCCTGCTCCTCTTACCTAATAGTCTAACAGCCTTCAGGATTGTCTTGCACGGCAGTTACTTCGTATCCTTTGCATCAAGTTTCAGACTTTTCTCCCTCTTTCATCATTCATAATTCATCCTTCATCCTTTTTTTCACATGTCCTCCCCTTTCACCCCGCCCGAAGCCGATCAGGAAATCGCCCCACCCTCCACGCTCGAGATTCTTTGGATCAACCATCGCGGAGCGCTTCTGGGAGGAATCGTCGGCCTGACCATCCTGACCATCATCGGGCTCGGAGTCTTGGCCGTGAACCGTTCCGCACGCATCGCCTCCGAAACCCTTCTCTCGGGAGCTAACAACGATGCGGCATGGAACGAGGTCATTTCCAAATACCCCCGGACCCCCGCTGCGGCGGACGCCATGCTCCTGCTCGCCGCATCCCTGCGCGATGCCGGCAAGATCGAGGAGTCAGACTCCCTCTACTCGCGATTTACCGAGACCTATCCTGCAAGCCCACTTGCCGTCTCCGGATTGATCGGACGCGCCTCCAATGCCCGCATGGCAGGAAAACCGGCCGATGCACTCAACTCCTACCAGCAGGCCGCCGCGGCGTATCCGCAGAGCTACGGGGCACCGTTTGCCATCTTCTCCCAGGCCCGTCTTCTGGCCCAGCAGGGTAGTATGGAGGATGCCAGGCGCGTCATCCAGTCGCTCGGCACCCAGTATCCCAATTCCGTTGCCGCACAGGCCGCGGGAGTCGCCGCGCAACTTCCCCAGCAGCCTCAGAACTGAGCTGAAAAAAGCTGTTGGCCTATTGGTATCATAGGGATACACCAACATCTCAAGAACTTCGTTCAGTTTAGCTCCCTATCTTGTCCGCAATCTCCTCTGCCGGATAGGTCCAGATCTCGCTGAGCGTCGGGTGGTAATGGGGGATGACAGCCAACTGAGCCGCAGTGGCGTGGAAGGCCATCGCCACGACTATCTCATGGATGAGTTCGGAGGCCTCGGGCCCGACGACGGCACCCCCGAGAATGTGTCCTTGGTCAGCATCTGCGATCAACTTCACAAAACCGTCCGTCTCCCCCTTCACAAGGGACTTCCCATGATCGGCAAAGGGATAGGAAGCCGTGACGATCTGCAGACCATTCTCTCTGGCCTCCTGTTCTGTCATGCCGCAAGAAGCCATCTGCGGTTCGGCAAAGCAGGCGAAGAGCTTCAGACGGTAATCGAGGGTTGCCGGAGCACCTCCTTTGATCAAGGCGGCGGCATTCTTGGCAGCGGTCTCACCCTGGGTGATAGCTATGTGGACGACCTCATAGGGGCCACAGCAATCACCCGCCGCGAAGAGATGCCGCGCCGTCGTGCGCTGTTCAAGGTCGGTGCAGATGGCGGGGCCCTCGAGGGCCACACTGGCTTTCTCCAGACCGAGGCCCGCGATAGCCGGACGGCGGCCCAGGGCATTCACGACGAGATCGGCCTGGATGACTTCAACGCCGTTGCCATGTCCGTAATGCACGGCCATTTGATTCCCCGATTCCTCAATTTTTTCAAGCCGTGTGCCACAGAGAACCTGCATGCCTCTTCTGCGGAATGCCTCCGCAACAGCCTCGGCGACATCGTGGTCATTGCCCGTCAGGAGTTGGGTATTGCGCTGTAGAATCGTGACCCTTGAACCAAGTGACTCGAGATAGTGGGCCATTTCCAACGCCACGGGCCCACCGCCAAGAACGACCGCCGAAGCGGGGATCTCCGTGAGTTCCAGCAGATCATCGCTGGAGAGGCAGAGCTCGATCCCCTGAATCGAAGGACGGTTCAGAACCGAACCCGTCGCGATGCATCCGGTCTTGAGGGCCAGGATCCTTTCACCTCCCTCCCGCAGCGAAACCCTCAGGCAATGCGGATCGAGGAACTCCGCGCGACCCCGGATGAAATCAAAGGAACCACCCGCAAGTTGCTGGGCCCTGTAGTCGGCGAATTCCCCGATCAGCCGCCGCTTGCGTTCCACGATCTTCGCGGCGTCAAATCCGATCTTTTCGGCATGGAGGCCGAATTCCTCCGCATGACGGAGCGTCCGGTAGCGGTTACCGGACTCGATGAGGGTCTTGCTCGGCATGCAGCCTCTCAGGATGCAGAGACCTCCCACCTGCTCACCCCCCTCGATCACGGCCGTCGAGAGGCCGAGGGAGGAGGCCGTCCGTGCGGCTGCATAGCCGCCGCTTCCCCCACCGATCACCACAAAGTCATATTCCTTCATGCCTTCAATCTGAAACAATTAATACCAAGTGCCAATAGGAATGGGACTTAAGCGGGGATGGAGTTTCGGCGTGTGGCTAGGCGGAAGACCGAGGGCTATCTGAAGATAACCCAAGGGATGACAACAACGCCACACGCCGAAAGAACCAGCTGATTCTACCGGAATAAGAGTGGAGATGGTATCAGAGGCCGAATGGAACTCATGAAGGCATCTTTTGACGACACTTTCCCTGACTTCTCCCTCCCGAATCACGAGTCAGGGCTCTCCCGGATCCATGTTGACGCCACTTGCCTCCCGGCAAGCGGTGGCGCCCTTCGGGTCCCGCATTCGCGGGATCTTACGCGGCTCTTCCCAGAGCCTTGGTTGTAACATTTTTAACACGGCCTCCTATGTTCTCAGAAATTCCCAATGCAAGTTACGGGTTAAATCCCAGCTTCTCCGCGCCTCTAACCAGAGAGGCTTGGTTTTGTGCTACTGCCCGAGCGAGGCGACACTGTTGAGTGACCCATGCCGCCCCAAAGAATGTCTAGAGATGAAGCAAAACCGCTCTAAACTCTTTGAGATGTCCGATCAAGGCAACCTGACCCAGCGCACCCTTTCACGGGCGGGCATGATCGCGGAGCGCCAGCGCCGTTCAGTCGTCTGGCGACTGATCCATCTGCTCGGCTCGCTCAAGCTGGCCCTGCTCCTTCTTGCCACGATCGCCATCGCCTGCGCCGCGGCCACCTTCACGGAGTCGCGTTTCGATGCCGCGGTGGCTCGTGCATGGATCTACAAGGCCCCGTGGTTCATCGCCTGGCTGGGACTCCTCTGCGTGAACCTCTTCGCCGTCACGCTCTCCCGCTGGCCCTGGCAGAAAAAGCACACCGGATTCATCATCACCCACTACGGCATCATCCTGCTGCTGATCGGGGCGGTCATCGGTTCCAGATTCGGCTTCGAGGGAAACGTCACGCTCCGCACCGACGGCCAGCCCCAGCGCAAGATCATCACCGACCGGAGCTGCCTCCAGGTGGAAAGCCCCGCCGACAGCTATCTCTATCTTCTCCCGCTCGACACCCGGTTCCTTCATGTCACGGAGAACTCGCCGAAGTTCCTCCCCGTCCCCGGAACGTCGCTCCGGATCGGAATCGATGCCGTCTCCGAGCATCTCGTTCCTGAACCACGGCTTGCTCCGGGGAATGGCCGTAACTCTGGCACAGTGGTGCTCCTGGGATTCTCCAGCGGCATGATGCGCCAGTCGCTCCGCGTGGCCCTTGGCACGGAGGAAGGTTCCCCTCACAGTCATGAGTTCTTTGGCCGCGCCGATATCACCTTCTCCGCGAAGGAATCCACCCCGACATCCCGTGATCCGGCGGGGAAAAAACCATGGCTCCAACTGCTTCCAGGAAAGGAACCCGGAACCATGCTCTACCGCATCGGAAGAGGCGTTACCGTGACATCCTCCGGCGTCCTGAAATCAGGGGAGGAACTCCCCCTGGGATGGGCCGACTGGCGCCTCCAACTTCTGGAAATCGCTCCGGGGAAAACGATCGTGACCAGCCCCAAACCCGCTCAGGAGGGGGGCGTCCCGGGATTCCATGCCTGCTTGATTAGCCCGGATGGAACGAAAGGTGCCTCCGCATGGGTCGCCTCGGGCGAAGTGGTCCCCCTGACCATCGGGAACGATCTGGTCCGCCTGGGCTACGGTCTGGAACTCAAGCCGATCCCCTTCTCCATTGCGCTGACCGACTTCCGGATTCCGCGCGACGAGGGGACCGAAACCCCCTCCGATTTCCGGGCTACCGTTCTCTTTAAAAACCTGAAGACCGGTCAGGAGAAGGAGGGGCAGATCCGGATGAACCATCCCGCCTCCTACCCCGGGGGGATCCTCGCCAACATCACGGGGTTCAACTACAAGTTCTCCCAAGCGGAGTGGAATCCCCAGGATCTCCAGGAGACCACCCTTCAGGTTCTCTATGATCCTGGTTGGTTCCTCAAATGGACGGGCTCGCTCGCCATCTGCCTAGGGATCTTCATGATGTTCTATCTCCGTCCACGCGCATGACAAACCGCACCCTCCCCTCCCTGCTTCCGCTGCTTCTTTGGGTGATCCTGCTCCCATCGGCGTGGGCTTCGGTCCCGCCGGCGGCCCTAGAGACGATGGTGGTCCAGGAGGGAGGGCGCAGAAAACCGTATCTCGTCTTTGCGGAGGAGACGCTGCGATCGCTCTCCGGAAAGACCCGACTGACTCAGGATGGCGGCCGGATGGATGCGATGGGGATCATCACCTCGATCTGGATGGATCCCTCCGCCGACTGGAAGGGCAGGGAGTTGATCCTCGTCTCCAACAGGCCGCTCAAACAGCAACTCGGACTGGAGACCGGCCGCAAACTCTTCAGCTGGAATGAACTCGCCGGCAACGCGGAGTTGGGCAGGGAGATTGCGGAGGCCGCCGAGACCCGCCGTCGCGATCCACGTGCCAAGCTGGTCGGCCTGCAGAAAGAGGCCTCCGACGTGGGACTCCGGATGGGACTACTCGAGAGCCTGCTGGCGGGAGGCTCCTTCCGCGTCATTCCTCCCCTCTCCGGCACCGACTGGCAGGCCCCTTCGGGCGACGAGATGCCGCTCAGAGCCCTGCGCGACGCATGGTCGGAGAACTCCCGGCAACGCTTCGACCGGACCGCGGAGGAATTCACCGGCCTGGTGACCCAAACCGGGGCATCACCCGCCTCGTGGAAGATCAGCCTTGAGGTTGCCTATCAGAAAGCCCACCCCTTCCGCTGGGCCTGGATCCTTTACGCCGCGGCCGGCATCCTCCTGCTGGTCTCCCGGGGAAGCTGGGAAAAATGCGCCTATCAGCTGGCCTGGGTGCTTGCCGGCAGCGGGTTCCTGCTGCAGGCGGCGGGACTGCTCTCCCGCGTGCTGATCGCCGGACGTCCCCCGGTCACCAACATGTACGAGTCGGTGATCTGGGTGGCCTTCGGAACCATCCTCTTCGCCCTGATCTTCGAGGCCATTTACCGCGCCGGAACCTTCCTGCTAGGGGCGATTCCCGTCGCCGTGGCCTCGCTGATCCTGGCCGATAGCCAGCCGATGATCCTCGATCGGTCGATCCATCCCCTCACCCCTGTCCTGCGCGATAATTTCTGGCTCACCACCCATGTCCTCTCGATCACCCTGAGCTACGCCGCCTTTGCCCTGGCCCTCGGAGTGGCCCATGTCATCCTCGGACGCATCATCGCGGGAAAGGATCCCTCGGAAAGACTCTACACCTACCTCTACAAGACCCTTCAGGTCGGCGTCCTTCTCCTCGCGGCGGGAACGATTCTCGGCGGAGTCTGGGCCAACTACTCCTGGGGCCGCTTCTGGGACTGGGATCCCAAGGAAACCTGGGCCCTGATCGCCCTGATCGGCTATCTCTTCCTCCTTCACGGACGCCTGAGCGGGATGTGGGGAGGGTTCGGTCTGGCCGTCGGCTCGGTGCTAGCCTTCATGGGTGTGCTGATGGCCTGGTATGGTGTGAACTTCGTCCTGGGCGCGGGACTTCACAGTTACGGATTCGGCACGGGAGGATTCCCCTTGGTGGCGGCCTTCGTATCCTTGGAAGTGCTCTTCGTGGCGGTCGCATTCCTAAGGAAGCGCTGATTAGAGCGCTTTTGATTGAGATGTAGACAAAGGGTTTGCGGATGCCATGGGGTGGAGGGCAAGGCAGCCAAAGGTCTTTTCAACCCGGACTGCACAATAGAGCGGTGTTAACAGGTTTGAGCGGTTCACCCGGATGGTGAGTCCCTGGAAGGGTTACACCGTTAAAAGGTTAGGCGCGTCGCTGTTTGCAGTGGGTTGATTCAAAGATGATATTTTCACGCAACGGGCGCAAAGCAACTGTGTTTTTTCAGGCTGGTTGAAGGTGGGCGTTTTTGAGGAGGGATTGGATGTGGATGAGGAGTTTGCGCATGGCGGCGACGATGGCGCATTTGTA
>CANKJN010000090.1 GCA_947482345.1 Spartobacteria bacterium
CGCTCGCCCTCCCCAAACACCTGCCCTGCCTGGCAAATGAGGCTCCAATAACTTCCAGGTTCGATCCGTTATGTCGTGACGGTGAAGGGTGCTCTCTTTCTTCATCCACTCCCTCTATCAACAATCCTATCTCGTGACGTCACTATTTAGTGATTTCAAACTTTCTTGGTCCGGCTTTTTCAGGTTAGATACCTCCCTTGGATTTTCGGCGCGCTTGATTCTGATGTTCAATTCAGGCCTCCGCTTTCCATGCATCAACTCATTCATCCCTCATAATTCACCCTTCATCATTCATCCTTACTCACCATGATCACCACAGGAACCAAAGCTCCCGACTTCACCCTCTCCACCGCCACCGCCGAAGGCCCCAAGCAGGTCACCCTCTCCGCCGAGATCGGCAGGAAGAACATCCTGCTTCTCTTCGTCCCGATGGCCTTCACCGGCGTCTGCACCGAGGAGTTCTGCACGATCAGCAAGGGAATCGGTGCCTACGAGGCCCTCGACTGCGCGGTCTACGGCATCAGCGGTGACAACCCGTTTGCCCAACAGGCATGGGCCCAGAAGGAAGGGATCACCATTCCCCTCCTCAGCGACTACGAGCACACCGTGGCCAAGGCTTACGGCGTTGCCTACGAGAGCTTCCTCCCACAGATCGGCCTCGGCATGGGTGGCGTTCCGAAGCGCTCCGCCTTCCTCATCGACCGCGCCGGCGTGATCCAGTATGCCGAGTCGCACGACGACGCTAAGCTACTCCCCGACTTCGCAAAGATTCAGGCCAAGCTCGCCGAACTCAAATAATTGCAAAGGCTGAAGTCTATAGGCTGAAGACTGAAGTCCAGAGCACTTTTCATCCTCATCGATACATATCACCCAATTCATTTTTGCCACAGAGATCCATTCTTGGGATTTTCACATCGAAACTTTTTAAATTCACCAACCTTCAGTCTTCAGCCTTCAGCCTAACCTCCTCACAAAATGTCCACCTCCGACCCGTTCAAGACACTCCGTAGCTTCGAGCCCTCCAAGGGAAAGACAGCTTCCTACTACTCCCTCCCGGCACTCGAGGAGCAGGGCGTCGGCAAGATCTCCCGCCTACCCTTCTCCATCCGCGTGGTGCTAGAGTCCGTGCTCCGCAACTGCGACGGCCGCAAGGTTCATGAGAAGGATGTTCGCGCCCTCGCCGCATGGAATGCCAAGGCGCCTGCTCCCGAGGAGATTCCCTTCGTCGTCGCCCGCATCGTCCTTCAGGACTTCACCGGGGTTCCCCTCCTGGTCGATCTCGCAGCGATGCGCAGCGCCGTGGCGCGCCTCGGCGGCAAGCCCGGCATCATCGAGCCGCTTGTTCCCGTCGACCTCGTCGTCGATCACTCCGTGCAGGTCGACTACTACGGCTGGGCCGACGCTATGAAGCTCAACCTCGACATGGAGTTCAAGCGCAACCGCGAGCGCTACGAGTTCCTCAAGTGGGGCCAGCAGGCCTTTGAGACCTTCGGCGTCGTCCCTCCGGGCATCGGCATCGTCCACCAGGTCAACCTCGAGTATCTGGCCCGCGGCGTCCTTCATGGCAAGAACGGCTCCGGAGACATCTACTACCCCGACAGCCTCGTCGGCACCGATTCCCACACCACCATGATCAACGGCCTCGGCGTCGTCGGCTGGGGCGTGGGAGGCATCGAGGCCGAGGCTGGAATGCTCGGACAACCCGTCTACTTCCTCACCCCCGAGGTCGTCGGCGTCCACCTCACCGGCAAGCTCGGCGAGGGAGTCACCGCGACCGATCTCGCGCTCCGCGTCACCCAGATGCTTCGTGCGGCGAAGGTCGTCGGCAAGTTCGTCGAGTTCTACGGCGAGGGTGCGGAGTCGCTCCCCCTCCCCGACCGCGCCACCATCGCCAACATGGCCCCGGAATACGGCGCCACCATGGGCATCTTCCCCGTCGATTCCGAGTCCGTCGCCTTCCTCCGCGCCACCGGCCGCACCGAGGCGGAGTGCGAGGCCTTCGGGAACTACTTCAAGGCCCAGGGAATGTTCGGCATGCCCCGCAAGGGCCAGATCGACTACAGCGTCGACCTCGAACTCGATCTCTCCACCGTCGTCCCGAGCGTGGCCGGTCCGAAGCGCCCCCAGGACCGCATCGACCTCCCCCAGCTCAAGCCTCTCTTCCAGGAACTCCTTACCAAGCCGGTCGCCGAGGGCGGCTACGGCAAGAATGACGGCGCCCTCTCCGCCCAGGCACTGGTTGCCCGCCGCAATCCCACCATCCCGGAGGACGAGGAGGAGATGATCAGCGACCGCCCCACTCCCGATGCGGTCTCCCAGATGCCGGAATCCCCCTACCACGGGGAGCACGGCGGCAAGAGCACCATCCGCAACGGCAGCGTCCTCATCGCCGCCATCACCAGCTGCACCAACACCAGCAACCCGAGCGTCATGCTCGCCGCGGGCCTCCTCGCCAAGAAGGCGGTCGAGGCGGGTCTCTCCATGGACCCGACGGTGAAGACCTCGCTGGCACCCGGTTCCCGCGTTGTCACAGCCTACCTTGAGAAGACCGGCCTCCAGCCCTACTTCGACAAGCTCGGCTTCCAGACCGTCGGCTACGGATGCACCACCTGCATCGGCAACTCCGGCCCACTCAACCCCGAAGTCGAGAAGGCCGTCACCGACAACGATCTTGTCGCCGCCGCCGTCCTCTCGGGCAACCGCAACTTCGAGGCCCGCATCCACCAGAACATCAAGGCCAACTTCCTGATGTCCCCTCCGCTCGTCGTCGCCTTCGCGCTCGCCGGACGCGTCGACATCGACTTCGCCAAGGAGCCCGTCGGCAAGGGCAAGGATGACAAGGAGATCTTCCTCAAGGATATATGGCCCAGCCTCGCCGAGATCCGCGACACCCTTCGCAGCGCCCTCACACCGGAAATGTTCGCCACCCTCTACGGGGACTTCGCCGGACAGAACCCCAAGTGGAACGAGATCAGCGCCCCCACCGGAGCCATCTACCAGTGGGACACCAAGAGCACCTACATCCAGGAGCCGCCGTTCTTCGAAAACTTCGGCATGGAGGCCGGAACCATCACCCCGATCTCCGGAGCGCGCGCGCTCGGCATCTTCGGCGACTCCGTCACGACCGATCACATCTCCCCTGCGGGAGCCATCAAGGAGAAGTCCCCGGCGGGACGCTTCCTCAGCGAGAACAGCGTCACCAAGGAGGACTTCAACAGCTACGGCAGCCGTCGCGGCAACGACCGCATCATGACCCGCGGCACCTTCGCAAACGTCCGGATCAAGAACCTCATGCTCCCCGGAGTCGAGGGTGGCGAGACCCTGCACCAGCCCGACGGCGAGCGCATGAGCATCTTCGACGCGGCCCACAAGTATGCCGCCGCGAAGACCCCGCTCGTCATTCTGGCCGGACAGGAATACGGCACCGGCAGCAGCCGTGACTGGGCAGCCAAGGGAACCCGCCTCCTGGGAGTGAAGGCTGTCATAGCCGCCAGCTACGAGCGCATCCACCGCTCCAACCTCGTCGGCATGGGCATCCTCCCCCTCCAGTTCCAGGAGGGAACGACCGCCCAGACCCTCAGCCTCGACGGCACCGAGAGCTACGACATCGTCGGCCTGGGCGAGGATCTCAAGCCCCGTCAGGACCTCACGCTCCGCATCACCCGCAAGGACGGATCCTCGCAGGATGTCACCGTGAAGGTCCGCATCGACACCCCGATCGAGGTCGACTACTACCGCCACGGCGGCATCCTCCCCTTCATCCTCCGCCAACTCATCAACGAGGCGAAGTAAGGCGACCGAATGAACTCACAGGGATAAAAGTGATGAAGGGGATAAGATGATTGGCGTGTTCCCCAAGAGCTTTCTTCCATTCCGTTTATCCACTTCATCCCTGTGAGTAACACCAGTCATATCGACCTTGCCGCCGAGATCCTGCGGCTGAAGAAGGAGCGGAACGCCGTCATCCTCGCGCACAACTACCAGATCGAGGAGATCCAGCGTGTCGCCGATCATGTCGGTGATTCCCTCGGTCTGAGTCAGAAAGCCGCCGAGACCGACGCCGACGTCATCGTCTTCTGCGGTGTCCACTTCATGGGAGAGACGGCCAAGATCCTCAATCCCGGCAAGACCGTCGTCATCCCCGACATGGATGCGGGTTGCTCGCTCTCCGACTCCTGCCCCGCGGAGAAACTCGAGGCATTCCTCAAGGAGCATGCGGAGAAGAACTATCACGTCATCGCCTACATCAACTGCAGCGCCGGCGTGAAAGCACTGGCCGACGTCATCTGCACCAGCGGCAACGCCGTGAAGATCGTCGAGGCGGCCCCCAAGGACCGCCCTATCCTTTTTGTTCCCGACCAGAATCTGGGCGCCTGGGTCACCGAGCAGTCAGGACGACCCATGGATCTCTGGCAGGGCTCCTGTTACGTGCACATGGAATACACACGCGACAGCATCAGCAGGGCCAAGCAGGAGCACCCTGATGCCCTGGTCGTCGCACACCCCGAGTGCCCGCAGGCCGTGCGCCTGCTCGCCGACGAGGTCTGCTCCACCGAGAAGATGGTCACCTTCTGCAGGAACTCCCCGGCCAAGGCCTTCGTGATCGTCACCGAGGAGGGAATGCTCCACCGCCTCCGCCGCGAGATCCCGGACAAGATCTTCATTCCCGGACCGACCGATACCTGTGCCTGCGCCGAGTGCCGTTACATGAAGCGCAATACCATGGAGAAACTCTACCTCTGCCTCCGCGACCTCAAGCCCGAGATCCTGCTGGAGGAGGGACTCAGGGCCAAGGCCGAGAAGTCCGTGCGGAGAATGCTGGAGCTCAGCCGCTGAAGTGAGACTGAAGACTGAAGGCTGAAGGCTGAAGAAACTCCGAATGCGTGATCACTCAAAACTTAGAGCCTACGAACTTGCAGATGAGATTGCCTTGTTGGTTTATCGGATCTCAAAGGATTTCCCTAAAGACGAAATTTATGGCCTTACTTCCCAAATGCGCCGCGCCGCCGTTTCGGTGCCATCGAATATCGTCGAAGGATGCGCACGCGAAAGCCAACAAGAGTACCTTCGATTCCTGGAGATCGCATTTGGCTCATTACGGGAACTACGTTACCAACTGAGTCTGGCCAAAAGGCTTGGTTATGCGCCCAAGGGAGCTGCATCTGCGTGTGATGCTAAAATCATGGAAGCAGAAAAAGTCCTCAACTCACTTGTCCGTTCCATGCGTTCTATCTGATCCTTGTGACTTGGATTTACTGCTCCTTGAGCTCCGCTTTAACGTTAGTTTAGTTTCTTATGTCAGACCTTCAGCCTTCAGCCTTTAGCCTTCAGCCTGCGGCGCCCACCTCCCACTCCCTGTGGAATCGGGCGCTCCGCCGAATTCCCGGCGGCGTGAATTCCCCCGTCCGCGCCTTCCGTGGTGTGGGGGGAGAGCCGTTTTTCGTCAACAAGGCCAAGGGGTGCACCATCACCGATGTCGATGGGAGTGAATACATCGACTTCGTCGGCACCTGGGGCCCGGCGATCCTCGGACACGCCCCGCAGGTGGTGATCGATGCGGTCACCGAGACCGCCAAACACGGCACCAGCTTCGGCATACCCAATCCCCTTGAGGTCGAGATGGCCGAGACCATCTGCCGCATGGTTCCCTCCGTGGAGAAGGTCCGCATGACCAACAGTGGCACCGAGGCCGTCATGTCGGCGATCCGCCTCGCACGCGGATTCACTGGGCGCGACCGTATCGTGAAGTTCGAGGGATGCTACCACGGCCATGTCGATTCCCTGCTGGTGAAGGCCGGAAGCGGTGCACTCACCCTCGGGCAACCCGACAGCGCGGGCATTCCCTCATCCCTTGCCACCCTCACCTCCACGGTTCCCTTCAATGATCTGGAGGCACTTCAAGGAGTCTTTCAGGAAAAGGGCTCCGAAATCGCCTGCGTCATCCTCGAGCCCGTCCCGGCCAATGCAGGCCTTTACCTGCCGGAGCCAGGCTATCTGGAGGCGATCCAGAAGCTCTGTCGCGAGCATGGCGCCCTGCTCATCTTCGACGAGGTCATGACAGGATTCCGGCTTGCTCCCGGAGGCGCTCAGGAAATTTACGGAATTACTCCCGACCTCACCACCCTGGGAAAGGTCATCGGAGGAGGCCTCCCCGTCGGGGCATTCGGAGGCCGCGCCGAGATCATGGATCATCTCGCCCCGCTCGGCCCCGTCTATCAGGCAGGAACCCTCTCGGGGAATCCCCTCGCCCTCGCGGCGGGTCTCGCCCAACTCAAGGAGATGGAGCGCACCAACGGATGGGCACTCCTTGAGTCTCTTGGCGCACAAATGGAGGAATCGGTCCGCTCCGCGATCAGGGGTAAGCCGCTGACCTTCCACCGGATCGGTTCCATGTTCTGCCTCTACTTCACCGAAGTCCCCGTCCGCAACCTTGCCGACGCCAAGAAAAGCGATACGGCCGCCTTCGCCCGCCACTTCCACGCCTCACTCCGCGAAGGAATCTACTTCGCCCCCTCCCAGTTCGAGGCCGGATTCATCTCCACGGCACACACACCGGAGGATCTCAAGCGTGCCACCCAAGCCCTCAAGGCATTGTAATCAGAGGCGAATAACCTCCCGTTTCAATCAAAAGTTCAGCGGCTTCTTGGAGCATTTTTTTTGATTATCTAGGTGTGAAGTCTTTGCGGAGGCATGAAGCATTGGGCGGCGGCGCATCGCTCGGACAGTAGTGCGGAACCAAGCCTCTGGGGAGGAGGCGCGGAGAAGCATGCCGAAGGCATGATCCCCCATCCCGATGGGGGACGGCACAGCTTATCGGGAGAGAAGTGCCGTTCAAAAATCAGCAAATGCTCTTCAGCCGCCTTCATGGGATTTGTTCAGCGGTTCCCTAACCACCCATCGGTAAATAGCCGGGCCTTCGGATTACTCATCATCACTCTGTGAGACAGACCCGCGGCGGGCGACTGAACTGACCCCGCGTTTCTTGGCCGTGGCGATGAAATCGAGGAAGAACTGCGCCTCCGGTCCCCAGGACTGCTTCTTCGATTCCTCAACGGCCTGCGAGATATTGAATCCCGAACGGTAGACCAGCTTGAAGGCCCGCTTGATCTCCATGCGCGCCTCGGCACTGAAGCCGGCCCGTTTCAGGCCGATCGCATTGATGCCGGAGACGAGGCTTGTTCCATAGGCCGAGACAAAGGGGGGCACATCCTTGTTGAAGCGCTCCCCTCCCCGGACCATGCAGAGCTTCCCGACGCGGATGAACTGATGGAAGACCGAACCTCCCCCGAGCACCGCGCCATCCTGCACCTCCACATAGCCGGCAAGGAGGCAGTTATTGGCGATGATCACGTTGTTACCGACGGAAGAGTTATGCCCCATGTGGGCCCCGACCATTAGGAAGTTTTTGTTTCCGACGCTCGTGACACTCCCCTCCTTGGTGCCGCGATGGATGGTGACGTATTCGCGGAAAACATTGTCATCACCGATCACCACCTCGCTGGGCGTCTCCCCATTGAAGGCGAAATCCTGCGGATCTCCGCCAATGATCGCCCCGTAACCGACCATGTTGCGCTTCCCCATCCGGACATGCCCGGTGATCACGGAGCGAGCCTGGATCGTGCATCCCTCACCGATCACAGCACCCGCTTCAATGATGACACCGGGCCCCACCTCCACGCCTGAAGCAAGGGAGGCCGAAGGATCGACAAGAGCTGTGGGATGGATGGAGGGCATTTCGGAAATTATGAAGGATGAATGATGGATTATGAAAGGTTTTCAGGTGCTAGGAAGGCTCCCACAAAAGAAAAGCCCCTATCACCGATCCTCAACGACCAATTTTCTAAAGCAACCCGGCCTCACGAAAGCTGAAATAGGGGGCATTCTCACCACGCTGCGAGCCAATAATGACATGATCAATCAACGGGATCTGCAAAAGCGTTCCGGCCTCGGCCAATCGACGCGTGAGACGCCGGTCTGCCTCGCTCGGTTGGGGATCACCCGAGGGATGATTGTGTGCCACGGCGATGGCATAGGCGCCCTTGGCGATTGCCGGGCGGTAGATCTCCCTCGGATGGGCAATGCTCTCATTGAGGCTTCCACGCGATACCTCCCTATGCTCCAGGAGGCCGTGGCGCGTGTCGAGAAGCAGGACACGGAGCGATTCATGCGGAAGGATCTCCATCTCACGGGCCAGCAGAGCATGAATCACCCCTGCGCGATCGATCCTCGGACGCTCTACCTCCGGCAGGGCCATCCGGCGACCCATCTCAAATGCGGCCTTGAGCTCCGCAGCCTTGGCCGGCCCCATCCCCGGCAGAATGGAGAGCTCCTCAACCGAGCATCCGGCAAGGCGTCTCAGACTCCCCCACTCCGCGAGAAGCGACTTGGCTAGGGAGAGAACATCCAGACCGACCTTGCCGGTGCGTAGAAAGATGGCCAGGAGTTCGGCATCGGTGAGCACGCCGGCACCATGGGAGGAGAGACGTTCACGGGGCCGCTCGGACTGCGGCAACTCCCCGATTCGGGATGAAATCATGCGAAAACCTAGTCCAACATCGCGGCTCCGCAAGTTTAAGGAACCGCTGAATAAAGTTTTGACCTCCACCGCGCTTCGACTCACTCCGCTTCACCCTCCCCCTACTCCTCGCTTTCTTCCCAGAAAAGCCGTGCGGCGCGGCTCCAGTCACGCTCGGCGACCCGGGCCCGGGAGGCCACTCCCATCCGCTGACGGAGAGGGGCATCCTCCACGAGTTGCCTGATCGCGGCAGTCAGCGCATCAAGATCAAGCCCCTTGGTGATGCGGCCGTCAGTCCCATCCTCGACAAGATCCCTCGGGCCCCCCACATCGGAGACGATCACCGGAAGGCCGCTCGCCTGAGCCTCGATGACGACGTTTCCAAAGGTGTCGGTCGTGCTGGGAAAGACAAAGAGATCGGCCGAGGCATACGCCGCGGCAAGCTCCTCCCTGTGGAGGCTTCCGGTGTAGATACCTTCCGGCAAAAGCTCCTTCATCATCTCGGCATAAGGGCCATCCCCCACGATCAGGGGACGCACTTTGACGCCGGCGGCCAGCAGACGGCGGCAGGCCGCCGCAAAGAGATCGAGATTCTTCTCGCGGGAGACGCGCCCGACATAGATCGCCCCGACCTCGCCCTCAAGCAGGCCGCGCTTCTTCCAGAAATCAGCCCGCTTCTTCTCCGGATGGAAAAGCCCCGTATCGAGACCTCGGGGGAGGATCTTGATCTTCTCGGGAGCGATCCCCCGCTCCACCCAGCACTCCCGGTAATGCTCGGAGTTCACATAGAACGTGTCGAGCTGGGCATAGAACCAATGCATGAAGTTCCAGGTCAGCGATTCCATCAGCCCGTCCTCCGTGAGGATGCGGACATACTCCGGGAAGTCGGTGTGGTAGATGCCG
>CANKJN010000091.1 GCA_947482345.1 Spartobacteria bacterium
CACCCTAAAGGCGAGGGTTGCTGATGCGCAGGGTCAGCGTTGCTCTTTCGGTCTTGTAGTGCTGTGACTACACTCCCTCTTTCGCGCCTTGTCCTGCACCTCATCTCCTCCTCGCGCCATCCCGCCATTTTAATCTTAACAGGCCCTAAACGGGGAAACGCCTCTTTGGATGGCTTTCGCCTAACAGACTAACAGACCAACAGCCTAAACCCCTTGTTTTAGCCGCTTGGCGGCTAAAGCTGCCTCCACCTTCCCAAGCGGCAGGCAGTTCACGACATCGGCCTTGGTGAGCCATCCCTTGCGGGCGATGCCGACTCCGTAGATCAGATCCTGCAGTCCGAAGGTTGTGTGGGCGTCGGGATTGATCGCGCACTTCACACCCTTCTCTTTCGCAAGCGGCCACCAGCGCCAGTCCATGTCGAGACGCCAGGGGCTGGCATTGATCTCGATGATTGTCCCGGTCTCCGCCGCCGCCTCGATGACGGCGGGGATATTCAACGGATAGGCCTCACGGGAGAGCAGGAGTCTGCCCGTCAGATGCCCCATCATGGTGACATGGGGATTGCGGATCGCGCGGATGATCCGCTCGGTCGTGGTCTTCTCTTCGGCCGTGAAGCCGGAGTGAACCGAGGCAACGACATAGTCGAGTGTCGAGAGCACCTCGTCGGGAAAATCAAGGTCTCCTTCTTTCAGGATATCGCACTCGGTCCCCGCAAAGAGGCGGAAGCCTGCCTCCTGAAATTCCTTCGAGGCATTGAGTTCCCGGATCTCGGCGACCTGCTCGGCAAGGCGTGAGGCATCGAGCCCCCTCGCCTGGAAGGAGCTTTTGCTGTGGTCGGCGATACCGAGATAATCAAGCCCGAGATCGATTGCGGCTCGGGCCATCTCAAGCAGCGAATTCTTCCCATCGCTCGCCGTGGTGTGGCAGTGGAAGGTGCCGCGCAGGTTGCTCCACTCGATCAGATCAGGAAGTGTCCCTGCCTCCGCTGCTGCAATCTCCCCCTTGTCCTCACGGAGCTCAGGCGGGATGAAATCGAGATCGAGCGCCTTGTAGAGCCCCTTCTCATCAAGGATCTCGGGGGGCTGTTCGGCTCCCTCGGCCACGCTGAACCGGTATTCGTTAAGGGACCACCCACGATCCAGAGCGCGGCTGCGCAGGCGGATATTGTGCTCCTTGCTCCCGGTGAAATAGACCAAAGCGAAAGGGAACTCCTCTGGCTTTACCACACGCAGATCACACTGCACACCGTCCTGGAGGCGAACACTCGACTTGGTGGGCCCGCTAACGATCACCTCCTCGACCAGCGGATGATGAATAAAGAATTCCGTAACCTCCTCGGGATGCTTGGAGGAAACCAGAATATCGAGATCGCCGATCGTCTCCTTGCGTCGGCGGAAACTTCCTCCCTCGCTGATCTGTCCGACCGCCTCATGGGCGCGCAGGTCGGAGAGGAGTTGTGCCGCGAGTACCGCGACCACGTTGATCCGGAATCGACCGGCATGCTTGCGGTGATCCTCAATCGCCTTCAGCAGCTTCGTCTGGGTCTTTTCGCCAAAACCGGCCAACTCAGCCGCCTTCCCCTCCTTGCAGACACGCTCCAGATCCTCCACGGATGAGACCCCGAGCTGGTCATGGAGCGCCTTGATCTTCTTGGCCCCCAACCCCTGAAGCTCGAAGAGCTCAAAGATCCCCTCAGGGAAGGAGCCCTTCAGCTCCTCGTAGTAGTCCAGCTTCCCCGTGGTCACGAGCTCCGTGACCTTCTCGGTGATCGCCTTCCCGATCCCCTCGATCTCACCGAGGCGCTCCTCCTTGACCAGCGTCTCGATCGGCTCGCTTAGTGACTCCAGCGCCCGGGCGGCATTCGTGTAGGCACGGATCTTGAAAGGGTTCTCCCCCTTCAGTTCGAGCAACTGGGCGATATGCTCTAGGATCTCTCCAACATGGGCGGGTGTCTCTGACATTGGCTGGCTGTTTTTGCGCGGGGCGGTGTTGCCGCTCGCTTGCAGTAGCTGTACTACAGCATCGCTCTCGCGCCTAGTCCTTCATCAAAAACATCACACCCACCAGGGAAGCGCGCTTCCATAGGCCAACAGAAAATCACTTTTGGGGTGCCTTGGCCAAGGACATCCATATGAGCAATGCGGTTCGGCGTTGGCGAGGTACTCCTTCCAGTTTGCCGTGTTGCTGGCGGCCAGTTCCGGGGAATGGGAGGTCGGGGATTAGTAGCGCCAGTCATCACCCGGCATGATGCGGTGCATAAACTGATCAAACAACGGAACGGTAAAGGCCGTGTCTCCGTGGCTGGGGCTCCAGATCATACCTTTCCGGATAAGTTGTCCCCGGGTCGGCGCCAGAGATGTAACATCCCGCTTCAACTGCGCGGCGATGTCACCCGAACGATGAGGCCCAGGGCCTAGCTCGGCCATGGCGCGAAGGTATTTTTTCTCCGTTGGTGTGAGGCGATCGAATCTCACCAAGAAAAAGCTCTCGTCCAAGGCGGCGATAACGGAAGCGGTCGCCTGATCAACGTCGCTTTTGTGAATCGGCGAGGACTGCGCCATCTCCCAAGCATGCTTTCCCCACTCCTGAAGAAAGTAAGGGTAGCCCTCGGTCTTCTGCACGATTTCCTCGAGTGCCGCGGGATCAAAAGTGACCTGATTTTCCATGGCCGGCTTGCTGATTGCCTCTGTGGCGGCCACTGGATTTAGCGGGCCGATCTCGGGAAAATCGAAGAGGCGCTCGGAGTAGGATTTGGCCTCTCCCATCCGGCCTCGAAGCTGTGGCAGGCCCGCGCCGACCAAGAGCACGGGGAGGCGCCGCTGGATGCAACGATGGAGCGCCGTGATGAGCGCGGAGAGTTCCGCCTCCTTCACGTACTGCAACTCGTCGATGAAGAGAATGATCGCCGTGCCTGCCGCTTGGGCTGCCTCTCCCACAACTTCCATGAGTGCCACGAGGTCGTGGTCGAGGTCTCCGTTATCCGCAAGCCCAAGCTCGGGCTCATAATCCAAACCGACCTCCAAGTCCTGGAACTTGAACTTCAGGGCTTTCACAAATCCGGCCAAGCCTCTGAGGGCACGCTGCGCGAGGTCCTTGCCTTTTTCATTCAAGGAAAGTTTCAGCAGCGCCTTGCGAAGCTGGGGGGCGAGCAGCGCCGGAAGGGAACGCTTCTCGGGTGCCTCAATCCGCAACGTCAGGATTCCTCTGTTCTCGGCATCCTCAGCAATCCTATCAAGCAGCACGGTCTTCCCAACACCACGCAGGCCGACCATGAGGATGCTTTTTGCAGGCTTTCCTCCGCGGGTGCGCTCAATGGCAATCCGGACCTCCTCTCGCAGGGCATTACGGCCTGCCAATTCGGGTGGCTGGGTACCCGCTCCGGGGGCGTAGGGGTTTAATACAGGATCCATGAAGGGAACTTATAGTGACCTTTGATGGTTTACAAGGTTTTTATAATATCTGTAAGATTCCTCTAATTCAAGTGGTCTACTGCTTAAGGAACCTTCACTTGGAAGTCTGAGCGCGGACCGCTGACCGGAAACGAAGCTTCCTCACGAGCAAAACAACTCCCAGCACAATCACCCCCACCACCACGCCGATGAGGGCATCCCACACAAAGGGCATCGGCAGACTGTTCGTCAGGTGGTGAAGGAAAGGCACGCCGTGCACCAGAATGCCGCCACCCACCAAGAACATCGCCGCCGTGCCGACAACCGACAACGTTTTCATCATCCAAGGCGTGATCCGCAGCAAGCCGCGACCCAAGGCCTGCAACGGGCCACCTTGCGGCACTTCCGACGGACGACGGATGAGGTAGAGGCCGATATCGTCAATCTTGACGATGCCGGCCACCAATCCATAGACCCCGAAGGTCATCAGCACCGCAATGCCGGCCAGCACTAGAAACTGGGTGAGCAAGGGGCTGCTTTGCACCGTGCCAAGCGTGATGGCGATGATTTCCGCGGAAAGAATGAAATCGGTGCGGATTGCGCCCTTGATCTTACCCTTCTCCAGCGCCAACAGGTCGGCCTCGGGATCCTTCAATGCGTGCAAAAGTTCCGCTTCATGGGCATGCCCCTCATCACCGTGCGGCAGAAACTTATGGGCCAGTTTTTCAACACCCTCGAAGCAGAGGTAAGCACCCCCCACCATCAGTAACGGGGTGACCAACGAGGGCGCCACCCCGCTGATGGCCAGCGCAGCCGGCACCAGGATCACCTTATTGAACAGCGACCCCTTGCAGACGGCCCATACCACGGGCAGTTCCCGTTCAGCCGATAATCCGGTCACCTGCTGGGCGTTGAGCGCCAGATCGTCACCAAGCACGCCGGCGGTTTTTTGTGCGGCCACTTTACTCAGGACCGACACATCATCCAACAGCGTGGCGATGTCATCAATCAGTGCAAGGAGGCTGCTAGACATGGATGGGTAATACCTTCCTCCCACAGGAAGGGAAAGCCACGAGAAGGGCTCTTAAGGAAGCGCTGATTAAATCGCATAGAGGCCGTTGCGGGAAGCCGTAGCGGATGCGAAGCAACGACCGGGCAAGCCATGGGCCGCGGGCAAGGCGGCTTGGCGCGAGCATCCCCGCAGCGGGCTGTAACCGCGAAGCCAACGAAGCCCCCGGCCTGTTATCTCCGCAACCCGATGGGCTGAAGGCATTTGTCGATTTTTGTGGCGTTGCTTGCTCGGGCGAGACCACTGCGGGTATCGCCCAGCGCTCGCGCCTTCAAAAATCAGCAACTGCCCTTCAGCGGCCATCATGGGATTTAATCAGCGTTTCCCCAGGAAGGTTAAATCCCAAAGCCCTTCCAAAAGCGTCTTTACCTAGGGGCGATCTAAAGAGAAGATCACGGGCTCTTTATGCGAAGCATCGGCATCGGATTAGCCGGCTTCGGCACTGTCGGTGCCGGGGTCTATGAAAATCTGGAGCGCCACCGCGATCTAATCGCGGAGCGTTCCGGGTATACCTTTGCCGTGCGCCGGATCGTCGTGCGCGATCCGAAGAAGCAGCGCGATGTCGCGGCACCGGCCGAACTCTTTTCCAACCGCTGGCAGGAGCTGCTCGAGGATCCCGAAATCAAGGTGATCGTCGAGTTGATCGGCGGCACAACGGAGGCCTTCGACCTGACGGTCGCCGCCATCAAGTCGGGTCGCATCGTCGTCACGGGCAACAAGGCCCTGCTCGCCGAGCGCGGCGCGGAGATCTTCGCCCTCGCCTGCGAACACAAGGTTCCCGTCTTCTTCGAGGCGGCGGTGGCGGGAGGCATCCCGATCATCCAGTCGCTCCGCGACGCTTTCGTGGGCAACCGCATCGAGTCGGTTCACGGTATTCTCAACGGCACGAGCAACTACATCCTCACGCGCATGCAGGAGGCGGGACTCGACTACCCCGAGGCGCTCGCCGAGGCGGTGAAGCTCGGCTATGCCGAGGCCGACCCCTCCCTCGACATCAACGGCTGGGATGCCGGCCACAAGGCGATCATCCTCGCCGCACTCGCCTACGGCTTCTGGGTCGATCCCTCCACGGTCCGCGTCGAGGGGATCGACCGCGTCAGCGCGGCCGACATCCATTTCGCCAGGAGCCTCGGCTACTGTATCAAGCTTCTCGGCTCGATCCGTGAGAAGGAGGGGAAGGTCGAGGTCGGCGTCGCCCCCACCCTCATCCCCCAGGGAAACGTCCTCGCCTCGGTGAACGGCGTCTTCAACGCCATCGCCGTCCGCGGCGATCTCGTCGGCGACAGTCTCTTCTACGGACGCGGAGCGGGACGCGGCCCCACGGCTAGCTCCGTGATCGGCGACCTCGTCGAGGCGGCCCATGTGCTCGACGCCCCTCGCAAGACCTACGGCTTCTCCTCGCACGCCCTCTACGGCAGCAGCCGCCCGGCCGACCAGATCGTCGGCTCCTACTACCTGCGCCTCTCCGTCGATGACAAACCGGGCGTCCTGGCCCGCATTGCCGGAGTGCTCGGCGAGGCCGGCATCGGGATCTCCTCGGTGGTCCAACCGGAATCGATTGCCGGCGTCGAGACCCCTCTCGTCCTGATGATCCACGAGGCCCCCTACGGCGCCGTTCGTGCCGCACTCGCGAAGATCACCTCCCTGGACTGCGTGAAGGGGGAGCCGATCCTCTTCAACGTGGAGACCCTTGCCTGATTTCCGACCCGATGAAGAAAACGTTCAATGACTGCGGCGTGATCGCGCGCTACCGGGAGTTTCTTCCCGTCACCGACGCCACCCCCGTTATCTCCCTGAGCGAGGGTTCCACGCCCCTGATTCATTCGCCCAAGCTGAGTGCGATCACCGGCGGCGAGGTCTACGTCAAGTACGAGGTGCTCAATCCGACCGGGTCGTTCAAGGATCGCGGCATGACCATGGCCATCTCCAAGGCCGCCGAGGAGGGAGCCCACACCGTTCTCTGCGCCTCCACGGGGAATACCTCCGCGGCGGCGGCAGCCTACGCCGCGCGCGCCGGCATGAAGTGCGCCGTCCTCCTCCCCGCCGGACGCATCGCGGGGGGCAAGATGGTCCAGGCCTACATCTACGGGGCGACCGTCATCGCCATCCGGGGGAACTTCGACGACGCCCTGCGCCTCGTGCGTGAACTGGGCGAGACCGGCGACTTCGCCATCGTCAATTCGATCAACCCCTACCGCATCGAGGGTCAGAAGACGGCGGCCTTCGAGATCATCGAGGAGCTTGGCAACGCGCCCGACATCCACATCCTCCCCGTCGGCAACGCCGGGAACATCACCGCCTACTGGAAGGGTTACAAGGAATTCAAGGAACTCGGCCGCAGCCACAAGCTGCCCCGGATGCTCGGCGTCCAGGCTGCGGGTGCCGCTCCCCTCTATCACGGAGCCCCGATGGACAATCCCGAGACCGTGGCCACCGCCATCCGGATCGGACGCCCCGCCAGCTGGGACGGAGCCATCCATGCCGTCTCCGAATCAGGTGGATGCTTCGAGGTCGTCGAGGACTCGGAAATCCTCGCGGCCCAGAAGTGGCTCGCCTCCAACGAGGGCATCTTCGTCGAGCCGGCCAGCGCCGCTCCCGTGGCGGCTCTCTTCAAATGCTTCAACCGCAGTGGAAAGACCACTCAGTGCGACTGCTGCCCCTTCCGCCAGATCCAACCCGGCGCCAAGGTCGTCCTCACCGTCACCGGCCACGGACTCAAGGATCCCGACACGGCCAAGCACGCCGTCACAGCGCCAATCGAGACCGACGCGACCGCAGCAGCCGTCCGCGAAGCCCTTGCCAAGATCAGCAACTGATCATGGAGACCAACCGAACTTTTTGGCTATTGGACTATTGGAGTGTTGGCATCCGAATTCAGATCCAGACTCAGACCTAACAGCCTACAGCCTCTTCATCTTTCAGCTTTCAGCTTTCATCTTTTCCCAATTTTTCTCCCTCATCCCCAATAATCTTCAGCCTTTAGCCTTCAGCCTTTAGCCTCTAAATGTCCCTCATCGTCCAGAAATACGGCGGCACCTCGGTCGGCAACCCCGAGCGCATCACCAATGTCGCCAAGCGCCTCCTTGAGACCCAGCGCGCCGGTCATTCCGTCGTGGCCGTCGTCTCGGCGATGTCGGGAGTCACCGATTCCCTGATCAAGCTGGCACGCGAGGTCTCCGCAAAGCCGACCGAGCGCGAGATGGATGTCCTTCTTTCCACCGGCGAGCAGACCACGATGGCCCTCACCGCGATGGCGATCCAGAGCATGGGTGGCAAGGCCGTCTCCCTCACGGGAGCCCAGGCGGGCATCGTCACCAACGGCGTCCACACCAAAGCCAAGATCAGCAACATCACCCCGGACCAGATCCGCAAGCACCTCGATCAGGGTGAGATCGTGATCGTCGCGGGCTTTCAGGGGGAGACCAGCGAGGGGGACATCACCACCCTCGGTCGGGGTGGATCCGACCTCACCGCTATCGCCTTGGCCTCCGCCGTCGAGGCCGATGCTTGCCAGATCTTCACCGACGTCGACGGCGTCTACACCTGCGACCCGCGGATCGTCCCGACGGCAAAAAAGATCGCGGAGATCTCCTACGACGAGATGCTCGAGATGGCCTCGAGCGGCTCCAAGGTCATGCAGTCGCGATCCGTCGAGTTCGCCAAGAAATTCGGAGTGACCTTCGAGGTCCGCAGCAGCTTCAACAACAACCCAGGAACCACCGTGAAAGAAGAATCCGCAGGAATGGAACAGGTCGTCGTGCGCGGCGTCAGCGTCGAGCGCAATCAGGCCAAGGTCACCGTCACCAACGTCCCCGACAAACCGGGATGCGCAGCCCGGCTCTTCACCGCACTCGCCGACGCGCACGTCATGGTCGATGTCATCGTCCAGAATGTCTCGGCCAGCGGCTCCACCGACATCTCCTTCACGATGAACCGTGATGAACTCGAGAAGATCGGCGATCTCCTCGACCGCGTCGCCGCCGAGATCGGGGCAGGCAAGGTCAGCAAGCAGGATGGCATCGCCAAGCTCAGCGTGGTCGGCATCGGCATGCGCACCCACTCGGGTGTCGCCGCCAAGCTCTTCGACGCCCTCGCCAAGGGAGGGATCAACATCCAGATGATCTCCACCTCCGAGATCAAGATCGCGGTGATCATTGAGGAGGCCAAGATCGCCGAGGCCGCCAAACTCGCCCACACGGCATTTGGGTTGGACGCGGCGTAGGCTGAAAATCTCGCGCAGAGGCGCAGAGGCGCGGAGAGATCCATAACAAGAAAGGGTTGAGAAGAGAGATGAACTCTCGATTCATCCTTCATGCTCTTCATGGTTAAACACAGATTTTGCAATGGAACCCTGACAACAGGTCTGGTGTGTTCACCAAGATGGTGAAGACGAAGTAAGGGAGGGAGAACCACGAAAAACGCGAAAGTCACGAAATGCCGAGGGGTGAGAGAAGGGAAAATGGAGTCCAATTACTTCCTTCATTTCGTGCTTTTCGTGACGGTATGAAGTCATTGAAGTAACCGGCGCTGGGCAGATCGAAAGGTTTGATCCAATGTCCCCTGCGGAATCCGTGAGTGCTTGCAACGCGCACGGGTGGCCGAAGGTCCAAGGGTTCGAGAAATGCACTGAGCTTACTGCTC
>CANKJN010000092.1 GCA_947482345.1 Spartobacteria bacterium
CGGCACCTTGTCGAGAACGCCTTCCTTCACATCAAAAGATGGAGAGGGATCGCCACCCGTTATGCGAAAAATGCCTCCTCCTTCCTGGCTGCTATCCAAATACGCTGCATCGCTCTCTGGGCTCTTATCTCGTGACTACACTATCTAAGGCGACGAGTCCGGCTGCTACGAATCCGGCGATGCGCCTTCCGCTTGTGAAGAGAATGAGAAGCGTGAGCACAAGCACCAGATAGGCGAGGGCGATGACATGACTGGGTCCGTCATACCAGAGTGCTCCGAACGCCCAAGCTGACGAGATAAGGATAAACAGTCCGCCCAGAAGCATTCTTCCCATTCCAAAGAATCGTTCGAGAAAAACATTCATGGACGTTTCGGCATGGCCGCTTGTTACCCTAGGACAGGCTGCTGCTCTAATAGCCTATAGCCTAGATTGCTAGCACCTCCCAGCTCGCCTACGGCTCACTGCGCGACGGCCGGCTTGGCCTTGCGACGGCGCTGGGAATCAGCGACAAACTCCTCCTGCGCATTGAAGCGCTCTCCCTCCACGGGGCGGAGGTGATAGAGGCCGTCGGGATCCATGACGCGCGCCTTCACGTTGTCCTTCCAGAACCAGTCGATGATCTCCTGGATGTGATCGTGGACGCGCGGGTTGCGGATCGGGAATCCGGTCTCGACGCGGCGGAAGAGATTCCGGGGCATCCAGTCCGCGCTGCCGAGATAGATTTCGGGGGCACCCCCGTTCTCAAACCGGATGATGCGACTGTGCTCCAGGAAGCGGCCGACAAGACTCCGCACCTCGATATTCTCGCTCACGCCGGGAATGCCGGGACGCAGGCAGCAGACGCCGCGAATGAGGAGGCGCACCTTGATACCCGCCTGCGAAGCGCGATAGAGCGCCTCGATCATGCTCTCCTCCACGAGGGCATTCATCTTCACAAAGATATCGGCGGGACGCCCGGCCTTGGCATGTTCGATCTCGCGGTCGATCAGGTGAATCATCCCCTCGCGCAAGTCATAGGGAGCCATCATCAGCTCGTTCATGCCCGGGAACTTCGAGACACCGGTCAGGATGTTGAACATCGTCGCCACGTCCGAGGTCAGCTCCTCGCGGGCCGTGAGGAAGCCGAGGTCGGTGTAGAGACGGGCGGTGGAGGGATGGTAGTTGCCAGTTCCGAGATGGGCGTAGCGCCGGATGACCTCACCCTCCTGACGGACCACCAGCATCGCCTTGGCGTGGGTCTTGAGCCCCGCGATGCCGTAGATGACATTCACCCCGGCCTCGCGCATGAGGCGGGCCCACTTGATGTTGGCAGCCTCGTCGAAGCGGGCCTTCAATTCGATGACAACCGTGACCTGCTTGCCGTTCTGCGCGGCCTGGATGAGGGAGGCGACCAGCGGGGAATCGGAGCTGGTGCGGTAGAGCGTCTGTTTGATCGCCAGGACATTGGGGTCCTCGGCGGCCTGACCCAGAAAATCGAGCACCGTCTGGAAGCTGTCGTAGGGATGCTGGAGGAGGACATCGCCCTTGCGGATATGCCAGAAGATATCGGCCTCCTCGTTGAGCGAGACCACGATGGCGGGGGTGAAGCGCTTGTCGCGAAGATCCGGCCGGTCGATCGAGAGGGCCAGCGGCATGAGGCGCGTCAGATTGATCGGGCCGTTATGGCGGTAGAGATCGCCCTGTTCCAGATTGAAGATCCCGAGAAGCCTGTTGGCCACCTCCTCGGGGCAGTCCTCCTGCACCTCGAGCCGGACGGCCGCACCGCGGTTCACATGGCGCAACTCCTCCTCGATGGCATGGAGCAGGTTGTCCGCCTCCTCCTCGTCGACATAGAGATTGCTGTTGCGGGTGACGCGGAAGAGATGGGCGCCGAGAACCTTCACGCCGTGGAAGAGCGTTCCCACGTAGTGCTGGATGATGCTGCCGAGTAACACGAAATCATGGCCCTGCTCGTCGCTCTGCTGCGCAAAGGGAACCACGCGCGGGAGGATCCGGGGCACCTGGACGACGGCGAGGTCGGTGTTGAGCCCCTCCCCCTCCAGGTGGACGATGATGTTGAGACTTTTGTTGAGAAGCTGCGGGAAGGGATGGGAAGGGTCGATCGCGAGGGGAGTCAGGACCGGGAAGATCTGGTTGTGGAAGAACTTCTCGAAGTGCTCGCGCTCCGCCTCGGGAACATCGGGAAAGTTGTGAAAGCGGATATTCTCCGCGGCGAGACCAGGTTCGATCTCCTCGTTCCAGCAACGGTATTGGTCCTCGACCTGCCGGCGGGCCCGCTTCGCGATGGCGGAAAGCTCCGACTTCGGCGACATCCCGTCCGGGGCAAGGGCGACGGACCCCATCTGCACCTGCTGCTTCAGACCGGCCACGCGCACCTCGAAGAACTCGTCCAGATTGGAGCTGACGATGCAGAGGAACTTGAGGCGCTCCAACAGCGGGTTCTCCTTGTCGAGGGCCTGATCGAGCACCCGCTGGTTGAACTCCAGCCAACTCAATCCCCTGTTGATGAAATGAGAAGCACTCCAGGTTTCCATGCACCCCCTATCGTGCGATGTCTGCCGCCAGGGTCAAGGGGAGAAGTGTTACGTCGCCGTCAAAGACGGCGGCGTAAAGGCTTTTAGGGGTTTAGGCTGAAGGCTGTTAGGTCGAATGGATCCCGCAAACTCCTAAAAGGGATTCCCGCTGTTTCAAGTGGTTAAACTCAGAAGAAAACTCATATCGACCCAAATAACGAAGAGTCCCTAAAATGAACCTCTGAATTCCTTCCCGAGTTCCTGAACACGAGCGGCGGGAGCCGTGGTGTAGCCAATGCGAAGCATTGCCCGAAGGGAACGATTCGTGGGGACGAACGTTGCAATTCCATATTAACTCCTTGGTCATGCATTCCCATGACCCCGACTTCTGGCAGAACTGGCAGCCGACGATGAAGGCGTCCCTCTGTTTTGTGAGGCAGGGGGGGATGGTCCTCATGATCCGGAAGAAGCGGGGCCTCGGTGCGGGCAAGATCAACGGTCCAGGCGGAAGACTCGAACCTGGTGAGACGGCACTCGAGGCCGCGATCCGCGAGACAGAGGAGGAGCTTGGGGTCACCCCCCTGAACCTCTCCCAACGCGGAGAACTTCACTTTCAGTTCGTGGATGGGGAGCGCCTGGCACTCCACTGCTCCGTCTTCACCGCGGACGGTTGCGCGGGAGACCCCGTCGAGACTGAAGAGGCGATCCCCCACTGGATGCAGCCATCGGCTATCCCGTATCACGACATGTGGGCCGATGACATCCACTGGCTCCCCGGAATGCTCGAAGGAAGGAGATTCCGCGGATTCTTCCATTTTGATGAGGAGAGGATGCTCTCCCATCACATTGATTGGGAGTAAGAGTTGTGGGATTGAACTCGGGCGTACCCCTGCTCATCCCTCAATCACCGTACTGGTGGGCCCCGAGGGAGACTTTACCACGGAGGAATCAGCCCATGTGTTGCAGTCGGGAGCGATCCCCTGACCCTCGGACCGATTGATCCTGCGCGCCGAAACCACAACGCTCTACTGACTCGCGGTTCTGGGACACGAGTTGTTCTGAAAAATCAGGGACTCGGTCGTGACGGATGCGAAGCCGCCTTGCCCGCGGTTAGTTCTTCCCTAAGGAAGCGCTGATTAAATCGCATAGAGGCCGTTGCGGAAAGAAATGGCCGCGGGCAAGGCGGCTTGGCACGAGCATCCCCGCAGAGGGCTGTAAGTGCCAAGCCAACGCAGCCCCCGGCCGGTTATCTCCGCAACCCGCAGGGCTAAAGCCATTTGTCGATTTTTGCCTCGCCGTCTCCCGACGGTCTCGTCCTCCGGACTGCTTCGCAGGCTAAGACGCGGCTCCCGCCGCTCGTCGTTGTGGTGTTGCTCGCTCGGGCGAGATCGCCGCGGGTATTGACTCGCTCGCTCCCGCTCGGCTCGCCCTGACGGGTTTGCCTGCGGCAAATCTACCCAAGCAGCCCCCGCAGCTACGTGTTGCCCAGCACTCACGCCTTCAAAAATCAGCAAATGCTCTTCAGCGGCCTTCATGGGATTTAATCAGCGCTTCCCTAAACGGCCTCCATACGATTTAATCACTCCCTTTTTTAGTACCTCCATGCGCTCATGCACTCAAGATCCGCCATTGCCTTCTTTTGTTAACTATTAGATACTATGCGTAATACGAAATACGATTATTTTGAGGTAAGCGGTATATTGGGGTTGATAAGCGGTCGAAATGCCTTACGCTGTTCACATGCCAAAACGACGCGACGGGATCATGACAGTCCGCATTCCCACGGACGAAAAGGATATGCTGCAAGCCATTGCAGACCATGCAGATGTCACCTTGAGTGATGTCGTGGTCCGCGCGGTGCGCGACTTCATTGACGCCCACTCGGGCTCCTTGAAGAAGGGCGCAGCCAAGCCCAAAGTCCGCCCGATGGGGTTCTAAGAGACCCTTCGGATCCATCACATGAAAACCGCGGGGTGACCCGCGGTTTTTTTGTGTCCTCGTCTGTCTCTAGCAAGCCCATCCGGGCTTGCATCACTCCACCCTGATCGACTGGATGACGATTTTGTCGAGGGGGAAGTCGTTACTGTTGACGGGGAGGGTGCTGATGGCGTCGAGCACCTCGAGTCCTTCGATCACCCGCCCGAAGACGGTGTACTGGCCGTTGAGTTGGGACATCGGCTCCAGGCAGGCAAAGAACTGGCTGCCGTTGGAGGCGCGGGTGGGATTGATCGCATCGGGCAGCCTTGCCGTGGCGACAGATCCCTTCTCGAGCTTGAGATGGATCTCGGCCGGAAGGGTGTATCCGGGGCCACCCGTGCCCGCACGGTCGTTGTCTCCAAGATCCAAACCAACCTTCTGAAGGACGCTCACGGCAACCCATAGGCGGCTCTTGGGATCCCCTGTCTGGACGAGTTGGTGCGGGAAGAGGCGATGGAAACGCATCCCGTCGTAGTAATGCCTGCCGGCGAGTTGCTTGAAATTGGCGACCGTTGCGGGAGCGGCATCCTCGCGCAGTTCGATCACGATGCGCTCGGGCTTCTTCTGCTTCTTCACCTTCACCAGCATGACGGCAACTTGAGGTCCGGTTCCTGCGGTACGCGGCGCGGTCGCGCATCCCCCCAGGAATGCGGGAAGAACGATCGGCAGAAGGAGTAGCGGAAGCAGTGATCGGAAGTTCATGGGCCGGTGACTTGCGTGATGCTGAGCGGAGTCCTGCTTCCGGTCAAGGGATCGAGGGCAAAAAGAGACGTTCCGCTCTCGGCGGCGGCGCGATGCACATACCCCAGGGCGCAGGGTGATTCGTCCGGGATTCCTGCCACGGAGCTGGTGACCTCGCCCACTTCATTCCCTTCCCCGGTAATGATGCCCATGCCGGGCGCGAGCTTTTCCCCTGCGGATCCAAGGCAGCGGAGGTGGTGCAGCAGACGGTTGACCCGGCCGATGCTCTTGAGGCGGGAGATGACCTCCTGACCGGGATAGCAACCACGGTCATAATCGATATGGGTGCGGTCGAGTCCCGCCTCGGGAGGCAGTGTCTCCCCGGTGAGTTCGACACCCCACTTGGGGATCCCGCGTTCGATCCTGAGCGCCTCCACAACGGAGGGATCAAGCATTGGAAGGCTCTCCACATCGAGCACCCCGGTCATTGCAGGATCGAGATCCCTGCCCTCCTCCCCCATCCGGGAAACCCGGATCCCGGAAACCGAAACCCAGGGTTCGCCGGTTGCCATCGCACCGAAAACATGAAACGTCCTTTGGGTAGGTTCGATGGAAAGGGTGACATCATCCGCCACGATGTAGCGCTCGAGGCGGGCAGTGAGGGACTCTTTCAGTGAAGGATCGGACTCGACGATCAGATCCTCGCCGTCACGACGGATCAGAAGGGTGGCAGAGAGTTTCCCCTTGGGCGTGAGGATGCAGCCGGGCAGGGCCTCCTGCGCACCAAGACGCTTCAGGTCGCGGGTAATCTGACCATTGAGGTAGCGAAAGGCGTCGGCACCCGAGAGGCGGATCTCCAGCTGCGGAGGCAACTCAAAGACTCCTCCCTCAACGCGCGCGCGCTTCAACTGTTCCGAGAGTTCCCTCATCCGTCGTAAGGAAGGTTCCTTAAGGAAGCGCTGATTAAATCGCATAGAGGCCGTTGCGGAAAGAAATGGCCGCGGGCAAGGCGGCTTGGCACGAGCATCCCCGCAGAGGGCTGTAAGTGCCAAGCCAACGCAGCCCCCGGCCGATTATCTCCGCAACCCGCAGGGCTAAAGCCATTTGTCGATTTTTGCCTCGCCGACTCCCGACGGTCTCGTCCTCCGGACTGCTTCGCAGGCTACGACGCGGCTCCCGCCGCTCGTCGTTGTGGCGTTGCTCGCTCGGGCGAGACCGCTGCGGGTATTGACTCGCTCGCTCCCGCTCGGCTCGCCCTGACGGGTTTGCCTGCGGCAAATCTACCCAAGCAGCCCCCGCAGCTATGTGTTGCCCAGCACTCGCGCCTTCAAAAATCAGCAAATGCTCTTCAGCGGCCTTCATGGGATTAAATCAGCGCTTCCTTAACGTGAAGCCTTCGCGGCCTTGAAGCGCTCAAAAAATCCGAAGGGTGTCTTCTTTCCCGGAGAGGAATCGGCCGAAGCGGATTCGATGCCGCCCGGCTTGGATGAGGTGGCGGAAGCAATGGCCTCATTCCCGGGAAGATCCTTCACGGTGCCGGGATAGGCGTAATGCCGCGACAAGGAGGCGAAGTCATCCTCCGCCCAACCAGCCTGAACCGCCCCCATGAGGGTACCCGCCGTCGCGGCTGTGGCAGGTAGATCGATCCCCTTCCCCTCGACGCAGCGTAGGGCGATCTGGAGATCCTTGAGCATGTTCTTGACCGAAAATCTCGGCGAGAAATCGCCCGCCAGCATCAATGGCATTTTTGCCGTAATCACACCGGAGTTGGCGGCGTTGTACTCCAGCGCCTCCCTCAGCCTCGGAAGCGGAACTCCGCCCCGGTCGAGCAAGGCCAGAGCCTCCGCCAGACCGGCGATCTGGGCGGCACTGATCATGTTGGTGGCCACCTTCACGTAGGTGGCCGCCCCGACGGGCCCCATGTGGAGGATGGCCTTGGCCGAGGCCTCGAGCACGGGGGCGGCGCGTTCCAGCACCGCTTCCTCACCGCCGACATAATAGACAAGCTGTCCTTCCGCCGCGACATCGCGGGTTCCCGTGAAGGGGGCGTCCAGGAAGGAGGCACCCCGTTCACCGACGAGACGCGCAGCCTCCAGGATCTCGGCCGGACTGACCGTGGCGTGGTTGATCACGACATGGGAATCGCCCAGGGCCGTCCCCATCGATTGAATCACCTCAAGAAGCGCCTCTCCGTCGCGGACAAAGATCTGGATGAAGTCAGCCGATTCCGCGACCTCGCGGGCCGAGGAGAGAAAATTCGGCTCTGGTCGGGGAGAGCGATTCCAGACAAAGACGGGAAACCCGCCGCGTCTTAACACCGCGGCAACGCGGCTTCCGATGATCCCCAACCCGATAATCCCGACGGATGTCTTCGACGACTTCTCCATCGGGATCAGATCGGTATGGTAACCGCTTCAGGCGGACTAATTGACCGGAGCGGGAGGATTCGTCGGAGCGGGAAGATTGCTCTCGATCTTGGCTCCCTGACGCAGTTCCTGCATCACGCCCCTGAAAATCTCGCGGCGCTTCTGGGCCTGGAGGAACTGGAGGATCTGGGCTTTGGCCTCTTCAAAGGTGGCGGTGCCGGCAGGCTTCTTGTCGGTGACCTTGATGACATGGTAGCCGAACTTGGTCTTCACCGGGGTGGCGCTGACCGTTCCGGGCTTCTGGGCGAAGGCGGCGGTGGCGAATTCAGGAACCATGCGGTCCTTCGGGAAGTAACCGAGGTCGCCGCCGCGCTGAGCGGCACCCGGCTCCTCTGAGAGTTCGGAGGCGAGCTTGTCGAACGGTTCACCCTTGTTCGCACGGACGATCGCTGACTTGGCCTTGTTCTCGGCAACCTTCTGCTGTTCGGGAGTGGCGTTCTCCGGGGTGCGGAAGAGGATGTGGCTCGCCTTGACGAGATCGGGGTTGGTGAACTCCTTGGTGTTGGCGTCGTAGAACTTCTTGGCATCGGCCTCGGTGACGGAGTCCTTGCCTTGGACCTGGGACTGCATCCACTTCTGCTGGCGGATGGAGCGCGTGAGGTTCGCGGTGAACTGCTCAAGGGTGAGCCCCGACTTTTTCATCTCGCCGAGGAAGACCTCCTCGGAGGGGAATTGGCTCTTGATCTTGGCAAGTTGGGCATCGACGTCGGCCTTATCCACCTGGATGGCGGCAGCCTGCTTGTCGACGAGCTTCTCCATGATCATCCCGTCCAGGATCTGGCGATAGCCCTGCATCTTCTGGTCGGCGTTGAGAGTCGCGACGTTGGCACCGCTGGCTGCCAGGGCGTCGCTGAAGTTCTTCTCAAGATCGGCCTTGCTGATCTTCTCGCCGTTCACGACGGCCACAGGATCCTTCAGGGCCACGGAGGAGGTGCTGGAACTTCCCTTGGAGGAGACGGCCGAGGAGATCACTTTGTTGAGATCGGGACTTCCGGAGGATTTGGGCGCGGATGTCTGGGCCTGGACAAGGCCAGCCGACAGAGAGATTGAAAGGAGGGTGAGGAATCGTTTGGTCATGGGTGATTGGTGAATCTCTTTCATTGCACGGGAGACGATAACACGCCAGCGGAAATTCACTCCACTTAGGGAAACGCTGATTAAATCCCATGATGGCCGCTGTATGCCATTTGCTGATTTTTGAACGGCACTTCTCTCCCGAGAAGCGGTGCCGTCCCCCATTGAGATGGGGGATCATGCCTTCGGCATGCTTCTCCGCGCCTCTGCCCAGAGGCTTGGTTGAAGGCGCGAGCGCTGGGCAACACGTAGCTGCGGGGGCTGCTTGGGTAGATTTGCCGCAGGCAAACCCGTCAGGGCGAGCCGAGCGGGAGCGAGCGAGTCAATACCCGCAGCGGTCTCGCCCGAGCGAGCAAC
>CANKJN010000093.1 GCA_947482345.1 Spartobacteria bacterium
ATTGGAAGGAAAACGGAGTTCTTCCCAAACCGGTAGCTCTGGCTTAGCGCCAGCGCCCGAGCTGTGCGGCTCGGGCTGCCGCTACCTTGCCCTACCGGGCATTTACGAATAACTCCTTGAATGTCCATATTCCCAGACCTACAAGGCGCGGAGTGGCAGAAAGGGAAAGTTATCATGAAAAATGGAAAAAGAGGAATTGATGGTGTTTCCTCGCTCCACCCATTTGCCTTCTTTCCTCAGCGCCTCTGCGCCTCTGCGCGAGATAGTTCCCTATCCCCCGGCGACGACCGTCCTCGCAGCCCTGTCCGCCTCGATGAGTTGCTCGAGCGTCGGGTGTTCCACGAACGGGACGGCATCCATGGCGCGGACCACGTTCTCCCAGATGCCCGGGAAGCTCAGGCGACCCGCAAGGAAAGCATCCACGGCGGCCTCGTTCGCCGCATTGAGTACTGCTGGCAGTGTGCCGCCCGCCGTTCCGGCGCGACGGGCGAGATCGAGCGCCGGGAAGAGATCAGCGCGCGGCGCCTCGAAATCGAGGCGGCCCACCGTCGTGAGATCAAGAGGGGCGCAGGCCCCGGAAAAGCGTCCGGGATAGGTCAGGGCGTACTGGATCGGGAGCGCCATGTCGGTCGTGCTCATCTGGGCGATGATCGATCCGTCCACGAACTCCACCATCGAGTGAACGATGCTCTGCGGGTGGATCACCACGTCGATCTTCTCCATCGGAATGTCAAAGAGCCAGCGCGCCTCGATCATCTCGAGTCCCTTGTTGAAGAGGGTGGCCGAGTCGATGGAGATCTTCCGACCCATCGACCAAGTCGGGTGACGCAGGGCCTGTTCGGGTGTCACTGAGGCGAGATCAGCCGCTGAGGCGTTGCGGAAGGGGCCTCCGGAGCAGGTCAGGATCAGCCGCTTGATCGTGGAGGGATCCTTGCCCTCCAGGCATTGGAAGATGGCATTGTGCTCGCTGTCCACCGGCAGGACGCGGCGTCCGGACCGCTTTGCCGTCGCCATGACCTCCTCTCCAGCCATGACGAGGATCTCCTTGCTGGCCACGGCCAGATCCTTGCCTGATTCGAGCGCCTTCAGCGCGGGTCGCAGGCCCGCGGTGCCGACGATGGCAATGAGGACGATGTCGGCCTCCGGCAGGGAGGCGAGTTCCTCCAAGCCATGGCCTCCATGCAGCACATCGCGTCCGGGAAGTTTTCCGCGAAGGGATTCCGCCGCCTTCTCATCCCCCGCGCAGAGCGTGGCCGCGGGAAATTCCCGGGCGAGTTCCAGCAGGCGTTGCGCATTGTTCCTGCCGGAGAGGCCGATGATCCCGATCTGCTCCGGCAGCGCACGGGCGACGCGCATCGTGCTCTCGCCAATGGAGCCCGTGGCCCCGAGGACGACGACCCGTCTTTTCATCATGGAGCGTGGCAGAGGGGGGCCGCGGGCAGGAGGAACTGAAGCAGGAAGTAGAAGAGGGGCATCGTGAAGAGCAGACTGTCGATCAGATCCATTCCGCCGCCGATTCCCGGGAGCACATGGCCCGAGTCCTTGCTGTGCACCGATCGCTTCAGCAGAGATTCGGCCAGATCACCCGCGACGCCTGCAACGGCGAGCACGAGCGAGAGGGTGCAGACCATTGCGAGGGAGAAAGGAGGGAGATGGTCGCCGAAGAAACGGAAGACCACGATGCCCAGGATCACTCCGAGGGCGATCCCTCCCGCGATCCCTTCCCAGGTTTTCTTGGGGCTGATGTTCGGGAAGAACGGAGTGCGTCCGAAAAGGCTGCCACAGAGGAATGCCCCGACATCGGTGAACTTCGTCACTGCCACGACGAAGAGGACGAGATACTGGCCGGTGGTGAAGCCCCCGGCATCCCGCGGCGTGAGGTAGAGGAGTTTCGCCATGAAGAGGAAAAGCCACGGAATGTAAACGACCCCGAACAGCGTGAAGGAGATCGCCTCGGCGGTGTGCCGACCGGGATCATTGCGGCCGTATTCACGCAGGAAGAGCGCCATCGTGAAGAGGGCGAACAGGGCGGCCTCCACGCCGAAGATCGTTCCACCGCCCTCCAGAAGGGGCTTGGCCATGGCCGGGCAGCGCAGGAGCCAGAAATTCAGGCCGATCAGGATCAAGGCGACGGCCACGCCCATGCCACGGTGATGGGAGATGCCCCCGGCCTTGAGAAGGGCGAAGTATTCCCACAGGGAGATGAGGGCCGGAACGGCGATCAGGATCGCAAAAGCCCCCTCCGAGCGGGCCATGTAGGCCGCCATCACCAGGAGCCAGAGGGCCACCGTGCTCAGTAGCCTTGGAAAGAAAGAGGAGGGGAGTGCACGCATGGTGGAGGAAGTTGAAGGTAGAAATCCCCCCCGGAAAGACAAGCCCCCGTTTTCCGGTTGCTACCTCCCGAGGGAGGTCTACCTTTGGATCTTTAACCAGAACCACCACACACGACTCCACGACCATGGCCAAAGAAGACGCATCCGCAGAAAAAGCAACCGACAAGGCCGCCACAGCACGCGCCAAGAACCTTGATCTCGCCATCCAGGCGATCGCCAAGGATTACGGCGACGGGGCCATCATGCGTCTCGGTGACGCCTCCGCGGTGAACATCGCCTCAATTCCGACCGGCAACCTTCTCATCGACCGCGCCCTCGGCGTCGGCGGATTCCCGAAGGGACGCATCGTCGAGATCTACGGCCCAGAGTCCTCCGGAAAGACCACCCTCACCCTGACCGTCGTGGCCCAGGCCCAGAAGCGCGGCGGTGTCGCGGCCTTCATCGACGTCGAGCACGCCCTCGATCCCGCCTACGCCCGCAAGCTCGGGGTGAACCTCGAGGAGCTCCTCGTCTCCCAGCCCAGCTCCGGCGAGGAGGCCCTCCGCATCTGCGAGACCCTCGTGCGTTCCAATGCCGTCGACGTTGTCGTCCTCGATTCCGTGGCCGCACTCGTCACCAAGTCCGAACTCGAGGGGGAGATCGGCGATTCCGTCGTCGGGGCCCAGGCCCGTCTCATGAGCGCCGCGATGAGGAAGCTCACCGCCTTCATCTCCAAGGCCGACTGCTGCTGTATCTTCACCAACCAGATCCGCGAGAAGATCGGCGTCATGTTCGGCAACCCCGAGACCACCCCGGGCGGGAAGGCCCTCAAGTTCTACGCCAGCGTCCGGTGCGACATCCGCCGCATCGGCGCGATCAAGCAGACCGACGGCACCGTCACCGGCAACCGCACCCGCGTGAAGGTCGTGAAGAACAAGGTGGCTCCCCCGTTCACCGAGGCCGAGTTCGACATCATGTACAACGAGGGAATCTCCTCCACCGGGTCTCTTCTGGATCTTGCCATCGAGAAGAACGTTCTCGAGAAGCGTGGCTCCTGGATGAGCTACAAGGGGAACAACATCGCCCAGGGCCGCGATGCCGCCAAGGACCTCCTCAAGAGCGACGTCGCGCTCTATGCCGAGATCGAGGAGGCCGTGAAGGCCGCCCTCGAGGCGGATGCCGCCGGGAAAAAGTAGCCGACTCCTCCGGCAAGAAGTAACGGACGCCCCTGCTGGGAGCAATCGGTCAGGGAGCGTCCTCCCTCGCAAAAACCGCATCAAGGTAGTTGACTGATGCTGCTGTTGATGGGTGTTCCCTGACGGGTTGGCCTACGGGAATTTCACCGGGCTTTCCCCAGGGAAGCGCTGGCGAGGCGAGCACAGCGGGGGATTTATTCCGCGGTCGATCCCGTAACTTTTTTCCTGACGGTGGATTTCTTCGCCAGTGCCTTTTTGGGCTTGGCTGCTTTGGCGGTTTTCTTCTCGACGATTTCCGCGACGGATTCGGTCGTGAGATTCGGCTTCAACGGTTTGCCGAAGCGTCCGCGCTTCACGGTCGAACCCTCGCCTTCGCCCTTCGGTGCCTTGGGTTCCCTGGGCTCGAACTCAAAGCCGACTTTCTTTCCGTCGAGCTTGAGGTAGGCGGCGAACTTCCGTCCCTTCTTGGAGACGAAGCCGGGCAGGAGATCGGTCTTGCCGGTCTCGGCGATCTTCACGACCTGGTCGCGCGGGATGGAGCGCTGGAGAATCGTCTTCCCCATGCGGAACTCGCACTTTTTCTCAGCGCCGATCGACTGGTCGCAGACATAGCTGGTGGTCCCGTCGCGGATGGTTCCCTTTTTGCAGACAGGGCAGGGGGCGATGGCCTCGGCGTTGCGGAGCGCTTCCTCGGCGGCGGGATCGCCGTCGCGCTCGCCGAAGACGAACTTCAGTTTGAACTCGGCATCGAACTCCAGCTCGGCGGAGAAGGGCTTGCCGAAGCGGCTGCGGAACCCCTCGAGCGGGCCGACGGTCTTCTTCGTGAGGAGCTCGGTGATCTCGGGCCGTTCAAGCGGGCGGCCTGCCAGTGATTTCCAAACGGAGAGTCCGCACCCGCGGCACTTGAACTGGCGGACATTCTCCTTGAAGGGACCCTTGCCGCACTGCGGGCAGGTCACCTCAAGATCGGGGAATGCTCCCTCGGCGTCATCGGTGAAGCCCTGGGCCTTCGCGACGATGTCGCGCGTGAAGCCGCGGATCTCCTCCATGAACTTGGGCCGCTGGAATTCACCGGCCTCCATCTGCTTGAGCTTGTGTTCCCAGTCACCGGTCAGCTCGGGGGAGGTCAGCACGGCCACACCCATGTGACGCAGCAAATGAATCAGGGCCATGCCCTTGCTGGTGGCGGTCAGGTCACGCCCCTCGCGCAGGACATAGCCGTCGCCGAGGAGGCCCTCGATGATGGCGGCACGGGTTGCCGGGGTGCCGAGGCCGCGCTGGCTCATCGCCTCGCGGAGTTCCTCATCCTCGACGAGCTTGCCGGCACCTTCCATCGCGCTGAGGAGTGTCGCTTCGTTGAAGCGGGCGGGGGGCCGTGTCTGGGCCTCGTGAACCTCGACGGAATCGGTGCGGGCCGACTCGAGTTGCGGCGCGGTGCCGGCCACAGGGACGAGCGTCTTGGCATCCTCCTCACTTCCATCCTTCTGGGCCTGCTTGCCATAGACGGCCTGCCAACCGGGGTCGGTCAGTACCTTTCCTTCGCTCTTGAAGGGCTCGCCCTCCACGCGGGTGATACGGGTGGTGACATCGAAGCGGGCCGGAGGATAGAAGACCGCGACGAAACGCTGGGCGACCATCTGGAAGAGCTTGGCCTCGACCTCGTCGAGCCCGGCGGTGGAGGCGCCGGTCGGGATGATGGCGTGGTGGTCGGAGACCTTGGCATTGTTGAAGACCTTGCCGGTCTTGATGACCATGTTTTGCTCCAGGGCGTGCTGAGCGTGCTTTCGCAGTTCCTTGTCCTCGAAGGACTTGAATGCGGCTTTTACAGCGGGGAGGTTGTCCTCGGGAAGGTAGCGGGAATCAGTACGGGGATAGGTGAGCACCTTGTGGTGCTCGTAGAGACGCTGGGCGAGTTGCAGGGTGCGCTTGGCGCTGAAGCCGAAGCGGCCGTTCGCCTCGCGCTGCAGAGTAGTCAGGTCATAAAGGAGCGGGGAGGCTTGGGTGGTCGACTTCTTGACCTCCTCGATGACACCGGGCTTCCCGGTGCACTTGGCCCGGATCGCTTCGGCGCGGGCCTTGTCCCAAATGCGCTCCGCTTTCTTGTCGGCAGCATCCTCTTCCTCAGACTTCTTGAAGCCTTCGTCGAACCAACGTCCGGGGTAGTTTCCCGCGGTGACGGTGAAATCAGCGTGGACCTCGAAGTAGGTCTTCGGCTCGAAGGCGCGGATCTTCTCCTCGCGCTCGACAAGGATCGCAAGTGTCGGTGTCTGGACCCGCCCGACCGGCGTGAGCTGAAAGCCGCCCTGCCCGGAGTTCACTGCGGTGAGGGCGCGGGTGCTGTTGATGCCGACCAGCCAGTCGCTCTCCGAGCGGCAGACTGCCGCGGCGGCGAGCGGCTGCATCTCGGCATCGTCGCGGAGATGGGCGAAGCCTTCCTGGATCGCCCCCTTGGTCATCGACTGGAGCCAGAGGCGTTTCACGGGCTTCTTGCAGCCGGTGAGCTGGATGATGTTGTGGAAGATCAGTTCACCCTCGCGGCCGGCGTCGCAGGCATTGATGACCGTGGTGACCTCGGGTTTCTTGAGCAGTTTCTTCACCACGCCTAGGCGGTCTGCAGAGCGGGCGATCGGCTGGAGTTCGAACTCCTCCGGAATGATCGGCAGGGCATCCAGCTTCCAGGAGAGCCCCTTGCCTCCCGTCATCTTGTTGGGCAGGCAGAGCTCCACCAGATGACCCACTGCCGAGGTGATGATGTAGTCATCGACCTCGAAGAACTCGGCCCGCGCGGCCTTCCCTCCCAAGGCGCGGGCAAGATCGGCGGCGACGCTGGGCTTCTCGGCGATGACAAGGGTCTTGGACATGAAACGAGGGGATTAGGCCAAAGGCTGAAGGCTGTTGAAAGACGCAGCGGAAATCAGTTATGTGGCGGTGAAATCGTGGTTGATGAAAAAGGGGGGCGGGGCGTGAACCGATAATTGCAGGCGGCGGGAAATGCAACGGGAGAATTTACGGAGGGAGAGTTTATACCGAAAATTTTTTGCAGCAGAGGTCCATGATAACATGAATTTATCCCGCAGAGGCGCAGAGGGAATTATTCGCTGAGTTGGTGAACACACTGCGTGATGCCGTCCTTCAGAACTGCTTCCCCGAAGTTCAGCAGATACCCCAACCTGAGACCTGTCAGGCGAAGGTATGTCTGTACCTGTTTTTTGTGAGCATGGATCACACGCTCCACCGATTTGATCTCCAGAAGAACTCTTCCATCCTCGATGAGATCCGCGCGAAATCCTTCACTGAACCTGATGCCTCGGTAGGTGATGGGTATGGATACCTGACGATCCACGTTGAATCCATGCTCCTTTAACTCGCACTCAAGGACTGCTTCATAAACCGATTCCAGAAGTCCGGGACCGAGTTCCCTGTGAACGGTGATGGCCGCTTCCAAAACTTTCGTACCGATTTCGTTTTCGTTCATCATCATCTCGGCGTCTCCGCGTCTCTGCGGGGAATCATCTCACATCAGCTTGATGAAGCGGTTGCCGGGGGCGGAGCGGACATGGCGGGCCAGCTCGAGCGAGAGCAACCGCGAGGAGACCGTTGCGGGTGGCAATCCCGACATGGCGATGATGGCATCGACGGGGGTGGGATCATCACCGATCGCCTGGTAGACCAGAAGGTCGTCGCCTGAGAGATCGGCCCGGGGTTGGCTCCTGGCCAGTTCGGGCGGTGAGGCAAAAAGCATCGGGAGGTCGGAGAGGATGTCTCCCGCATCGATGACCAGCTTGGCTCCCTGCTGGATGAGGCGGTTGGAGCCAAGCGTCCCGGGATGATCGATCCGGCCCGGGACTGCGTAGAGGGAGCGTCCCTGATCCCCTGCTTCACGCGCGCTGATGAGAGCGCCACTGTTGAGGCCGGCCTCCACCACGAGGAGACCGAAGGAGCAGCCGGTGATGATCCGGTTCCGCTTGGGAAAGGTTTGCTTGCCGGGAGTCGTCCCCATCGGGAACTCGCTGACCACGGCCCCGTTCCCCGCGGCGATCCGTTCGGCAAGCGGGATGTTTTCCTCGGGATAGATATGGGCAAGGCCGCTTCCCAGCACGGCCACGGTACGGCCATTCGCCGCAAGCGCCGCTTGGTGCGCGGCCGTGTCGATCCCGCGCGCCAGACCGCTGTAGACCGTGAGCCCCGCGTAGGCCAGTTGGTAGCCGAGCTTCTTCGCCGACTCGGCGGCGTAGTGGCTCGCCTTGCGCGTCCCGACGATGCCGATCCCGTTCCGCTGGTCCCTCTCCTCCAGCTTCCCGAGTACGTAGAGAACGATCGGGGGATCGTGGATTTCCTTCAGCAACTCCGGATACTCGGAATCGGTCTGGGTGAGAACGCGGGCACCGGTTTTCCCCACAAGAGCAAGCTCCGCATCGAGATCGGCGTGATCACTCCACGAGGTGATGACGGAGGAGACCTCGGGGCCGATTCCCTCCACGCCGCGAAGCGCCGCACCGCCAGCCGCAAGGATGGCGGAAAGCGACCCGAAGCGCTCGGTCAGCCGCCGCACCCTGACGGGGCCGACCTGGGGAAGCATGTTCAGAATGATGGCGGCTTCGGTGTCGGTCATGGGGAGGGAGCGTTGGGCTGAAGGTGTTTAGGCTGAAGACTGAAGGCTGTTATACCATTTCCATGATTAGTCTGGTGGAATTAGCGAAGGGATTTTGGTGATGGGCTAGGCGGAAGACCGAGGGATATCTGAAGATAACCCGAGGGATGACAACAACGCCCATCGCCGAAAGAACCAGCTGATTTCACCGGAATATGAGTGGAGATGGTATTAGGTCAGAGAGCCGTTGGGTGAAGGTCGCGCTGGCTCCTAAAAAATCAAGCCTGGCAAGAGGGACAATGTCGG
>CANKJN010000094.1 GCA_947482345.1 Spartobacteria bacterium
GGGTTAGGTTGGTTAGGTTGGTTAGGTTGGTTAGGTTGGTTAGGTTGGTTAGGTTGGTTAGGTTGGTTAGGTTGGTTAGGTTGGTTAGGTTGGTTAGGTTGGTTAGGTTGGTTAGGTTGGATGAACGGTTCTTGAGATTTCATCTATTCCGTGGGTATCGACGTGATGAAGCGACTACCGGGTTCCGCCATGCGTGCCTGAACATCGGTCCAGGTGAGGGACTCGCAGTGCGCATCGGCGAAGAGGTAGTTGGCCTTTCTTCCGGGGTGTCGTTCCACTCCCACTTGGGTCGCAAAATCCGAGGCACCGATCTGACCGGGGTAGTATTGCGCCAGGTGGAGATGATCGGGTGGACTTGATGTGCCGTAGCCCTTCGACAGCTCCATGAAAAACACCGTCTGGCTTGGCTTCTCCACACAGACGAGACGTGATTGATTGAGCTCCGAGAGGTATTCGGCATTGCAAGGCCTGGCCGTGAGGTAGTCGTTGATCACAAAGGTGCGCATCCTGCCCTTCGCCTCATCTGCCGGGCACTTGAAGGTGATAGTGCCCGAGGCGTAGGGCTGAAGGGCATTGGTCCAGGAATCGATGCCGTGGCTACTGTCGGGCAGGCGAAGCTCATTATCCGAGGCGTAGAGCAGGGTCGCCTTCCCGAGTTGCATCATGTTGCTGGCACACTTCACGGAGAGTGACTGGGCCTGTGCATTTCGGATCGCCGGCAACGCCAATGCAGCCAGCACGGCAATGACAGCCACCACAACAAGCAACTCGATCAGGGTGAAGCCTGATTTCTGTTCGATGATTTTACGGGGCATATATTCCTTGGTGCGCAACTTCCGCGGAAAGGGTTTTGCGGAGTTGCATCCACTGCTCACCCACTGAGGGTCGGCGAGGGCTTGTGATCAGTGAACGGAAGGATGCCGGGGGATGATCCCGGAACACCTCCGACGACGCGTTTAGGAGCGCGCGCTGATGGGCACCGGGACGGGCGGAGCAAAACAAAGCTCCGTCATCGAAACAAAGGGGGCGGGCCCGTAGGCGAAGGGGCGGGAAACGGGTGTCGGCAATTCCGAGCCGGGAGCCTTCACGAAGACCTCGGCTTTTTTATCAATCTTCACGGTGACGGGGGCCTTCTCCCCGGAAGCATCCGAGTTTTTGGACTTCGCGATTTTTTTGCACATCGCGCACGGATGCTTGCCGTCGAAGGTCTTTTCCACCGCTTGGGTCAGCGACCCGTTCCTGGAAAAGTCATGGACCATCGTGGCCCAAGCCACGCCCTGCAGCATCGCCCAGTGACCTCCGGCCACCAGGAAGAGGGACAGCGCCATCATCAGAGTAGTGAGCCGGCAACGGACGTTCATCAGCAGTCATTGATACCCCCCGGTGAAAGAACTTCAACAGAAAATCGATGAATCCACGGCAACCGTCGATGAATCTCATGCGCCCGTTCGCTGTTCACGGTCATGCCCTCCCGGTTGCGCCGCTGTCGAGCGGTTTAACCCTCACTCCACTGCCGCGTCAGCGGAGGGTCACCAGGTGTAACGAACCTTGTAGTTGATCTTCTTTTCCTCGTCCGGCTTGAGCGGGACACGGAATTCGATGGTCTGCGCATCCTTCTTGACGAAGGGATCGGAGTTTTGCGTGATCTGCCAGTTCACCCAGCGGAAGAGGTGCTCGACCACGCGGACCGAGACGGCATCCTTCTTGTGGTTGCGCAGCGTGATCTCGAAGGTTTCCTCCAGCCAGTGATTGGCCGTGTCGACCTTGAAGTCGGTGCGCTTTCTCTCGCCCACCAGGTCGAAGGCCTCGCCGGTCTCGATCCGGACAGTCTCATCTTTCGGCGTGTGATCGATCGTGTTCTCACCCGTGAACTCGAGCTGCGTGCCGTTGGTGCGGTAGAGGCGCATCTTTCCCTTCGGGAGGGGGATGCCCAGGCCGTTTTCCTTGCTGTTCTTGAATTCCCTGGTCACCGTGATTTTTCTGTTGCCCTCGGGATTGATGCCGCCCTCCAGCAAGGGTCTGCCGGAAGAGCCGGGAAGGAGCCCCGCCGCGCCGTCATAGGTGTAGATCACTTCCGAAGCCACCCCCGAGGCATGGAGAAATTCGACCTGCACCTTCTCATGGTCGCGCAGCGTGACAGGACGCTCCAGAGTGTAGAGGTGATACTCGTCAAAGGTCTTCTCGGTGACGGCTGGGGCGGCATCCGCGCCCATGGCCATGCCACGCACGGCTTTCATCGCATAGGGAGCGGGGGGAGCGATCTTGTTCACATCCCCGGCCATGAGGTTGACCTTCGCTTCGCGAAACTCCCGGCCGCTCTGGTTGTCCATCGTCACCCAACCGATGAGATCCAGCTTCTCACCCTTCTCCGGGGCAACCAGATTGTAGCTCGCCTCCCAGGAGAAGCCGCCGGTGACATAGCCCAGCTCCGCGGACGTTTTCATCTCCTTGGGCACTTGGATCTTCCAGGCAAGGCGGGGCTTGAGAATCGTGTCGTCTCCGAGGGATGGGAAGAGAGGTTCGCCCGGTAGCTGGAACCGGATCTTTCCCTCCGTCTCAATGATCGGCTCCTCCATCCCGGCTCTGCCGGAAGCCCCCCCCTGCGGAACATAGCCGGAGCGGATGACCTTTCCCTTCACCAGATGATCCGGCTTCTGCTGCTCATGAACCGCGAAATCGATCTCCTTGCCCTCGAAGAGGGAGAGAAGGAGGCGCTGGGTGACGGGGTCGTTGCGGTAGTTCTGCTCGAGGATCTGGAGCGGCGCGCCGGAGGAATCGCGCAGGATGACCGAGTCGGGTTCCAGTCGGAGGGTCGCCCCGTCGAAGGAAACCTCGTTGATCCCTTTTTTGAGGTCGAGTGGCACCGTATCCCTGACCACCGCGAAGCTCTGGTTGTAGATCGTCAGCGAGGGGGATGCCGCCGACAGGGTGGTGGACAATGAGGCGGCGAGGCAAAGAGCAGGGAGGAGGGGTGGTGTTTTCATGGCTAGAAGGGAAGTTGCCGGATTGTCACGCCTGATGTCTGGAAGTTCAAGCTCCACCTGCTTACATCCCCGAGATCTTTTCCCTGCTGGCAACCGCCCTTCCAGCGCGTTAGTTTAATACCCATGAAGTCTTCCATCACGACCCTTTCACTGCCCGGCATCGTGCTTGCATGGATCGCCACCGCACCGGTTGCCCATGCGGCCGATCCGGCTTCTGCCGCGAAACCTTACCCTCTCTCCACCTGCATCGTCTCCGATGAGAAACTCGGCGAAATGGGCAAGCCGGTGATGGTTGACTACAAAGGTCAGCAGGTCGGCTTCTGCTGCAAATCGTGCCTCGGCGATTTCGACAAGGAGCCCGCCAAGTACCTCGCCAAGCTGCAAGCTCCAGCCAAACCATGATGCCTACATTTTCATTTCCACAGCTCTCGACCTTCGACTCTCGACCCTCGACTCGGTTGCTCAGTGCTTCGGATTGCCCTAAAAGTCTTCAGCCGTCAGCCTAAACACCTCTTCCCATGTCCGACCCACGTTACGACTCCCTCGCCCGCGTCCTCACCGCTCACTCCACCAAGCTGAAGGCCGGTGAGAACGTCCTCATCGATGTCTCCGACACGCCCGAGGAGTTCGTGATCGCGCTCATCCGCGCCGTCCGCGCGGCTAAGGCAGAGCCCTTCGTCACGATGCAATCCGGTCGCATCGGCCGTGAACTGGCCTTGGGCCTCACCGGCCCGCAGGCCGAGACGATGGCGGCGGTCGACCTGGCCCGCCTGCGGAAGATGCAGGCCTACATCGCCGTGCGCGGCTCGCTCAACATCTCGGAGACCGCCGACGTCCCCCAGGAGAAGATGGCGCTCCTCTCCTCGAAGCTCCGCCCCGCCCTCGACTACCGGATCAACAAGACCCGCTGGGTGGTGCTGCGTTGGCCCACCCCCTCGATGGCTCAGCAGGCCCAGATGAGCACGGAGGCTTTCACCGAATTTTTCTTCCGGGTCTGCACGCTCGACTACGCCGCGATGATCCCCGGCATGAAGGCCCTCAAGGCGCTCATGGATAAGACCGATCGTGTCGAGATCAAGGGTCCCGGTACCGATCTGCGCTTCAGCATCAAGGGGATCGGCTCGGTCATCTGCGGCGGCGAGCACAACATTCCCGACGGAGAGGTCTTCTCCTGCCCGGTGAAGGATTCGGTCGAGGGTCACGTCACCTACAACGCCCCGACGCTGAACCGCGGGATCGCCTTCGACAACGTCCGCCTGGAGTTCTCCAAGGGCCGGATCGTGAAAGCGACGGCCAACCATACCAAGGCGCTCAACGAGATCCTCGACACCGATGCCGGGGCGCGCTTCATCGGCGAGTTCTCACTCGGCTTCAATCCTCACATCCTCCACCCGATGCGCGACATCCTCTTTGACGAGAAGATCGCCGGTTCCTTTCACTTCACTCCCGGACAGGCCTACGAGGTGGCGGGCAACGGGAACAAGAGCGCCGTCCACTGGGATATGGTCTGCATCCAGCGCAAGGACTACGGCGGCGGCGAGGTCTGGTTCGACGGGAAGCTGATCCGCAAGGACGGGCTCTTCGTTCCTGCCGCGCTCCAGGCTCTCAATCCCGACCGACTCCTCGGCAAGCCCCGCAAAGCCGCCCCGTCACGGAGGGCGGCCGCCAAGCGGGGCCCCGCACGCAGACGCTGACCGCCCTCGTTTTCCGCAAAACGACTCATGATCCGCAATCACATCCGGAACTTTGTCCGGAAGTTCCATGAGCTTCTCGATGCCAAGGATGCACCGCACTCCGTGGCCGGCGGGACCTCCATCGGCGTCTTCTTGGGGTTCCTCCCGATCTTCGGCCTAAAGACCCTCGGCGCCATGGCGCTCTCACTGTTGATGCGCTGCAGCGTCGTCGGTTCGGTCATCGGGGTCTCGCTGCACGATCTCTTCATCCCGATCTGGCCGTTGATCCTGCGCTGGCAGTTCCAAGTCGGCTTCTGGGTCCTCAGCCACCCCCACCACTTTGCCCCCCCGCTCTCGAAGGCGGATTTCAAGTTCTCCGAGATTTTTCAGTGGGACAACTTCGTCGACATCGGGCTCCCTCTCATGGTGGGCGGTGCCATCTTCGCCACCCCCGTCTCGCTGGTCACCTACGGCTCCATCCTCTTCATCATGAGGATCCGCGCGAAGCGTAGGAGCAGGTTGGCGAAGACCGCTCTGAGTGACAGGGCTTGGGAGCAGCCCTAGTCTAGGGAATAGGTTCTAGGGAATAGGTTATGGGGGAGATGGGGGATAGGATCGATCTGGGGCGGAAAAATGGGGGGTGCACCTTTTAGCTTGTGAGCACCATGCAAGAGGGCCTATCGTCCCTGCCCCTTCTTATCATGGCTGATTCCATTCTTACCTTTGGCCTTCCTTCCGGAAGCCTGATGGAGGCGACACTCTCGCTCTTCCAGCGGGCCGGCTTTTCCATATCCGGAACCAGCCGCTCCTACCGGCCCACGGTGGATGACCCGGAACTCCGCCTTCGTCTGCTCCGCGCCCAGGAGATGAGCCGCTACGTCGAGGGTGGCTATCTGGACTGCGGCATCACCGGCCGCGACTGGGTCGAGGAGAACGGTTCCAAGGTGGAGGTTCTCGCCGAGCTACCCTACAGCAAGGCGACCGCCAATCCGACACGCTGGGTGATCGCCGTCCCCGAGGACTCCCCGTACAAGACCGTCAAGGATCTCGAGGGGAAGCGCATCGCCACCGAGGCCGTGGGCCTGACCCGCCGCTACTTCGAGAGCCACGGGGTGAAGGCTGAGATCGAGTTTTCCTGGGGCGCCACCGAGGTGAAGGTGCCCGATCTCGTCGACGCGATCGTCGACATCACCGAGACAGGATCCTCCCTCCGCGCCAACAAGCTCCGCATCCTGGAGACCATCATCGAGTCCTATCCCGTCCTGGTTGCCAACAAGGCTTCCTACGCAGATTCCTGGAAGCGCGGTAAGATGGAGCGCATCGCCCTCCTGCTCGTCGGGGCGCTCACCGCCCGCGACAAGGTCGGCCTCAAGATGAACCTTCCAAGGACAAAGCTACAGAATCTCCTCGACGCGCTTCCCGCTCTCCGCAATCCTACCGTTTCGCCTTTGGCCCAAAACGACTGGGTGGCTGTGGAGACTGTCATCGACGAGAAAATCGTCCGGGAGATCATACCGCAGCTGAAGTCACTCGGTGCCGAAGGCATCATTGAATATCCTCTGAACAAAGTCGTCTACTAAGACAGCTTCTCCAAGAACCGAAAGAACAAGCCCCGATGGGATCGATCAAAAAGAAACGCAAAGCCAAAATCGCCAAGCACAAGCGCCGCAAGCGCATGAAGCTCAACCGGCATAAGAAGCGCCTGCGTTACAAGTCCTAGTACAACTAGGGGCCCAACTTTGGGCCAAAACATGCCGCGCAGGAAGAAATCACGCGGCCACTATTTCAAGACAAGCTCCCGACTTCGGGAGCTTTGTTCGTTTCTGGCTGCAAGGTATCTCACGGCCATGGAAAGGGATTCAGGGTTGTTGGCCTGCTTTCCACTTGTCACTTGAAACTCCAACTCACCCCGCCTGCCGTAAGGCGGGGTGGTCTCAGCCCCCAATGTCGCGGCGGAGTTGTTTCCCCTCGAAGGTGATCTTGTCAGCCGCCGCATAGGCCTTGGTCCGGGCCTCCTCCAGAGTGGCTCCGAGGGCGGTTACGCCGAGGACGCGGCCGCCATTGGTCACGACCATCCCATCCTTGAGCGCCGTGCCGGCATGGAAGACCACGACGTCGGGATCGGAGTCGGCGGCCTCGATGCCCGTGATCACCTTCCCCTTCTCGATCGGCCCGGGATATCCGCCCGAAGCGAGCACGATGCAGACGGCGGCGCGGTCATCCCATTCCGGAGTCACCGAGGAGAGCTTTCCTTCGATGGTCGCCTCGATCAGGTCGAGGAGATCGCTTTGGAGGCGGCGCATCAGGGACTGGGTCTCGGGGTCTCCGAAGCGACAGTTGAACTCCAGCACCTTCGGCCCGTTGGGCGTCATCATCAGCCCCGGGAAGAGCATTCCCGAGAAGGGAAGCCCGTCTGCGGCAAGTCCCCGGACAAACGGCTCCATCACCTCGCGCCGGATGCGTTCCTGCATCGCCCCATCGACCTCACGCGAGGGGCTGATCGTCCCCATGCCCCCGGTATTGAGTCCCAGGTCGCCATCGAGCGCCCTCTTGTGGTCCTTGGCATCCGGGAAGAGGGCGTAGCCAGTTCCATCGACCAGCGCGTGGATGGAGCACTCGGGGCCGGTCAGGAACTCCTCGATGACGACGGTGTTGCCGGCATCGCCGAAGACCTTCTCGATCATCGATTGGCGGACGGCTGTTTCGGCCTCCTCCCTGGTCTGCGCGATCACGACCCCCTTTCCGAGGGCGAGGCCGTCGGCCTTCACCACGAGGGGATACATGGCCTTGGCGCAGTGTGCCAGCGCGGCCTCCGGATCGGAAAAGGTGGACGATCCCGCGGTCGGGATGCCGTGGCGCACCATGAACTCCTTGGCAAAGGACTTGGAGGCCTCGAGTCGTGCGGCCGCCGCAACGGGGCCGAAGACGCGGAGCCCTTCTTTGTGGAAACAATCGACGATGCCGGCGGCCAGCGGATCATCCGGACCGACGACGGTCAGGTCGATCTGCTCCGCCTTGGCAAGGGCGACAAGGCCTGGGAGATCGGTTGCGGCGACGGGGTGATTGGTGGCGAGTTCAGCGGTGCCGGCATTTCCCGGGGCGCAGTGCAGCGCCTTAACACGGCGGCTTTGGGAGAGCTTCCAGAGAAGGGCGTGCTCACGGCCGCCCGATCCGATCACGAGAATTTTCATGCGCAGGAGCATGGAGTCACCCTACGCGCTCTGTCCAGCGCGAGAGGGGGCGGGAAGGTTGAAACTTGAGACCTGAAACCTGAAGGAAACACAGGCGCAATTTCCGGCGCCTCGCTGTTTACAGTGGGTTGATTGAAGGATGATGTTTTCACGCAACGGGCGCAAAGCAACTGTGTTTTTTCAGGCTGGTTGAAGGTGGGCGTTTTTGAGGAGGGATTGGATGTGGATGAGGAGTTTGCGCA
>CANKJN010000095.1 GCA_947482345.1 Spartobacteria bacterium
AGTCCGGAGGACGAACCAAACACCCGGGAGGGTGTGCGGAAGAGAGCGATGCAATCGCTCCCCGAAGGGTGCCACAGCTTCCCGGGAGGGAAGTGGCATCAACCCGTCGGGAATACGGTTGGCCGAGAGGCCACCGGATAGACAGCGCATGCGCTGCCTGAAATGAGAAATGAGCGGGAGCGAATGAGTCAAACGGCGAGGCAAAAATCGACAAATGGCTTCAGCCCTGTGGGTTGCGGAGATCCAAGCCAAAGGCCACAAAGCCTTTGGCTTCGTGGCGTGGCACGGGGGCCAGCAGTGTTGGCTTGGCGCTTTGCTTGCTTGGCCGTTGCTACGCATCCGTTGCATCCTGATCAAAAACTCTCCGCGATCTCCAGGAGCCTTTCTCTCCCTCGTGAGTTTCTCATTCCTATCTTAACCTGAATCTTTTACGATGACGGTTTCGGCATGATACGCTTCAATGGGCGGCACTATGTCCGTTTGCTCCGACCGCTGGATCCGCCAAATGTCCCTTGACCACGGGATGATCGAACCCTTCACCGAACGCCAGGTCCGTTCCTTCGATGAACGCCGCCTCATCAGCTACGGCCTCTCAAGCTATGGTTATGACCTTCGGGTCGCCGATGAGTTCAAGGTCTTCACAAATGTCCACAGCGCAATGGTCGATCCCAAGGAGTTTGACGAGAAATCCTTCGTCGACATCAAGACCGATGTCTGTGTCGTCCCGCCCAACTCATTCGCCCTGGCCCGCAGCATCGAGTATTTCCGGATACCGCGCAACGTCCTTACGATTTGTGTGGGCAAATCGACCTACGCCCGCTGCGGCATCATCGTCAATGTCACGCCCTTCGAGCCGGAGTGGGAGGGGCATGTCACCCTCGAGATCTCCAACACTACCCCGCTCCCGGCCAAGATCTACGCCAATGAGGGTCTTGCGCAGGTTGTCTTTTTCGCGGCCAACGAGAGCTGCGAGACGAGCTATGCCGACCGCGGTGGCAAGTACATGAAACAGCGCGGCATCACCGTGCCGAGGATGTAGCGAAAGAAGAAAGGAATTCAGCCCGCTGGTTTCCTTTTTCATTCACCGCGCCCCATGAATCTCAAGACACTCAAACTCGACGCCCTCGATCAGAATGTTTCGCTCACCAAGGAGCAATATGCCCGAGATCTTAAAAAGTACCAACTCGGCCTGCTGAACCTTCAGCTTCGCCTCAAGGAGAGCAAGCGCTCGGTAGTCATCGTGATCGAGGGGCCTGATGCGGCCGGCAAGGGAGGCGCCATCAAGCGCACACTCGAGCGTCTCGATCCCCGTCTTGTCCGTGTCTATTCGACCCAGAAGCCGACACCCGAGGAGTACAGGCACCATTACCTCTGGCGCTTCTGGAACAAGCTCCCTCCCTACGGGGAATTGGCCGTCTTCGACCGCTCCTGGTATGGTCGCGTCCTTGTGGAGCGGGTCGAGGGATTCGCCACGGAGCGCGAATGGAAGCGTGCCTACGCCGAGATCAACGAGATGGAACGCACGCTTGTGGAAGACGGGACGATCCTGATCAAGCTCTTCCTTCAGGTTTCCAAGGCGGAGCAACTCAGGCGCTTCAAGGAACGCCAGTCCGACCCCTACAAGCACTGGAAAATCAACGGGGAGGATTGGAGGAACCGCCGCAAGTGGAGTCAGCACAACGCCGCCGCGGAGGCTATGTTCGTCAAGACCTCCACGAAGTTTGCTCCCTGGAAGGTGATCCCAGGTGATTATAAATGGTATGCCAGGGTCCAGTTCGCCAAGACGGTCTACGAGCGCATCGCCAAGGCATTCCCTGAGGCAGGAAAGCTGGCATAAGCATCCCTCGGCCTCGGTAACCGAGGGTCCGTGGAACCGCTGATTAGGAAAATGATGCGGACTTGGTTGCTCAAGTCCGTAGTGAATGCTGAATGACTTTATCCTTTCCTACAGTCCCGCATCCGTGACTGCGCCGTGGGAGGCGTCCGTGACGTGAGATGCGTACTTGGCGAGGACTCCACGGCGGTAACGTGGTTCGGGTTTCTTCCAGGCCTTCTTCCTCTTGGCGAGTTCGGCGGCGGTGACGTCGACCGAGAGTGATCGTTTGCTGGCGTCGATGGTGATGATATCCCCCTCCTTGACGAGGGCGATCGGTCCGCCGGAGATGGCTTCCGGGGTGATGTGCCCCACGACAAAGCCATGGGTGCCTCCCGAGAAGCGTCCGTCGGTGATCAGGGCGACTTCCTTGCCCAGTCCAAGTCCCATCACGGCACTGGTCGGGGAAAGCATCTCTCGCATGCCGGGGCCACCCTTGGGTCCCTCGTAGCGGATGACGATGACGTCACCCTTCCTGATCTTCCTCGCAAGGATGGACTGAAGAGCCTTCTCCTCACCGTCAAAGACGCGTGCCCGGCCCTTGAAGCTGAGTCCTTCCTTGCCGGAGATCTTCGCGACGCCGCCCCCCGGGGCGAGGTTCCCCTTGAGGACGACGAGATGACTCTCCTTCTTGATGGGGTCGTTTAGCGGGCGGATGATCTGCTGTCCCTTGGGGTAGGGCTTGAAGGCGGCCAGATTCTCCCGGAGCGTCTTTCCGGTGACGGTCATGCAGTCGCCGTGGAGGAGTCCCGCGGCCAGCAGATCCTTCATCAAGGGGACGATGCCGCCGATCTCGATGAGTTGGGACATCAGGTATTTGCCGCTCGGCTTGAGGTCGGCGAGAACGGGAACCCGTTTGCCGATCTTGGTGAAGTCGTCGATGGAAAGCTTCACGCCGGCCGTGTGGGCGATGGCGAGGAGGTGGAGGACCGCATTGGTCGATCCGCCGAGGGCGATCACGACGGTGATGGCGTTCTCGAACGCCTCTCGGGTCATGATGTCGCGGGGGCGGATCCCTTTCTTGAGGAGATTGACCACGGCTGCTCCGGCCTCTCGGCAGTCCTGCAGCTTGTGGGTGGAGACAGCAGCCTGGGCGGAGCTGTTGGGGAGGCTCATGCCCATCGCCTCGATGGCGCTGGCCATGGTGTTGGCGGTGTACATGCCGCCGCAGGAACCGGGGCCCGGGATGGCGCACGACTCCACGGCCTGGCGCTCCTTGGCCGAGATGACGCCCGCTGCTTCCTGACCGACGGCCTCGAAGACGGAGACGACATCGATCAGTTTCCCGTTCAGGCATCCGGGAAGGATGGTGCCTCCGTAGACAAAGACTGCGGGGCGGTTCAGTCGTGCGATGGCGATCATGCACCCGGGCATGTTCTTGTCACAGCCACCGATGGCGACAAGGCCGTCGAATCCCTGGCATCCGGCCACCGTCTCGACGGAGTCGGCGATCACCTCGCGGGAGACGAGGGAATACTTCATCCCCTCGGTGCCCATGGAGATGCCGTCGGAGATGGTGATCGTATTGAAAATGATCGCCTTCCCGCCTGCCTTGTCGATTCCCAGCGCCGACTCACGGGCAAGCCCGTCGATGTGCATGTTGCAAGGGGTGACCATGCTCCAAGTGGAAGCGACGCCGACGATGGACTTGGTGAAGTCCTTCTCGCTGAATCCGACCGGATAAAGCATCGCGCGGCTTGCAGCGCGGCTCGGACCATCAAGAAGGACGGAGGAGTGCTCCCTGGCGATGGAGGCGGCGGGCTTGCGGGTGGTCTTCGACGTGGACTTTTTGCGGGAACTCATGCGCTGTTAGTAACAGAGTAGACCTCCGTAATAAAACTGAAAACCAAGGAATGAAGGGGCGCTGGTCAGGACAAAGTTAACACTTTGGGTTCAGGACATGGACAGCACATGACGTGAGTGATTTGTAACTTCCTTCATCGCCAAGGCTTCCCGGGCGGCAAGTCGCATCAACCCCACAAAACAAGAAGCAAATCTCCGAGGGGCTTGATTCCTTGCTCAGTGGGGGGAAGAATGAGGAATGGAGAGTCCACGGCAAAGTCTTGCATTTCCCTCTTCGGGGGTCGTGTTCTCCATGCTGGTGGTGGTGGCATGCTGGGTGGCCTCGGTTCGCATCAACTGGAACGATTGGCGGGTCGATCCTCAGTATAGTTACGGAATGCTTGTCCCCCTGCTGGTCGGAGGGTTGTTGTTGAGGCGATGGGAGGATCGTCCCGCACCGACCAGACCCTCCCGCGGAGGGCGTGCCGGGGGAATGGTTTTCCTGCTGACGGGTTCGCTTCTCCTGACCTTGGTGATTCCTCTGGCCGAGGGTAATCCTGACTGGAGGCCTCTCGGATTGGCTGCGTCGATCGCCTCGGTCGTTGTGACGCTTGCCGTGCTTTTCGAGTTGGGCGGGCGTTCTTGGCTGAAGCACTTTTTCTTCCCCATCACCTTCTTTCTGATCGCTGTTCCGTGGCCCAGAAACTTCGAGCAGTCGGTGATGTCGGGGCTGATGTCCTGGAATACATCGACGACCACGGAGATTCTCCACTGGTCTGGCTATGAGGCCATCAGGCAGGGTAACCTGATCCTCCTGCCTGTCGGAGTGCTCGGAATCGAGGAGGCCTGCAGCGGGATCCGCTCCCTTCAGAGCGGCCTGATGGTTGCCCTCTTCTTCGGCGAGGTCTTCCGGCTTCATCCAATCAGGCGGGTGATGCTTCTCGTGGTTGCCCTGTTCGCTGCACTCGCGGGCAATATCCTGAGAAGTGCTTTGCTTGCCGTGGTGGCTTACCGCCAGGGAATCGATGCCGTGTCGGTGTGGCATGATCCGGCGGGTCTGATTGTTCTCGTCATCACTGTCTCCGCGGTGATTGCCTGCGCGCTGCGATGGAAGCGAAAGGGCTCCTTCCGCTCAGGCGTGAATGACGATGGGAAACATTCCGCCAAAACCCCAATCCAACGAGGTGCAGGGGAGCTCTGGAATCCGTCCCTGCCGTTCCTGTTCTCGGTTCTCTCCATCATCCTTGGATCGATGCTCTTAACGGAGGTCTGGTTCCGGATTCATGACCTGCCGACAGGCAGAGGCTGGGAATGGGAAATATCACGACGGGTCGGGGTTCCCGGTGTCTCGGATGTCCCGATCGCTCCCGGGACTCTTCGTATGATGTTCTATCCGGAAGGCTTTTCCGAGAAATGGATAGGATCCTCCAAGGAGACGGCCCAGTCGTTCTTCCTATCGTGGCCCGCGGGTCGCACGGCTCTTCAATCCGTCCGGATGCACAGCCCTGAAGTCTGCCTCTCCAATATAGGGATGCGAATGGAAGGAGCACTTGATGATGCTGAATTCGGATCTCCTGCAGGAATGATCAGGTTGCATGGCTGGCTATTCTCTCAACACGGCATGCCGGTGTATGTCTTTCATGCGATCATGGAACAGGGAAGCGCTTCGTCTGAACGTGAGAGAGTGGATGATTCGCTGAAGGCCCGCTTGAGGAATGTGGTGCAGGGCAAGCGCAACAGGGGGCAGAGAATGGTGGAAGTTGCTTTCTGGAACCTTCCTTCCGAGGCTGCTGCCCGCGATGCCCTGAAGCGGTATTTCCAAGAGACATTGACGATGAGAACAACTGTGTCTCCGATAAGCAACTAAGTCATGAGCGAGATGAACCACCAAGAGATCCCGGACGGCGATCAAGAGGAGTTGCCCGATTACTCCCAGGAGAGCGAGGACTCCGGGGTGTCGGCGCCTCCGTGGTTTGCCGATCCGAAAAAACGACGCTGGATCTTCCGTGGCCTAGTCGCGTTGATTCTGCTGATGGTAGCTCCTCCTCTCTATCGTGTCGCCAAGGAGTGGCGCTCAGCCATGTTGGTCCGCGATGCGGGAACGGCCTTTGCACTCGGTGATTCGGCGCGGGGAATCGGACTTCTAAAACAGGCGCTCGCTCTTGCTCCAGCTAGTGCCATGGTGGTTCAGGCCGTGGAGCTTCATAATGCCCGCGCTGGGGATCAGGCTTCCCTGGCGAAGTTGCTTGAGAGGATGCGAGCCGGGGGATCCGACGCCGAAGAGTTGCTCGGTCTTGCGGAACTGGGTGTGGGAGGCTCCAAAGCAGATATCGACGATGTCACCCGAGAGGCACTGGGTCGTCTTCCCAAGGACCTGCCAGTCAAGCAGGCTCTCCGGCGAAGCCTGATCGAGGCCGCACTCCTTGCGCGTCAGGGTGATCTCCCACGGGCCGCCGACTCATGCCTTGTCGCAGCCCTGAGATTTCCTAAAGCGGATGCCGCGCGTCTCAGGCTCCAGGCTGCCATGTATCTGCTTGGGAATCCATCCGCAGAGAGCGGTCGGAGGGCAGTGGATCTCTTGAAAGAGGTGCTTTCGGGCAATACCGGCGCTTCCCTCCCAGCATGGCGCCTGCTGACACGAATCGCGCTTCTGCCTTCAGGGCAATCACCCGTGCATCTCACGCCGGCCGAGGTGGTGATGCTGATCAAGACCCTTCCCTCACTTAAGGAGAGCAGTCCCGCCGATGAGTTCCTCTCCGCCGACATGGAAATACTTCATGATCCTTCAGGGAAGGATGTGGTCGTGAAGCGGATGACAAGCCGATATCAGTCCGCTTCCCGAGTGGAGATGTTGGATGCAGCCAAGTGGCTTAACCATGCTGGCTTTCACAAGGAGGTGGTGGAGTTTGCCGGAAGTGAACTCCCCCTGAAGGACACCGACTGGCTGCTTGTCGTGATGGATGCACAGAGTGCGGAGGGCAACTGGAATGAAATCATGAAGATGTTGGACTCCCCTGCGGCATCCGGAATCCCCGATGCAGTGAAGCATCTCTACCGGGCCCGGATTGCCATGATGTCCGGCAACAAGCCTCTCTCGGAGGAGGAGTGGCGTAATGTGGGTGGCGCCCTGGATCTCGAAAAGACCGAAACCCTGGCCTATATCGCCGGTTACGAAGAGCAGATCGGTGAGACCGCCCGGGCGGCGAGAACCTACCGCGAGTTGGCGAATCGCAGGGAGACGATGGTTCCAGGGCTTGTCGGTCTGATCAGGTGCCAGCCACGATCCGCAAGCGCCGTGTCGCTGATCCCGCTCTATGAGGAACTTCTGGCCGCTCAACCAGGAAACCCGGAAGCCAACTGCGACCTGACTTATCTGAGGCTTCTGACCAAAAGAGATACAGCGGAGTCAGCGGTTCTGGCTGGGAAGTTGCTGATCGAGCAGCCCGATTCCCTGCCGCGCATCAGCATTGCAGCCTTGGGAAGATTGAGGTCAGGCGATCCCAAGGGAGCCCTCGAGATCTATCGTGACAAGGTGATCGACTGGAATGCCGCCCCCGAACCGTGGAAGGTAGTCCGATGCGCGGTACTCATTTCCAATGGGCAGGGTGAGCAAGCGACACTACTCGCTGGATCGGTCAGCCCCGCGCTGCTTAGGCCTGAGGAGAAAGAACTTCTCTCCAATTCTCGGGTTGGCCGATAGGAGTGGCATTTATTTCGAGATCGTTTCGATTGATGCAGGCGGGATTAGCCGCGACTTCTTTGCGGTCATTAGATTGAGTCAAATCGTTCTGCTCAACTTCGGAGATTGGGTTTAACCTTTTAACCCGGTCGCCTCGCACCATCTTGGTGAGCGCTCCAGACCTGTTGTCATGGTTCCATTGCATAATCCGGGCTTAAGAGACTGTCTAAAAACTGGGGAATGAGGCGCGAAAGCAAGGGAGATGGATGGTCAGGCACCTGCGAGGGAGAATCCCCGCAGCGGGCTTTGACCGAGCAGGAACGCAGCCAGAAAGCTTCCTTGCACGCGCCCGGAGGGTTGGGTGGCCATTCACTTTGGCCAGTATCGGATCGGACGGGACAAGACCGCACGGGTATTGCCGCCGCCCTCCCTCCTTGGCCAACGGAAAAATCCCCGCCAACGCGGCTCTTCCGAGTTTTCAGACAGTCTCTAAATAGTGACGTCACGAGATAGGATTGTTGATAGAGGGAGCGGATGAACAAAGAGAGCGCCCTTCATCGTCACGACATAACGGATCGAGTTTGGAAGTTACTGGAGCCTCATTTGCCAGGCAGGGCAGGTGTTTGGGGAGGGCG
>CANKJN010000096.1 GCA_947482345.1 Spartobacteria bacterium
CCCGGCCGGTTATCTCCGCAACCCGAAGGGCTGAAGCCATTTGTCGATTTTTGCCTCGCCGTCTCCCGACGGGCTCGTCCTCCGGACTGCTTCGCAGGCTACGACGCGGCTCCCGCCGCTCATCGTTGCTGCGTTGCTCGCTCGGGCGAGACCGCTGCGGGTATCGCCCAGCACTCGCGCCTTCAAAAATCAGCAAATGCTCTTCAGTGGCCTTCATGGGATTTAATCAGCGCTTCCTTAGGAGAGTACGGGATAACTACCGCAAGCCTTTGCGGTGATCCCGGCGGAGTTGAGGGAGGCGAGGAAGGATTGCAGTGCCGGATCGTCGGCGTGACCCGCTGTCTCGACAAAGAGACGAAGTCCTGAGGAGCCGGGATGGGAGTGAAGGAAGAGGGGATGGAGGCCAGCCTCTCGGAGCAGGGCGATCGACCGATCGGGTGTTGCCTCCTCTCCAAGGTGGAGGAGCAGGGCGCTCTGGTCGCGGCCGGACGGGGTGTTCGGCGAAGTGCCAAGGACGAGGTATCGGGAACTTCCGACCCCGCTCTCTTCGCCGCCGGGAAGGATCTGCGCGGTGATGAAGAGATCCCCGTTCCACAGAGCCTCCAGCACGGCGAAGTCAGGCCCGACGTCACCCAGCGGAATGACGGCGCAGTCGGCCTTGCCAGACTTCACGGCATTCAAGAGTTCCCCGCTTCCGGGATGGAAGGCGTAGCGGACGGAAGAGCCGAACTGCTGCTTGGCTGCGAAATGGGTCCTGCCGCCGACGGATCCCTCGCAGGCGATGAGCATCTCCTTCTCGAGCGCGAGGGAGGCCGACATGATCTCGATGTAGATTGCCCGGATCGCGGCGGCGTCGAGCGGGCCGGTGCTCTTCTCGGCAAGCCGCCTCATCAGCTGCTCGGCGCGCTCGGGCGCGTAGACGGGGCGTCCGTTGCGCTCCTTGATGCGGCCGATTTCCTGCGCCAGACGCGCCCTGTCGTTGAGGAGGGCGAGCAGTTTCCCGTCGATCGTGTCGATCGCGTCGCGGAGTTGCCGGAGATCCTCCATGAGGGATTACTTTTCCTCTCCGGATTCCGGCAGGCTCTCTTCGGAGTCGGATGCCGGTTCCTCGGGATCGAAGGCCACCTCCTCAAAGACCACCGATTCGCGGACTTCGATGATCTCGGTCACCTCGACGGTCTCGGGAACGGATTCGGAAGTTTCCCCGGATAGTTCTCCCGAGGCTTCCCCTATGGCTTCTCCCGAGGCTTCCACCAACGATTCTTCCGTGACGCCGGGAAGCTCGGGCGTGGAGTCATCGGAGGGCCCGGCGGCTCCCGGTTCGGGGGTCGCCTTGGGAAGGGGAATGTGACGGAGTTCGGAGGCATTCGGCAGCTCGTCGAGATGACGCAGGCCGAAATGATCGAGGAAGTACTGCGTGGTCGCGTAGAGCAGCGGACGGCCCGCCACTTCGGCGCGGCCCGCGATCTTCACCAGACCCCGGTCGAGGAGCGTCTGCATGACGCCGTCGACGGAGACGCCGCGCACGGCCTCCATGTCGGCGCGGGCGATCGGCTGGCGGTAGGCGATGATCGCAAGGGTCTCGAGGGCCGAAGGGCTGAGTCTGGTGGGCTTCGCCTCGGGATAGAGCGCGCGGAGCCAGGGAGCGTAGCCCGGCGCGCTGGAGAGGAGCCAGCCCGTGGCGGTCTCCCGCACCTGATAGGCGCGGCCCGAGGCGGCGACCTCGGCCTGAAGCTCGACAAGCGCCTCTCGGATATCGGCTTCCTTGATCTTGGCGAAGGCGGCGGCCACCGATTCCGGCTCTGCGGTGGCAGCGCCCTTGAGATGGGTGACGAGTTCCTTCGGGGTGACGGCTTTCTGGGATGCGAAGAGGATCGCCTCGATCACATGGGAGAGGGGGGGCACTTCGCCCGCGGGAACGGAGCCATGGAGAGCCTCCTCGGTGACAGCTTCGGGGACATCGGACGTCTCGGATTCGACGGCTTCCCCCTCGGCACCTTTTCCTTGGTCTTCGCCTTGCTCTTCACCTTCGACGCCGGATTCCTCGCTGCTTTCGTCCCTGACTTCCACCGCGGTCTCGATGGTCTCTTCGGAAACCTCCACTTCGGCTGATTGCTGATCCGCCGTTTCCACGGGATCCTGAACGGCCGCCTCTGCGGGGAGTTCCTCTGCCTTCTGCTTCTTGCGGGATTTCTTGCTCATGGGGATTCCTGTAATGATTCCTGGGCGTCTTCCTGTTCCTGCGGCTCTTCCTCGCCCTCCAGGGTGCGATCGAGCCAGATTTCACCGAATTGTTCCTCCTGACGCACGCGGAATTGTTTCATCCGGATGAGTTCCAGGATCGCGAGGAAGGTGACCACAAGCTCGGAACGCGTGGAGGCCTCGCCGAAAAGCTCCTCGAAGCGCATCGAAACACCGCGATCCACGATCCGCATGAGGTGATTGATCCTGTCGGTGACGGTGAAGACCTCTTCCCTGATCTCCCCGGTCTTCTCCTCGGCGGGAAGGCGCTTGAGGGCCCGCTGGAAGGCGTTGATCAGGTCGAAGATGCCGACGTCGCCGAGCATCATGGTGTCGTCCAGGATCGGGGCGTGGGCCGGATCCAGCGAGACGGCACGCGGGAAGAGGGCGGCCTGCAGTTCCTCCTTGTCGCGGAGGTGGGCGGCCGCCTCCTTGAACTTCCGGTACTCGATGAGCTGCCGGATGAGTTCCCAGCGGGGATCATCCTCCTCGGCTTCCTCCTCGGGCATCTGCTGGTCCTTGGGAAGCAGGGTGCGGCTCTTGATGTAAAGAAGGTTGGCGGCCATGACGAGGAACTCGCCGGCCACCTCGATGTGGAGGACCTCGAAGGTCTCGAGGTAGGAAAGGTACTGCTGGGTGACCCTCTCGATGGAGATGTCGTAAATGTCCACCTCGTCCTTCTTGACGAGGTAGAGCAACAGGTCGAGGGGGCCCTCGAAGGCCTCCAGCCTGACTTTGTACTCGGACTCCATCAACCCGTCCCGGGAGCCTAGCGGCGGTAGCCGCGGCGTTCGACCTCGCGTGCCACGCGGACCTTGTGTTTCGCCTTCTCCTTGACCTTGGTCTTCCGCTTGCGGAGCTGGGCCACGATCTTGTGAATGCAGAGGTCGATGGCGGAGTAGAGGTCATCCTCCGCGTCTTCGGCGTGGAGGTCGGGGCCGGGAAGGGCGATGTGGATCTTCACCTGATAGTCCTTCTTCTTGGAGCGGTGCTCGTCGAAGAGAAGGACGACATGGGCGGCCAGGATGTTGTCCGTGTATTCCTCAAGATGGGCCACCTTCTCGGCCACATGGGCGTGGATGGCGGCGGTGAGCTGAACGTGACGGGGACTGATGTGGATTTGCATGGGCTTGTCTTTCTACCTCCTTTTTAAGGCCGGGGGGTGCTTCGCGCCACCAAAATGCGGTCCACCCCCTATGTTTACTTGCTTGACGCGTAAAAGGTGCTGATCGCCTGCACGAGGCCGGGAATGTCGTGTTGCGGGGCCTCCAGATCAACGGGAAGGCCGAGCTTCCGCATCTCCTCCGAGGTCACGGGCCCGATGCTGGCGGTGGCGAGACCCTTCGGAAGGGGGAGGTTGAGGGCCATGAAGTGGTCGGCCGTCGAGGCGCTGGTGAAGGTGATCATGTCGGCCCCCTCCTCGCGGAAGCGGCGGATGCCGCCTGAGACATCGCCGGTTTCGGGAACGGTCCGGTAGACCGGCACGTCGTCGACGATGGCCCCGAGCTTCTCGAGCTCCACGGCCAGCATCTCCCGGGCGCCGGCCGCGCGGGGAAGAAGCATCTTGAGATGCTCCACGTTCATCTCCTTGAACTCCTCCAGAAGCGACTCGGCGACGAATTCCTTCGGGATCAGGTCGACGGCGAAGCGGTATTCGCGGACCTTCCTGGCGGTGCCGTTCCCGATGACGGCAATCCGGGCGCCGCCGAGATCGCGCGCATCCTCGTGGGCGGCGAAGAAGGCGTTGAAGAACGCCTCCACACCGTTGGGGCTGGTGAAGACGATCCAGTCGTAGGTGCGGACATCGGCCAACGCCTCGACGAAGGCTGTCTTCTCGGCCGGCGGCTCGATCCGGATCGTCGGGAGCTCGTAGGCATCGGCTCCCATCCCGCGAAGTTGGGCGAGGAGACCGCCGGCCTGCTGGCGCGTGCGTGTGACGGCGATCCGCTTCCCGAAGAGAGGGCTGCTCTCGAACCAGTTCAGGGTCTCCCGGAGCTTCACCACGTCACCGAAGACGGCGATCGCGGGTGCCTTGAACTCTTTCTCGAGGGCCAATGCCGCGATGGTGCCGAGTGTGCCGGTGAGCGTTTGATGGCGTCCCGTGGTCGCCCAGCGGACCAGCGCCACGGGCGTTCCCTCCGGCATTCCCGCGGCGGCAAGCTGCTCCGTGATCGGCCCGAGGCGTTCGACGCCCATGAGCATCACCTTGGTGCCGGGTGCGGTGGCGATCGCCTTGTAATCGATGCCCGAGGTCTCCTTGCCCGGTTCCTCGTGGCCGGTGAAGATGGTCAGGACGGCATTGCTGGCGCGGTGGGTCACCGGGATGCCCGCATAGGCAAGGCCGCCGATCGCCGAGGTGACGCCCGGGACGATCTCGAAGCGGAGGCCCGCCGCCGCGAGTTCCTGGGCTTCCTCGCCTCCGCGGCCGAAGAGGAAGGGATCGCCTCCCTTGAGGCGGACGACCCGCTTGCCCGCGGCTGTGTGCTTCACGAGCAGGGCGTTGGTCTCCTCCTGCCTGAGGGCATGGCGTCCCGCCGTCTTGCCCGCATAGATGATCTCGGCGCCGGCAGGGACGTGGCTCAGGAGTTCCGCATTGGAGAGGTAATCGTAAACCACCACTTCGGCCTGCTCGAGGCATTCGCGGCCCTTCAGGGTCAGGAGCCCCGGATCGCCCGGGCCTGCGCCAACGAGGTGACAGATGCCCTGCGCGGTCTTGTCGCCCGCGTCTGCCGGCGACGCGGCGGTTTTCTTGGAGGATTTTTTCGTCATGGGAACATTAGGGAACCGCTGATTAAATCGCATAGAGGCCGTTGCTGAAAGCCGTAGCGGATGCGAAGCAACGACCGGGCAAGCCATGGGCCGCGGGCAAGGCGGCTTCGCGGGAGCATCCCCGCAGCGGGCTGCCGTAACGGATGCGAAGCAACGGCCGGGCAAGCAAACCGCGAAACCAACGAAGCCCCCGGCCTGTTATCTCCGCAACCCGATGGGCTGAAGGCATTTGTCGATTTTTGTGGCGTTGCTCGCTCGGGCGAGACCGCTGCGGGGATCGCCCAGCGCTCGCGCCTTCAAAAATCAGCAACTGTCCTTCAGCGGCCATCATGGGATTTAATCAGCGTTTCCTTAGGTGGCGAGGAGTTGGTCGGCGACGCGTCGTGCGGCTTCGGCCGGTGTGGCCGCCTCGGCACGGCCGGTGCGGGGGGAGATCGGGGTGGCGTGCGGATCCGCCACGTAGACTCCGCTGAGTGAGAGGATGCCGTCGCGGTCGGTCGCGAGGGAGCCGAGGGCGAGATGGCAGCCGCCGCCGAGATATCTCAGGACAAGGCGCTCCGCCTCGACGCAACGCGCCGTCGTGTCGTCGTGCAGCGGGCGGAGCAGTTCCACGGCGCGGTCGCCGGCACGTGTCTCCACGGCAATCGCTCCCTGGCCAGGGGCCGGAAGCATCCAGTCGAGCACCTCGAGCGAGAGACTCAGCCCTTCGATCCGCAATTCCCCGGTGGAAAGATCGTGACCGAGGCGGCGGAGTCCCGCCGCGGCAAGCAGGGTGGCGTCGTAGCCTGCACTGCCGGCCACCTTCGAGAGGCGTGTCGGGACATTTCCACGGATGGGAACGATCGCGAGATCGGGGCGGCGTGCCTGGAGCAGCAGGGCGCGGCGGGGGCTGCTCGTGCCGACCGTCGCTCCGGGGGGAAGGCCCGCCAGTCCCCCGGTGTGGCGCGAGATCAGCAGATCATCGACGGGAGCCCTCGGAAGGATGGCGGCCAGGACGAGGCCCGTAGGCGTCTCCACCGAGAGGTCCTTGAGGCTGTGGACGGCCAGGTCGATCTCGCCGTGCAGGAGCGCCTCCTCGAGCTGCTTGGTGAAGAGACCCGCCCCCTCGGCGGTGGGTTCGTGCAGGGGCATGGCGGTGCGGGCATCGCCGGTGGTCGTGATGATCCTCTGTTGGATGAGGAGACCAGGATGGGCGGTTTCCAAGGCCTCCCTGACCAGCTTGCTTTGCGCCAGCGCGAGGTCACTGCCGCGGGTTCCCAGGATGAGAGGCTTCATGGGTTGAGGTGCCGGCCCTCCGGCGAGTGGATGGAGCGCAACCAGCCGATGAATCCCCCCACGTGCTCCTCGATGAGCGATTCGCAGCGGTCGACCTCCTTGCGGCGGACGGTCAGGGACTCCGAGGCGATCTGCTCGAGGCTGTCGATGTCGTAAAGAAAGACGCCGTCGAGGTCGTTGATTGCGGGATCGGCATCGCGGGGCACGGCCAGGTCGATCACGAAGAGGGGCGCGCCGCCACGCAGGCGCATGAGCGGTGCAAGCTTCTCCGGGGTGAGGATCATGTGGGGGGCATTGGTCGAGGTGATCAGGATGTCGATGTCGGCGAAGGCCTTTTCCCAATGGTCGAAGTGCAGCGCCATCCCGCCGATCTCGGCCGCAAGCGCGGCGGCCCGTTCGTAGGTCCGGTTGGAAACGATCACGCTGCGCACGCCTCGGGACTGGAGGCTGCGCGCGGTGCGCTCGCTGATCTCCCCGGCGCCGAGGATCATGACGCGGCGTCCCTCCAGCGATCCGAAGATCTTCCCCGCCAGTTCCACCGCGACCGATCCGACGGAGGTCGGGCCGCTCGTGATCTGGGTCTCGGTACGCACCGACTTGGCGACGCGGAAGGCGTGCTGGAAGAGCTTGTGAAGCGGCCGTGTGGCGGCGCCCGCATCGGCGGCCACCGAATAGGCCTTCTTCACCTGGCCCAGGATCTCGGTCTCGCCGATCACCATCGAGTCGAGGCCGCTTGCCACGCGGAAGAGATGGCGCACCGCCCGGGGTGTGTCGTGATGGTAGAGGGGGGCCTCCAGGCCGGCCCTCTCCGCCAGGATGGAGCGGAACCCGTCGAGCGCGCGCAGCGGGCAGAGGCTGGCGGCGTAGAGTTCGACGCGGTTGCAGGTCGAGAGCATCACCGCGCCCGACACCCCGTCGATACCGCGGACGCGCCCGAGCACCTCGGCCATCTCCGATTCGCGCACGGCGAACCGCTCCCGCACATCGAGATGGGCGGTGCGGTGGTTGAGGCCGGCGCAGAGGATGTTCATCGGATCGAGAGATGCTGGATGACGGGCAGCAGGATCAGGACTAGCAGGAAGGTCAGGGCGGCTCCCAGCGCCTTGCGGCGTCCGGTCACAAGACCCTTCTTCGCTCCGAGAAGAAGACCCGCGTAGAGCAGCCAGATCAGCAGGGAAAACCAGAACTTCACCCCGGCAATCGGGACGTGGGCGAGCCACCCGGCGGCAAAGCTCAGGGTAAGCAGCAGGAACCCCGCCCACAGCAGGCGGAGGATGGCCTCCGAAAGCGCGCTGATCGGCGGAAGATGGTGGAAGATCGGCGCGGGGCGGCGCGACTTGAGCTGCCGCTCCTGCACCAGGAACATGAGTCCCGCCACGCAGGCGAGGCCGAAGGCGCCGAATGCCACCAGCGAGAGGGCCGCATGGGCCTCGACCCACGGATTGGGGCGCAGAAAGACCGGCCGGACTTCGCTCGGCAGAAGAAGTGCCGCGATCTGGAGCAGCAGTAGAAGCGGCGCGGTGAAGGCCCCCATGAGGGAGAGGCGGTAGGCGGGGCCGATGACGAGATAGATCAGGGCGATCGACCAGGAGAGGAAGACGAGCGTCTCGGAGAGATTCCCGATCGGGCAGGAATGCTCCGCCGC
>CANKJN010000097.1 GCA_947482345.1 Spartobacteria bacterium
CGGCACCTTGTCGAGAACGCCTTCCTTCACATCAAAAGATGGAGAGGGATCGCCACCCGTTATGCGAAAAATGCCTCCTCCTTCCTGGCTGCTATCCAAATACGCTGCATCGCTCTCTGGGCTCTTATCTCGTGACTACACTATCTAGAGCGTTTTTGATTCGGATGTAGACAAAGGATTTGCGGATGTCATGAGGTGGTGGGCAAGAAGCAAGTAAAGCGGCCGTAGTTTGACGCCACTTGCCTCCCGGCAAGCGGTGGCGCCCTGCGGGTAACGCATAAGCGGGATCTTCCGCACCGCTCCCCAGCGGTTTGGTTGACGCCACTTGCCTCCCGGAAAGCGGTGGCGCCCACCGGGTCCAGCATGAGCGGGATCTTCCGCGCCTTTACCCAGAGGCTTGGTTCTGCGCTACAGCTCGAGCGATGGGGCGCTGCACAACGCCTCATGACATCGCAAAGAATGTCTAGAGATGAAGCAAAACCGCTCTAAATCCCATGAAGGTTCCCCTGTTCGAAAACAGGTTACCTCCCCAGAGATTCCTGAAATCCCGTTGTTCGAGAAGCCCGAATCCCGGCCCCAAAAGCTTTTTAATCACCGGTAGAGATTTACGAAAGCCGGCTTAATACTCAAAGCGGTTTTTCCGAAACCAATCCCCCTCATCCTTTCAGCTTTCACCTTTTTAACTTTTCACTCTCCCCTTCAACTTCCTCCTGACGATCCCGAGGAATTCGTTGAAGCCCTCGATCTTCAGCATCCAACTCGCCAGCAGGAAAAACACCACTGCCACGCCGATGACGGCGAAGAGCGCTCCGGCGCGGAGGATGACGGAGGCATGGCCCAGTGAAACAATCCAAGAGTGCGTCGCCCATCCGATCAATCCGATTGGAATGGCAGCAATCAGGCAACGCCCAAAAGTGGACGCCATCGCCTTCGACTCAAGCGATCCGGAGACCCGGGTCATGAAGAGATAGAGCAGGACGAAGTTCACCGTGGCGGCGATCGCGGTGGAGAGGGCCAGTCCCCGGTGCCCCATTCCAAGTTTGAAAATGAAGAGCCAATTGAGACCGAGGTTTAGCCCGATGGAGCAAAAACTCACGGTCATCGGTGTCCACTTTCGGTCGATGGCGTAAAAGGCGGGCGAGAGGACCTTGATGCAGGAGTAACCGACCAACCCGATCGCATAGAACTGGAGCGCCTCGGCCGTGTGGAGCGAGTCTGTGTCGAGGAACTTCCCCCGCTGGTAGATCAGGGCGATGATCGGTTCGGCCAGAATGATCAGGCCGACAGCCGAGGGGAGCGTCAGGAAAACCGCCAGACGCATCGCCTTGGCGAGGGTGGATCGGAAACGGCCCATGTCTCCAAGAGCGGAAGCCCGTGAGACCACCGGCAGCGTCACGGTGGCCACGGCCACGCCGAAGACACCGAGCGGCAACTGCATGAGGCGGAAGGCATAGGAGAGCCAGCTGACGGGACCATCCCCCAGGTAGGAGGCGAAGATGCTGTTCACCATGACGTTGATCTGGACGGCGCTCGCAGCGATGACGGCCGGAAGCATCAGGATCAACACCCGCCGGACGCCGGGATCTCGCCAGTTGAAATCTATCACGAAGCGGAATCCCGCCTGCCGCAGCCCCGGCAACTGGACGCCGAGCTGAAGGAGCCCGCCGAGCAAGGTCCCGAGGGAGAGACCGATCAGGGCCCGTTCACCGAAGGCAGGATCGATCAGCCATCCCAAGGCGACACCCCCGGCGATGGATCCGATGTTGAAGAAACTCGAGGCCAGGGCGGGGGCGGTGAACCGGTTGACCGCGTTGAGCATCCCCATCACCAAGGCGGCCAGGGAGACCAACAGGATGAAGGGATACATGATCCGGGTGAGCTGGATCGTCAGGGCGGCTTTCTCGGCAGGGAATCCGGGTGCAAGGAAGCCGATCAACTCCGCGGCGAAGATCACCCCGAGCAGAGACAGGAGACTCATGAAAATCGTGGTAAGGGTCGCCATCTTGGAGGCCAACCTCCAAGCCGCCCCCTCTCCGTCGGTCGCGATCCGCTGGGAAAATACGGTCACAAATGCCGTGGAAAGAGCCCCCTCTGCAAAAAGATCACGAAGTAAGTTAGGTGCCCGGAAAGCGGTCAGGAAGGCATCCATGCCACGCCCAGCCCCGAAGAGTCCTGCAAAGATCAACTCACGGGCCAGACCGAGCACACGGCTCAGCATCACGGCACCGGCCACCACCCCGGCGGCCTTGGTGTTCAAACAGTCTTCACTCATGATTGATGTCCGGTTCCATGTTTGGATCCATAGCTTGCTCGGCGCAGGCGATCCATGATTGCCACACCGATCCCCTCCTCGGGGAGAGGTTTAGCCACCATCATGTCCACTTCACTCTTATCAAACTCCCTAAGAGCCGCATAGAAATTGGAGGCGGCCTCTCTGAGATCCCCGGATGGACTCAGGACGATCACCTTTGCGAAGCGGGAGGCGATTTCCGGCAGAGGTTCGCGAAATGCCAGAAGAGCAGTATTGGGCTTGGGAAGAACCTCCTTGATGTCCGATTCTAAGATAACAAGTTCCTTTTTTGGGGCGTAATGACCGGGAAGACTTCCCGGTGTATTCACAACGCCCCCACGCCCACCCAACCGAACAACATGTCCACATTGATTCAGATCATCCTCAGTAATAGGTCCTGGGCGCAGGATCTCCATCGCATCACCTGTCACGGAGAGGATCGTCGACTCCAATCCATGAGTGCAACGCCCCCCATCAAGGATCAATGGAATAACTTCGCCAAGCTCAGATTGGACATCTTGAGCCGTAACCGGACTGATTCTCCCGAATCGGTTCGCACTCGGGGCAGCCAATGGAGAATCAAGCCGACGCAGGACCTTCTGGAAAAGCGGATGGGAAGTGACTCGTACGGCAATAGTCTCGGAACCAGCCGTGACCAGATCGGGAACTTCGGGATGCTTGGGAAGAATCAGGGTCAAGGGACCGGGCCAAAAGGCAGAGGCCAGACTTCCCACCAGATTCCGTTGCTCCAAAGAAGTAAACCGGACAACTCTGTCCAACCATCCGACTTCCGGAAGATGGACGATCAAGGGGTCGGTCAGGGGGCGCCCCTTGGCCTCAAAGATCCGGGCAATAGCCAATGACTGGAAGACATCAGCCGCAAGGCCATAGACAGTCTCGGTGGGCAATCCCACAACTCCACCGCTCCGGAGAATCTCCGCGGATTCTTCAACCCCCTCCTCACCTCTCAGAGTCCGCGCACTCAATGTCGTGGAATATAACGTCCGATCAACGCGAGCGGCGGAGTTTCTTGGGGGGGGCCAGTCGGCTTGCCGAGGCGGCCTTGGTCTGGTTGCTTCGGAATTTCTTCAACCGGAGATCCAGCCCCTGATGCAGGAGAGCCAGCTGTGAGATGGCGAAAAGGGCAGCGTTCTTGGCGCCGGCCTCGCCAATGGCGAAGGTGGCGACCGGAATACCGGCAGGCATCTGGACAATGGAGAGCAGGGAGTCGAATCCCTCCATGGTGCGGCTTTTCACAGGCACCCCGAGCACGGGAACGGTGGTCTGGGCGGCGATCATGCCCGGCAGGTGGGCGGCACCTCCCGCCCCGGCGATGATGGCATGAAGGCCCCTTGCCTCGGCTTCCCTTGCGTAGGCAGCCATGGCATCGGGCATCCTGTGGGCGGAGACGACCCGGTATTCGCAAGGCACCCCGAACTCCTCGAGCAGGGCAACGGCATGCCCCATGGTCTCCCAGTCACTCTTACTCCCCATCACAACGCCGACGAGAGGGGTGGGCTTTGAGCTCACTTTGGAGGGTTTCTTGGTATTTGCGGAATTCTTGGATGCCATTACGCGATCCTATCGGATTCGCATGGATCGAGGCAATCCGCATCCCCCTCTACCGCTGGAAAGCTTCTTATTATCTCCGCTTCTTATTTCCGCTTTTTGGCAGGCGCTTTCGCGGACTTCCTGCCGCCCTTGGCCACCTTGGCGGCAACCTTGAGACGAAGGGAATTGAGCCGGATGAAGCCGGTGGCATCGCCTTGGTTGTAGGCCTGCGTCGGATCAGCCTCCATCGTCGCGATGTCGGGGCGGTAGAGGCTGACGGGACTGCGGCGTCCAGCCGCAAGGATGTTTCCCTTGTAGAGACGGACACGCACCGTGCCGGTCACGTTCTTCTGCGATTCCGTGATGAGTGATTGGAGTGCCAGACGCTCGGGAGCAAACCAGAAGCCATTGTAGACAAGCGTGCTGTATTTCGGAATCAGGCCGTCACGCAGATGCATCACCTCACGGTCCATGGTGAGCGACTCCATTTGACGATGGGCGAAGTGAAGGATCGATCCGCCCGGAGTCTCGTAGACGCCGCGGCTCTTCATCCCCACGAAGCGGTTCTCCACCATGTCGACCCGACCGACGCCGTGGCGTCCGCCGATCTTGTTCAGGGTCTTCATGACCGCCAGGGGGTCAAGGTTCCTGCCGTTCACGGCGACACAGTTCCCCTCGACGAAATCCAGCGTCACGATCTCAGCCTTGTCAGGGGCCTCCTCGGGACTGGCGGAGAGCTTGAACATGGCGCGGTTCTCGGGAGCGAAGGCATCGAACCACGGATCCTCGAGGATTCCGCTCTCGTAGCTGATGTGAAGCAGATTACGGTCCATCGAGTAGGGTTTCTTGGCGCTCGCCTCGACGGGAACCTTGTGACGGCGGCAATACTCGATCATCTCCGCGCGTCCCGGAAACTCCGCACGGAATCCCTCCTCCCTCCAGGGAGCGATCACCTGCAGATCGGGGGCCAGGGCGGCGGCGGCAAGCTCGAAGCGGACCTGATCATTCCCCTTGCCGGTTGCTCCGTGAGCGATGGCGTCGGCCTTCTCGGCCAGTGCAATCTCCACCATGCGCTTGGCGATGAGGGGGCGCGCAATGCTGGTGCCGAGGAAATACTCCCCCTCGTACATTGCTCCCGCCTGCATCATCGGGAAGATGAAATCACGGGCGAACTCGGCCTGAAGATCGTCGACGTAACACTTGGAGGCTCCTGTCCGGAGCGCCTTGGGCTTGAGCCCCTTGAGCTCCTCCTCCTGACCGATGTCGGCGCAGAAAGCGATCACCTCGGCGGAATAAGCTTCCTTGATCCAGTTGAGGATGACGGAGGTATCCAGACCTCCCGAATAGGCAACGACGATTTTCATGGAGAGGTGGGATACATCAACGACGGCAAGGTTGCACGCCGATTCGCGACTGTTTCGGAAAAATCAGGCCACAAAAAAACGGCCGGATTGCTCCGGCCGTTTTTCGATGAAAACGATCCGATCGTTACTTCTTGGGCTGGATCGGGGTGGAAGCCGGAGTTGCGCCGGACTTTGCATTCTGCTGGGCCTGGATCTGGGCAGCCAGATTCTGGACGGCCTGCTGCAGATCGACGAGAGGAACCCAACCGATCAGGTTGCCCTGCTGGCCGGTCGACTTGTCGGCGAAGGAAGCGGCATTGAGGAGACGAGCCTCGCCGGTCTTGGTATTCCACTGAACCACGGAATCAACTTCCTTATCGGCGATGGTGATCTTGGTGGAGATGCACTGGAAGGAAGGCTGCTCGGGAGCGGGCTTGTTGCATGCGGCTAGGCCGAGGCTGATAACGGCGAGGAGTGATAAGGGGATAAACTTCATAGGTGCAAAAATTGGAACAACGATGGCCTGATTTCAAGAAACAAATCGGGGGCGGTTACCATGCCGAAAGAGAAGAGTGGGTTGACTGGGACTCGAACCCAGAACCAATACCTTAAAAGGGTACTGCTCTACCATTGAGCTATCAACCCGTGGGAGTAATCCGGGGATGGCGCCCCGGATTTCAAGGTGATGAAAATGCAGTTACTCCCTCAGCGTGTCGAGGGCATTTTGCACTTCCTGTGCCGCACCGGATGTCTGGGCGCTCAGGGAAACCCAGACAATTTTTCCATCCTTGATGAGAAAGGACTGCCTGAGAGGTACCCCGACCATGGGAACCATTGGGACATGGAAGGCCTTGGCAACCTTGCCGTCGGTATCCGCGATGAGCGGGAAAGGAAGCTTCTGCGCCTCGCGGAAGTTCTTTTGCGCATCGGGTGTGTCACGGCTCACCCCGAGGATCTGAAGACCATCACCGCTCAGGCCCGCGAAGGAATCCCTGAGTGAACAGGCTTCCTTGGTGCAACCGGGAGTGGCGGCCTTCGGGTAAAAATAGACCAGGGTGATGCCCTTTGCGTAGACATCGGCGAAGAGAACCTCACGGCCATCCTGATCAAGAGCCTTCACCTGAGGCGCGGGGGCGCCGACAGCAAGTGGTTCGGCATGGCAGAAAAATGAGAGAAGGTTCATGGCGGCAATCAGGAGAATGGGCAGTCTCATACATATCATCAATAGCACCGGCGGGGATGACGGCAAGTGTTTGGAACTTTTCCCCCGCCATGAAACGAGGCTTACTGAATATGAGTGAACGCATTGAAAAAACATTTCCTGCTCGCCGGATCCGCGGCCCTCCTGGTGCTTCTGCTGGTTGGAACGCCCATTATCAAACACTGCTCTCCCGCCCAGAGTGGGAATACTGCTCGCCAGGAATACCTCCGGGAACTGCTCGGCAAGGGGAAGCCTGTCTTTTTATCATCCTCCTTCCTCACCGACATTCCCTCAGGATGTTCGGCACAGATACCGACAGAAAGTCAGATCCAAACGGCACTCGGGGACCCCGCCCTCTTTCATAGACTTCACAGGGAAAAACAATTCTCCGCAGTCCTTCTTTCCGCAAGGGAGTCATCACGCCTGCTCAACGGGATCCTGCTCTCCTCGCCTCTCTGGACACTGACCGATGTCTCGCCCCAGGGTTATCTGTTCAGGCCCGGAAGATCGATGCCATGGAGCGCCCCCTCCACAGAGACGATCGTGCGACTGCACCCCGATCCCACGGAGCGGACATGGTGGCTTGTCGCGACTGCTGAAAACCTCATCGCGGTCAAACGCAACGGCGAGGCGGAGGAGATCCTTGCGATGGCGGCTGTAACAAATCGACTTCCCTCGGCACTGCTTGGAGCCCGAGCCTCCCTGGCAGCATCCCGTGGCAAATGGAACGAGGCGCTGACTCTCTCCAGACAATCCCTCGCAAAAGACGCCACCAACAACGCTTCGCGACTGATCTTGATCCGCTCCCTTATCGAGTGTGGCCGTCAGGAGGAGGCCCTCACGGAGGCCAGGACCCTTGCACAAAGCAACCCCAATACCGAAACCTTCTTCCTTCTGGCCCGAGGCGCCCACGCCGCCAACTCCAGCGCTGAGGAGATTTCGGCACTCCGTGAATTGGTACGGATCGCCCGGCGTGAGAAGCTTCCACTCGGAGCAAGCCTCACCTACCTCGGTCAGGCCCTTGCGCGCAACGGAGAGCGGGGAGATGCCCTGAGGGCCTTCCAGGAGGCGGCCACTGCTCCGGAACTCACCGCAGAGCAGCGTCTCATGATCGGGGAACTCATGAACCACCTTGCACCGGATCAGCAATTCCCAACCGGAAAGTAGTTCCCTGAGCTGTCATGCCATATCTCTAAATAGTGACGTCACGAGATAGGATTGTTGATAGAGGGAGCGGATGAACAAAGAGAGCGCCCTTCACCGTCACGACATAACGGATCGAGTTTGGAAGTTACTGGAGCCTCATTTGCCAGGCAGGCCAGGTGTTTGGGGAGGGCGAGCGGAGGATAATCGGAGGTTCCTCAATGCGGTGTTTTGGATTCTTCGTACAGGAGC
>CANKJN010000098.1 GCA_947482345.1 Spartobacteria bacterium
AGAAAACGTACCCTCAAAATCGCCCTCCACTCAAAAAAACGCCCCTGGCTCGACGGCCTCTTCTCAAAAGCAGACTCCCTCTCACCACCTTTTACCCAATTTTGCCGCTCCTAATGCAAAATTTGGGTTCAATCTTCTCTGTATTTTTCTACACACCCTCTGCCATGGAAATCGAACCTCCCATTCCCTTCGAGAAGCGCACCTGCCTTCGCCTCCCTCTCGTCTCTGCATCCGTGGAGGCCGGGTTCCCTTCTCCCGCTGATGACCATTTGGAGCGTGGAATCGATCTGAATGAGGAACTGATCCGCAATCCCGCCGCGACCTTTCTGGTCAGGGTGAAGGGAGAGTCCATGAGGGATGCCGGGATCCATTCAGGGGATACCCTGATCGTTGATAAATCCGTCACCCCGGCGGATCGCCAGATCGTCGTGGCGATGATCGACGGAGAGTTTACCGTGAAGCGTTTCCGAAAGGTGAACGGGCGTGTCTTTCTGGAGGCCGCCAATGCATCTTTTGCCCCGATTGAAGTGGGAGAGGATCAGGAACTCACGATCTGGGGGGCGGTCACCTACATCATCCATCAGGCGCGATGAGTGATTAGGCTGTAGCGGTTTAGGCTGTAGGCTGTTAGGGAGCTGAAACTGAAATAGACAAATCAAATGGCAGCGCTCGCATTCAGAATCCTCTCGTCAGCGGAAGAGCGGGGTGGTGATGATCATCCATGGCTCCCATGCCCCGCCTAGCTCTGGTAGACTGCAATAACTTCTTCTGCTCGTGCGAGCGGGTCTTTAATCCCGCTCTGAACGGGAAGCCCGTGGTGGTTCTCTCCAACAACGACGGATGCATCATCTCCCGGAGTGAAGAGGCTAAGGCTCTGGGCATTCCCATGGGAGCGCCACTGCACGAACAGCAGGAGGTGATCCGGAAATACGATGTCCGCGTCTTCAGTAGCAACTACACGCTCTACGGGGACATGTCGGCCAGGGTGATGTCGATCCTCCGCGACGAGATGCCCGCCATCGAGGTCTACTCCATTGATGAAGCGTTCCTCAGGCTTCCTTCAGACTTCACCGAGGAGCATGCCCGCGCACTCCGGGCCAAGGTGCTGCAATGGACGGGGATCCCTGTCTGCATCGGGATCGCCACCACGAAGCTCCTGGCCAAGCTTGCCAACCGTCACGCCAAGAAAAACAAGGCCCTCACCGGCGGGGTCTTTGACCTTCCAAACAGCCGCGATCCCGACGGCATCATGGCCGCCACTCCCTCCGATGGCCTCTGGGGTGTGGGGAAGAACCTGGCTCATCGTCTCAAGGGAATGGGCGTAACGACGGCCTTGGAATTCAAGCAGGCCGATCCTGCCCCCATCCGCAAGAGCCTGGGAGTGGTGGGGGAACGCCTTCTCCGTGAACTCAATGGCATCCCCTGCCTGGAACTCGAGGAGATGCCGCCGGATCGGAAGGGCGTGATGGCGAGTCGTTCCTTCGGCAGTGCCGTGGAGTCCGTCGAGGAACTGGAAGAGGCGCTCGCCAACCACGTGGCCCGGGCCGGTGAGAAGATCCGCCGATTCGGACTGCTTGCCACCCGCATGGAGGTCTTCCTCCGGACCAACCGCTTCAGGAAGGATGAGCGTCAGTATTCCCCCGGGATCGGGATCACCCTGGAGCGCCCCACGCACTCGACAGCGGAGTTGATGACCTCGGCCCGTGCTCTCCTGCATCGGATCTACCGCCCCGGCTACCGCTACAAGAAGACCGGAGTCTATCTCGCCAACCTCGTGAGCGAGGATGAGTATCAGCCAGGACTCTTTGACCGTCCCCGGAACGCCGGGATCGACGTGGATCGGATCGTGGATGAGATCAACCGGAGGCTTGGAGATCCCAAGAATCCGGTCATTACCCGCGCCTCCCAAGGGACCGACCGATCTGGAAAAGGATGGAAGATGCGTAGTCAGAGACATTCCCCCCACTACACCACCGACTGGCGGGAGTTGCCGGTGGTGAGGATCTGATAGTGAGGGATGAGCCAACTAGGCTATTGGGCAAAAGGCGCGTGGGAACGAGGCTTAATCATTCGAGGCCGTAGGGCCGCGAAGTCCCGAGGCCAGTGAGACGAGAACAAAGCGACTAGGATGGCGCGCGGAAGATCACGCGATAGCGTGACCCGGAGGGCGGCACCGCTTTAAGGGAGGAAAGTGCCGTCAACCAAGCCGCTGGGGAGCGGCGTGGAAGACTACCGCAGGTAGCCCCGTGAGGGGCGCCACGGCTTAGCGGGCGTAAAGTGCCATTCAACTGAGCGAACATCGAGTGCAGGGATGCACGATGAAGCCTGCAAAGCAGTCCGAAGGACAAGGGCCTCGGGAGAGGCCGAGGCAAAGCGAACGAGTCAAACGACCGGCAGATAATTGGGCTGTTGGGGTGGGCTGAAGACCTGTGATTGAGGTCAGGGTACCAGGGTTACAGGGTAGAAAATCTTTTTTGGCCTAGGACACTCTGTGTCTATTTGGACTGCTACGGTTCTCTAATGAACCACCACTACAAAAAGAAAGGGGGCTGCGAGAGCCCCCGTATGGAAGTCACCCTTGTTTACCGCGATGCTCTTCCCAACATCGTTTTGCCGGCAGGGCTGGTTTTGATCTGTCCTTAATGTGTCACGACTGATAACACCTTGTCCACGCTTTTTTCTCAGATGAAAAACTACATCCTCCACTCGTCCCCTGAAGAACAGCACCCCGCAGTACAAAAATGGCAGGAGAGCGACTTCTACAGCCGGGCTGTGGTCCTTGGAATCGACATCGGTCTGCAAGGAATCGGTGTATATCTTCGCAAGGGACGTGAAGAACTCTTCGCGAAGACCCTACTCTTTGAGGTTCCCGAGACGGGACGGCTTGAGGGACGTAGGCAGAAGCGAGCTTGGAGACACGCCCGGAAGAACAGGGCGACTCGAAGATCCAGACTGAAAGTGCTCATGGAGAAGCACGGCATCCCGTGGGTTGCCGATGAGGTGCTTTCCAAGACAGATCCGTTCCTTCTTCGTCATCGCGCCATCACTGGCAAGCTTGCAAGCTCCGAGGCCCTGAGCATCTGCATCCGTCATCTGGTGGATCACCGTGGATTCGACTACTCTGCCTTTGCAGAGGAGGGGGCTTTCCCTTGGGGGGACGGTGACTCTGCGAAGGATGTGATCAACTGGATGAACGAGAACTTCGTCAACGACGAGGTCGCCCAAGACATCACCTCCAAGGTCTCCCAGTTCGAGTGGAAGGAGGTCGATGTGGAGAAGTTTGAAACCACCCTCAAGGATAGAAAGTCATGGTGCGCTGCCAACGGGATCGACCAAGTGCTCGAGAAGTACCACTTGGAAAAGAAGTCGAACCTCCGCAGTGCCGCACGCCGACACAATTTCCCCCGCACCATGGTGGAACAGCACCTCCGAACCATCATCTCTCGGCACGGGGATCTTCTCAAAGACCCCGCCGTGTTTGTGCAGGAGCTTTTCTTCAAACCGAAAACCAAGTCCGAGAAAGACAGGGCGATCTTTCACTACAACCGCAAGACTCGCTCTGAAGCAGAGCTTGTCTGGAAGAGGAGGATCAACAAGTGCCCCTTTGCTCCCGATCTCGGCTTCGGAAGCATCCGAGTCAGTGCCAACAACGACCCGTCCGTCGGTGCGTGGAAGGCTTTGGAGTTCCTTTGCATGAGGCGCATCGAGGTGACCCCGAAGGAAGGCCGCGCATGGCTCCACAAGCCGAGCCCCGGAACAATCTCCAAGCTCGTCGAGATGGCCAGAAACAACAGAATACTCTTCACCGAGAAAAAGAAACTCACCCCGTGGAAGGAGGCCAAAGCGCTCCTGACCTCCGACATCGTGGAAAACTGCGGGAAGGGAACCAAACCCTCCAAAGACTCACCGATGAACGAGTCCTACTTCACCCAGCTTGAGGACATCATCAGGCCGACCCTTGCCAACCTTCGTGGGAACGCATCGATATCCAAGGAAGTGGCAGGGCGACTCTTTGAGATCGCAACCGCAGGGGGCACGGATTTTGAACCTGATACCGTGAAAGGGAGACTCAATGACGCCGAGTTCTACAACAAACGCCGCTCGGCTTTTTCGACCCATGTGGCCCTCTACCCGCAGGTCGAGTTCCTGCTGGGGCGACGCGTCCACAAGAAGGGCGCTTTCAGACAGGCATCCACTGGCAGACTCCATCGTCTCTTCAAGGAACTCTCCGAAGAATTGGATGGATTGGAGCACCCCGACTACTGCGTTGTCGAAGTGATCCGCGACGCTGCTCGCAACCAGTCCCAGAAGGCCGAATACCTAAAGATCCAGAACGAGCGTCGCAAGGAGCGTGAGGCCCGTTTTGCCGAACGTGGCACGCAGGATAAGGGAAACTCCTCCACCCGCCGCCGCATCGCACTCCATCATCAGCAGGGAGGTCTATCCCCCTACACGGGTAAGTTGCTCCCCGATCCCATGGATCCCTCTCTTGAGATTGAGCATCTCTTCCCCGACAGTCGCGGGGGCTTGAGTTGTGACGAGAACCTTGTCCTCACCTTCCGTGGCGAGAACGGCCAGAAGGATAATATGACCCCTCGGGAAGCCGCAGCTGCTAACCTCCCCGGATGGCTCTCTTGGAATGAGATGCTGAAGGTCACATCCCTCATGCGATGGAACCGCAGAAAGCGCGAGATCTTTGCCTTTGAAACTACACCAGGGGCTTCCATTCCCGATCTGGGCAACACCACCCGCACCTCCCAGCTTGCGCGGCAACTTGTCCGCGAGGTGGCCGCATGGATGGGAGTGGATGGGAATGCGGATGCCGAGCGAGAGAGAGTCGGCACGCCCAGCGGATGGCTTGCGGCTCAAGCTCGGAAGTCATGGCTCGAGCCCGAGGGATACACCAAGGTCCGTTCCAGCATGGTTCACCACCTCATCGACGCTGCAGTGATGGCACATATCCCCCCGGAGGCAGGGCTTAATCTCACCCGCTACGGAGGCATCTTTTTCAACTCCAAGGACGGAAAGACCCGTGCTCTGCCCGAACTCGGCCCAAAGTTGGAACCTTGGTTGGCAGACTCACCAGTTCTCTGCCCCGTGGAGAAGAACAGAAGCAACAGCCGAACAAGGTCACTGGGTGACGAGACATTCTGGGCTATCTTGCCCCCCGATGAGAAAGGGCGACGAAAAACCCGCCAGCGCACCCCGCTGAAGCACGATTCCTTCACCGATGGAGTGGAACTTCATGGCACCCTTCTCAGGATGGGGATTCCCTCGGAAAAGATCCCCGGCATGAATGCCCTTCATAATTGGTTGGATAAAGCCAAAGGTGGTTCCGATCAGCCGCTCAAGCTGACGGATGGCACTGCGGTTCGGAACATCCATAAGTTTGATGGCAAGGGGGAGTTCACCATGCCTCTTGGTTGGAGTGCCAAACCAACCTCCAACGGCTCCCTCCACGGAGCGCGCCTATTGGATGGAAAGTTTGACCGAATGGAACTTTGGCTTGGATGGAACAAGAGGAAGGAGGCATGGGCTTACTACACCCGCTTGATTCCCTCTAAGACAGCTCTCAGGCACCTTGAGCAAACCCTGCCAGGTTAGTGGAAGAAGAATCGAATTGATGTGTGCGGTGGACTCCCCCCCTATGCTCGCAAGGTTTCAGAATTGCGAAAGGGGGACCAATTTCTTCTACCTTTGGGAAAAGATGGAAAACTTGTATCAACTGGGGGTTATGTGAATTGGTGGTTTGAAGTTACCTCTACTCGTGCTGATGGGGTGGTGGAAATGAAGTCCCTAACGCACAAAAATACTGACGGAACATTAATGGAAAACGCCGGCAAGAGGGCACTTGTGCAAACCCCTAGAAGCGCGGATGTGATATCTCGATGTATGGGTTTGCCGGACCCTATGGAAAAAGCAAGAGAGTTGGATCTAAATCAGCCAAAAACTTGATTCATCACCTTATCCTGCTTGAGGAAGAGCAGGATCTCCGAATTGAGCGGGGATTGCTTCTGAGTGGGGCAAGGCGAATCGCTGTCGAAACACTTGGAAGTCTACAGTGTTTTGCATCACGAATCAGCTGGACCCAAACCGCCTTGGAGAGCCTCTCTGCCCAGTGTCCCGTCATCCTTTCCCGATGGGATGGGAGACAGCGGAAATGGAAAACCTTCTCCATTGCCGCTCGGGCGCGGCACATTAACCCTACCGCGATTTGGGAGTTGTGCAGGTTGCCGCAGAGACAGGCGACCCAACACGCCAGCGACCTCATCTATGCCAAGGTCTGTAACCAGCAGACACTCCTTCGATCGCTTGATCCAACCCTTCCAGCGACCCCCAACCTCCAAGAGAACTCCTTCTCCCGTATCCTCCGGCTGGAGTCGAACTATGCCCGCTTCTTCTGGGCACGCTATTTCTCTGCAGCCCAGACAGATCTCTTCGCCAGGGAGAAACGGAAGGCCACCCATCCCCTCAATGTAGCCCTCAACTACGGCTACGGATTCCTCTACCATGCATTGGAGTGGCAGTGCCTCGCCTCGGGTCTCGACCCCTCAGTTGGGATCATCCACAGATTACGACGCAACCGCCCCAACCTTGTCTGTGACCTGATTGAGCAGTTTCGCTGCTGCGTGGAACTCACCGTAATCCGGTCTATGGATCGGATGGGTGATAAGAAGGCCATGGCGGCGGCATTCGCTTCGATGTTGGAAGAGAAATGGCATTACCGGGATCAACGATTCCGATTAAGGAGCATCCTCCGCCTTGTTGTGGAATCCTTCGTCAATTCACTTAGTAAACGAAAACGCCACCAACCCTTCCTCCTCCATGCTCGTGATGCTTGCCTATGATGTCCCGGAGCAGAAGCATCAGAATCTCCTGCGGAAGGAATTCGAGCGACTCGGAGGAAGCCGTGTCCAATACAGCATCTACGTCTTTGAGGGGGAGGATCACGAATGTCAGCGCATCATTCGCTACATGAGCCGTGTCTCCAAGGGGATCGAGGGAGACATCAGGATCTTCCCGATGGAGAGATCGGCTTGGGAGTCACAGATCATGCTCTCTGGCATGGAGAAATCCGTGAGCAAAAACCCTGAATTCCCCCGATTCGTGGAGTTTTGGTAATAGATAAACAGCTTATCAACAGGGGATTGAACCCTATCGATAGCCTTTTTGCCCTATTGGGGGCGAGATCAAAACCCGCGCGCGTGCTGGACTGGATAGAGTTTATTATAGCCTTTTTGCCCTATTGGGGGCGAGATCAAAACCAAAGTGCCAAGTGAAGCTCTCGCCGCCATCGATAGCCTTTTTGCCCTATTGGGGGCGAGATCAAAACAGGATCGCCCTGAAGATGACGTGCTCGGCGGGATAGCCTTTTTGCCCTATTGGGGGCGAGATCAAAACTCCTTTGACTCCAGTAATGATCCAGTCGCCGGATAGCCTTTTTGCCCTAGTGGGGGCGAGATCAAAACTCAAGCAGGCCGATAGTGTCATCAGCCACACCATAGCCTTTTTGCCCTATTGGGGGCGAGATCAAAACGGTTGGGTCGTTGCTGGCGGCCTCGATCAGGTATAGCCTTTTTGCCCTATTGGGGGCGAGATCAAAACACCTCTGGATTTTGTAACGATCGGTCCCGGCTATAGCCTTTTTGCCCTATTGGGGGCGAGATCAAAACGTAGCCACGAGTGCCCCCGCGCCGAGCCCAGCATAGCCTTTTTGCCCT
>CANKJN010000099.1 GCA_947482345.1 Spartobacteria bacterium
CAGTGCATTTCTCGAACCCTTGGACCTTCGGCCACCCGTGCGCGTTGCAAGCACTCACGGATTCCGCAGGGGACATTGGATCAAACCTTTCGATCTGCCCAGCGCCGGTTACTTCAATGACTTCATACCGTCACGAAAAGGGAACTGAGATTTCAGAAGTAATCAGCACTTTGGACGAAGGGAATTATCCATTGAGATCCTTCTCAAGCTGATAGACCACATCGGCGATATAGTCATGAAACCCCCATCCGACGCCATCCGATATCTGCTCCAGCTTCGAAAAGCGCGCGCTGAACTTAGGATAGAGTTCTCGCGCCTCGGATCGAAATAGTTTGGCCAGTTCCTCGAGAACGGACTCCACGCTGTCATAGAAGTCCTCATCAATGTCCCCGTATTCGCGGGTGAAGAGAGCACCGTTCTCCACAAAGGTCATCATGAGCTCTGCTGTGCCGGGAATGCTGCCCGTCGCCCTGCGGTAATCGCGGATATTCTTTTGTGCCTCCGCCAGATTCAGCTTGGCTTCTCCAGCCTTGGGGAAGAACTGCTTTGTGATTTTCTGTCGATAGGCTTCCAGAATCTCAGCGCCACCCTCCTCTCCTTCTTTCCCAGCATTGCATCGGGCCTGAATGAACTGACGATTCTCCGCGTCGGTCTCATAGAGAGCCTTGATGAGAGATGTGAGTTGGGCGGCATCCCAGCCCTGGATCTCCTGCAACACGGTTGTCCAGCCGTCGTGTTTATTGGGTTTAGGTTGTTTCATACGACGATCGCTTGCTGTGCGGCGAGAAGGTGGGGTGGGGATGATTAACCACGAATAGCAGGCACGAAAGGGAGTGTGGAAGGATTCCTGTGGGGACTCGCTCTCTCCCGAGAGGCTTGCCCGTTGACTCGGGTGCGCCTGCGGCACTTCTAACTCCTTCCGCCAGTCGGAGGTTTCAAGCTTGAGAGCCTTTTCAGAAGTTTCTTTGACGAATGGGGCACAATGTGGTCTAGTAGGAATTGTAGACAAGCGCAGGGTTTGTAGAGGTCACTGGCAACAGTGGCAGCCCGCAAGGGTGGGATCCTCGAACCTGGGGTCTACACCACTTTTAGAGTTCGCCAAAACCCGCCAAGTGCGGGTTTTGCGATTTCAGGTCCTGAAGGTCTCCGGGCCAGAGTTTCAGGCCATATCCGAGAAGGGCACCACGATGCCTATACATGGTCGGGGCTATCAGCTTCAGATACTTGTCCTCCGTGTCGCCGTATCGGTTGGGATTGCAGGCGGCAAAGAGGCTTGAAGCCACGGCGTCGGCAACCTGCAGACCGGCCAGTTGGGAATGCTCCACAGGTCGCATCATGTCGGCATCAATCACTGACCAATCGATGGTGACACTCATCGGGTCAGACTCTGTTTTGAGCCCGTGGATATAGTCCCTGAGATCGTCATAGGACATCTGCCCTCTGTTCGAGAAGATGATCTCAGCCTTCCCATTGCCTACCCCTTCCTTGCGGTGATCACGGCAAAGCCAAGAGACCCTCTCCAGCAGCATTCTTGTCGCATAACGGTAGAGAAGATGCCTCTGCGACTGAAATTTCTCGGGTTCGATGATCGAGGGCTTGTGGATCAGCACGGAAACTGTGCGAAGAGGGGCCTGGCCGATTTGACGGACCCAAGGGATGCGCTGGGCATGCCCCATCTTGACGAAATGAAGGGCATCCTTATGGCCTCTTCCGATCTGAGCCCTGACTGTTCGCATTAACTCAACCACCGCCAGATCCTTTTCCGCCCTCGTCACGACGGCAGAGAGAATGAGCCAGCGGGAACTCCCGGAGAAATCGTCCCGGAAAACAAATCCCTCTTCGCCGGACTCATCCACATAGACTCGGAAGGATGCCTTCATGATGGCCCCAAGATAACCTAAGAAATCGAAGATTCATCTCCCCAGATGCGGGAGAGGGTGGTTTGGATTTTGGCTTCGAAGCGGGTGATGAGTTCGCGGTTGGCGTTGACGAGCGCTTGTTCGGCCTCGATTTCGGCGACGATGGTCTGCTGTTCGGCGAGTGGTGGGAGGGGGATCGAAAATGTCTGGAGTACCTTGGCGTTAATATTGGATTGGTTGATTCCATCCGTTTTGACCCTTGAGCAAAAATCCTTGGCCTCTTTGGTGTTTAGGCAGCAATTCAAGTAAGGACCCAAAACTTTGTCCTTCTGGTAATTGATTCGAATAAGGTAGCCAGCGAAAACAGCAGGTCTACCTCCTCGGTAGATGCCGGTTTTTCCTACGTGTATCGGGCTATTGGTCCTGTTGAATAAAACGTCATTGGGTGACAGAAGGTATTTATCGAGGTCTTCGTCTTTGGGGGCGAATTTAAGATCAGACCAATCGATCTCTCCGTTTTGAATATTGCCCATTCGAAGGCAGACGACATCCCCGCTATCCAGAGATTTAAGGGAGCTTCCATATTGGAAGCTGTCACTGATCTCACCCAGCTCCACCATCGGCCAGGCGGGGTTGATGGGGATGTGGGGGCGGTAGTTGTCGAGGACGGCGCGGGCGCCGTTGATGACTTTCTGGCAGCCTTCGATTTCGGCGACATTTCGCGCTGGATTTTCAGCGGCGGCAGGGGGATTTGAAGATTTCCCAGCGTTGATAAGTTGAGGTTTGAGATGTTTGTCGTGGTGTTGGCGTTCTTAATGAAAAAGTCGAATGCGTACTCAGTTCTCAAACAATGAATGAGATAACCATCGAGAATCTTGTCGCTGGGCCTGATAACGGACATGAATGCCCCAAATGACATTGGCTTCCGTATGCTTTGAACATGGGTTGTTCTGCCAAGCAGATTTAGACTGTTTGCTGTCGAAATAAGAATGTCTCCAGGCCTCAGTAGCTTGGAATCGTCTTTGACCAGGTTTCTAGGAATGTGATACAAATCCTCTTCAATAATTCCGCTCTGTTGAGCCGCTTTTGTTGTAGCAACTAAAAGGGAGTTTTCTGTCGCATGCTCCAACTGATCGGCTTTTCCAAAAGTTATGCCTCGGATTAACTCTGCAACTTCCCCTAGGGCCTGTTAAGATTAAAATGGCGGGATGGCGCGAGGAGGAGATGAGGTGCAGGACAAGGCGCGAAAGAGGGAGTGTAGTCACAGCACTACAAGACCGAAAGAGCAACGCTGACCCTGCGCATCAGCAACCCTCGCCTTTAGGGTGCCGTTCTTTTGCCGCCATGCTTTGTTGCCCAAGAGAGTCAAGACCGCAAGGGTATTGGCTCTCTTATGCGCCTCGCCTGGCAGCAAAACTCCTGGCACCGCCACCTGCCTTTTAGTCTTAACAGGCCCTAGTCCAACGGATGAACCACCCTCAGACCTGAGAAACGAGCAAATCCCCTGTCCAAAGTCACCCACTCGCAGCCCGTCTCCATGGCCAGAGCCGCGTGATAGGCGTCGGGAACCAGATTTCCACGAGCCTCCGCCTTGCTGCACAGGCTCGTAAAGATCGCCCAGTGATCTTCTCCGGGAGCGATAATGCGCACGCTCGCGAGATTCCGTAGTGACTCCACAAAATTAAGGGCCACGATCAAAGGAGTTGGCTTTCTGAAGACCTTCGGGTGAGTGATCACCCGGAGACACCCGCTCAGGACCAGTTCCGAAACCGCCACACCCTCAGGTTGGTCGAGTGCCGCTTCAAGCCACCCTTTTATCTCCCGATGGCGCTCGCTGTCCTCCCGATGGGCGTGAACCAGTATATTGACATCAAGAAGCTTCATCTCCCGAGGCTAGGAATCCATTACATCAAGCAGCGCCGCCGAGGAATCCAAGTCCACACCCTCGCACAGACCGTTCCCTTTGAAAGTGACAAGCGACGGCCGCTTTTTGGCGGAGGATTTGGGACGCGGGGCGAGGGAGGCTCGCAAGGCCTCCTCAATAACCTCGCCGAGCGTGGAACTCCGTTCCCTTGACGCCTTTTTTGCCAGTTCAAGCAACGAATCGGAGATGGAAATCGTTGTCCTCATGCATCAAATCATACTCAAGAAACATCATGATGTCAAATTGCCAAAGACGCTTGTGATAAACGAAAAGGAAAAACTAGGAACTCAGGAAAAGAACCAAAATGAGCCCTTTCAAAATTCTTGAGTTCCAGATTAATACCTTAAGTCTTCAGCCTAATAGCCTCTCCCCATGAAGCCTGTTCCCGAATACTCCACGGTTCGACCCGGCCTGTTCCATTGGCACAGGTATGAACCTGCGGTGAAGTGTGACTGCTCCTCGATGGCGATTGTGACCCCGGCGGGATTGATCTTCATCGATCCGATCCCTCTCGCCGATGAGGCGCTGAAGGAGTTGGTGGCGGAGTCGTTCTCCGCTCCAGCGGCCGTGGTACTGACCAGTGGAAATCACCAACGGGAGAGCCTGTCGCTTGCCAAGCGCTTTGGGATCCCTGTCTTCGCCCCCGCGGATGCAGGCGACGACATCATCGCCGATCAGCACTTCCGATCAGGCGATCCTGTGGCCGGGATGGAGTCGATCGACCTGCCAGGATTCGGTCCCGGCGAGACGGGTTTCCTTCACGAGGGGGCACTGATCTTCGGGGATGCCCTGATCAATCTGGAGCCGGAGGGATTACGCCTGCTTCCCGAGAAATACCGAGAGGATAAGAAGAAATCCCTCCGGTCGCTTGCCGCTCTCAAGGGGTTGAAAGCTCAGATCCTCTTCTTCGCCCACGGCAACCCGATTATTCAAAACGCTGGATCACGCCTGGCCGGATGCCTCGCCACAGCAATCGCTGAATGACAGTCTGGAGAGTCGCCCTTAGCCTTATCTTTTCAGGGGCTCTGGATCGATCTCCACCCGTCCGAATCCACTCGCCGAGAGTGCGGCGATGACGGTGTGTCTGGTCGCTTCGAGCCGTGTCATTTCCCCGGAGTCAACCTGAATCCTGGCCCCTGGGCGACCTAATTCTCCCTCAGCTTCCGGTGCCCTGTAACGAACGCGGAAGACCTTGAATCCGAACTGCCTCACGATCGCCTCGCCCCTCTCCACGAAGTCCAGAGCCTCCCGGGTCACGGGTGTGCCGTGCGGAATGCGGGAGCTGAGGCATGGCTGGGCCGGGGCATCTGCCGTGGGGAGGCCGAGTTTGCGAGAGAGAGCGCGGACATCGGCCTTGGTGAGGCCTGCTTCCTTGAGCGGGGCGATGACGGAGAACTCGGCCGCAGCCACGGATCCGGGGCGAAGATGGGCGGGGTCATCGGCATTCTCCCCGTAGGCGATCGCCGCAGATTTCCGTTCCTTGGCCACCTGATCCATCCGGGTGAAGAGCTCCGCCTTGCAGAAGTAGCAGCGGTTCATCGGATTCTCGGCGTAGCGCGGATCCTCCAGTTCCGTGGTGGCGACGACTTCCACGGAGGCTCCGATCCCCTCCGCGACGTGAAGGGCTTCCGCCAAGGAGGCGCGGGGGAGGCTGGGGGAGTCGGCGATGATGCCGGTCGCGTTCCTGCCCAGCGTGCGGTGGGCCACCGCCAGCAGGAGGGTGCTGTCGACGCCGCCCGAATAAGCGATCAGGAGCGGGGCATGGCGACGCAGGATCTCCTCAAGAAGCCTCTCCTTATGGAGCATCTCCTTGTCTGCCGGCGCCAGGCCTGACCCAAGCGTGCTCACAGATTAAGCCGGTTGCAGAGATCGGGGATGTCCATTCTGATGCCGATGAAGAACTCGCCGAACTCCGCATACTGCGAGCTCACCTCGTCAAAGCGCATCTCATAGACGATCGCCTTGATCTCGCTGGTGGTCTTGGCAAAGAGGCTCACCCCCCACTCCATGTCATCGAGGCCCGTGGATCCGGTGATGAGCTGGAGGATGCGACCCGAGTAGGTGCGCCCGATCCTGGCGTGTCCGGCCATGAGGAGCTTGCGATCCTCGAAGGAGAGGGCATACCAGTTCTGCCCGGGATTGCGGCGCTTCGACATCGGGTAGAAGCAGAGAACCGGCCACTCGGCGGCGGAAGGAAGTTCCGGCTCGATCCGATAGCGCATGTACTTCTCCATCCGGGCGTGGAACTCAGCCATCTTCCCGGCGAATTCCGGATGCGTAGGTCCGATGCCCTCCTCCCTCAGGGTGTCGGTGTATTCCGGCTCCGTCATGGTGTATTCGCTGCGCTCTGTCATCGAGAGCCAGGAAAAGGTCGGGGTGAGCATCCCGGCGCCGAGTCCCTCGCCGAGGAGCTTGGCACAGCGGTCGGCCACCTGCAGGTCGGGCGTCACGAGCATGAAGCCCAGGTCGGCCTTGGGGCTCACCGCGCTGAAGGGGAGGAGTTGGGTATCGGGAATCCCCTGGATCTCACGGACCAGCCGTGCCAACCCGTCGCGACGCTTCCGTTTTTCGGAGGCATCCAGATACTGCCACGCCTCCTGCTCGACCCGGTAGTAGAGATGAAGGACATGGCGGCCCTCGGTGGGGAGGATCGGGGGCAGGGAAGTCGAGGTATCGGTCATGGAGGGGATTTTGACCAAAAGCCCGATTTTGGCAACGCGCGGGTCAGGACCCTCAGTCACTTTCCCATCCTCCTCATTCCCCGTTCCGTTTCTTGCAGGGAGCAGCCTTTCGCCGATAGCATCACCGGATGTCCGCCGCCACGCCCCTGATCATTGCCGGTCGTGAATTTTCCTCCCGCCTCTTCCTTGGCACGGGGAAGTTTTCCTCGGGGGAGGTGATGCGCGAGGCTCTCTCGGAGAGTGGTACGCAGATCGTCACCGTCGCCCTGCGGCGTGCCGACCTGAGCGGCGGGAAGGATCCCTTCGCCAACATCCTCGAGTTCATCGATCCGGAGCGTTACCTCCTGCTCCCCAACACCAGCGGAGCCAACACCGCTGAGGAGGCGGTTCGTCTGGCCCGCCTTGCCGCCTCCGCCGGTCTCCCCAAGTGGGTGAAGCTCGAGATTCATCCCGACCCGCGATACCTGCTCCCCGACCCGATCGAGACGCTGAAGGCCACCGAATTGCTCGTCGCCGAGGGATTCACCGTCCTTCCCTACATCAATGCCGACCCCGTGCTGGCGAAGCGACTGCAGGAGGCGGGGGCCGCGACCGTGATGCCGCTCGGTTCACCGATCGGTAGCAATCGCGGCATCGAGACGCGCTCCCAGATCGCCATCATCGTCGAGCAAGCGATGGTTCCGGTCATCGTCGACGCCGGGATCGGTGCCCCCAGCCATGCCGCCGAGGCGATCGAGCTCGGAGCCGACGCGGTGCTCGTGAACACCGCCATCGCCGTGGCAGGCGATCCGGTCCGCATGGGCCGTGCCTTCCGCATGGCGGTCGAGGCCGCCTCCGAAGCCGTCGCCGCGGGACTCCCGATGCGCGCCGAACAGGCCGTGCCGACCAGCCCCCTCACCGCATTCCTAAACGGGAAATAGGGGGCGGGTGATGGGTAATAGGGTCCGCAACGGTTTCGGGATCATGATCGCGATTCACAGCCATCCCATAGAGGAGGCAAGTGGAAGGTAAAAGTGGTTGGGATAAAGTGGTGATGGACGGGGAGATTTTAACCTGCCACATGGCAGGGATATGCAAAAACAACCCCGCCCATCGGTAGGCAAGTTCACGATTTTGAGGCA
>CANKJN010000100.1 GCA_947482345.1 Spartobacteria bacterium
ACTACCAACTACCAACTACCAACTACCAACTACCAACTACCAACTACCAACTACCAACTACCAACTACCAACTACCAACTACCAACTACCCGGCACGTTACGCCTTTGGCAGGGGCAGGAGCACGGCCTCGTCGCGGAAGCGCATGGCGGGGGTGCGCTGGCCGATGCTCTCGCCGAGCGCGAGGAAGAGATCGATCCGGTTGTTGAGCCTGAGGAGACGCGTGTTCATGAGGACGCTCTCGGCCGCAAGCATGCTTCGCTGTGCCTGGAGGAGCGAGACGATGTCGATCTGGCCGGATTTGTATCGCACGGTGGCGATCTGGTAGGCTAGGCGGAGTTCCCCGAGCGCCTTCTCCTGAAGTCGTTCGCGGGTGACAAGCGTGGCCTCGTTGGAAAGCGTGTTCTCGACTTCCCGGAATGCGGTGAGCACCTGCTGGGCGTAGGCGGCCGCCGCGGTGTCCCGCTGCGCCTTGGTGAACTTCACGTTTCCGGAGATTCTGCCGCCGTCGAGGATGGGGGTCGTGAGGTTGGCCGCCACCGTGTAGAGAAAGCTGCTGTCATTGGTGACGTCCTGAAGCAGGACCGAGGGCGTCCCCGCCGTGGAGGTGAGGGCCAACCTCGGAAGTCGCTCCGTCCTGGCGGAGAAAAGGCGGTTTTCCGATGCGAACAGATTCCAGTCGGCCGCGCGCAGATCGGGACGGCGCAGGAGCAATTCCGAGGGCAGCCCGGCCGGAACCTCCGGAATGATACGGGGGAAGGAAGCGCGACGGTCTTCCAGTTCGGCCGAGGGATAACGTCCGAGCAGGGTTTCCAGCGAGCGCCTTGCATCGGCGTAGTTCTGCCGTCGCTGGACAAGATTCGCTTCAGCGTTGATCTCGTCGGCACTGCTGAGCCGCACATCAAAGGCGGAGACCGCTCCGTTCTCGAAGCGGGCCCTAGCCAGATCCCGTGTTTTGCGCAGGCTGGTCAGCGTCTCCTCGGCGATACGGACCTGCTCGCGGCTCTCGATCACGGCAAACCATCCCTTGGCCGCCTGTCCGGCGAGCGAGAGCCGGGCTCCCTCGTAGGTGAACGTGGCGGAGGCGGCATCCGCCTTGGCTGCCTTGGAGAGGGACCTAAGGCGGCCCCAGACATCCAGTTCCCAGCTGAGGGCAAGGTTGACGGTGTAGTTCCAATTGCCGGGGTCGATCTGATAGTTGACCGCCTGCGCATCGTAGATGGGGGTGTCGTTGACCGACGCGCCTGCCGTCACCCCGAGTTGGGGATAGAGATCCGCGGTGACCACTCGGGATTTCGCGACGGCCGCCTGAAGACGGCCCGCCGCGGCCTTCAGGTCGTAGTTGTCGGTGAGAACGCCCCTCACCACGGAATCGAGCATCGGGTCGCGGAAGGTGGAGAGCCATCCGGAAGGGGCGAGCGGCGATTTCAAGCCCGTGGCCTTCCATTCCCGGGGAACGGCGACGGGAGAAGAGGGGTCCTTCTTGCGTGGCGTGGAGCAACCCGGCACGGCAAGGGCAAGCAGCATTGCCGTCAGCGGGATGTGTCTGGTCATTGCGCGGGACATGGGATGTCTATTCCGAGCTGAGTGCGACCACGGGATCAAGCCGCGAAGCCTTGCGGGCCGGCCAGAAACCGAACAGGACCCCCGTGGTGAAGGCCGCCCCGAAGGAGAGGAGGATGGGAGCCAGGGTGACGACCGCCTTGGATTCCCCGATGGTCACGAACCCGGAGACCAGCATCCCGAGAAGCACCCCGATCACCCCTCCCAGCAGACAGACCAGGATTGCCTCCGTGAGAAACTGGAGTTGGATATCGCGACTGCGAGCACCGCAGGCCATGCGAACCCCGATCTCCCGGGTCCTCTCAACCACGTTCACCAGCATGATGTTCATGACACCGATGCCGCCGACGAGCAGGGAGACCACCCCGACAGCGCCCAGGAGAAAGCGGAAGGAGTTCTGGGTGTTTCGGTTCGCCTCGATCATCGCGGCCTGGTTGAAGATCCTGAAGTCCTCCTGCTGCCTGAGGCGGTTGAGTCGTGAACGGATCTCGTCCTGCACCGCCTCGACGTTGACGTAATCATCGACCGTGACACTGATCTGGTTGATGCGGACACTTCGGAAGATGCGGGCCTCGCCGGTGGAGAGGGGAATGAGGGCGATGTCGTCCTCACGGTCGCGACCATCGGCGCTCCCGCCGCTCACCGTGATCACGCCGACGACTAGGAAGGGGGCTCCGTCGATCAGTATCCTCTTGCCGACCGGATCAGTCCTGTCGGGAAAAAGCTCAAGGTAGGCCTTCATCCCCAGCACAACCACGGGGGCCTTCGCCTCCTCGTCCCGCTCGTCGAAGAACCCGCCCCGGACCATCACCCTGTTCTCGGCCCTGATGAAGGATGGAGTCGTGGCCAGCACGGTGCAGGCGTAGATCCTGTCGCGGTAGCGCAGGGTGCGTGCCGAGAAGACCCTCGGCACGATCTCCTGCGCATGGGTGATGTCTGCGATCGCCCGGGCATCCTGAAGGGTGAGGATGCCGCCTGAGGCCGACATCTTTGCCCCCGGTTCGATCCTCAGCACGTTGGTTCCCATGCGGCTCATCCATTTCTGCATGTCACGGCGGGATCCTTCGCCGATCGCCAGCATGACAACCACCGAGGCGACGCCGATAATGATGCCGAGCATGGTGAGGAAGGTGCGGAAGCTGTTTGCCTGGAGAGCATGAAGAGCCATCCGGAGCGCCTCGGCGGCATCGGCAAGCAGGGCGATCCTCCCCCTCTCCGCATCCGGGGGAAGAACGGGAACGGACCCCGATCCCTGAGGAGGCTCATCCGGCTCGGCGGAGCGCTCCGTCGGTTGATCGGAAATGATCGCACCATCGACAATCCGGATCACGCGGTCGGCCTGCGCGGCCACACCCGGATCGTGGGTGATGAGGATGACGGTGAGACCCTGCCGGTGAAGTCCCCTGATCCGGGCCATCAACTCCTCTCCGCGGGCCGTGTCGAGGGCGCCCGTCGGTTCGTCGGCCAGGATGATCTCCCCGCCATTCATGAGCGCCCGCGCCACGGCGACACGCTGCTGTTCGCCACCCGAGAGTTGCGGCGGCCTGTTCGCGATGCGGTGTCCGAGGCCCAGTCCCTCCAGCAGGCCGACAGCCCTCACCCTGCGTTGCCCGGAGGGTATCCCGATGTAGGCGCCGGGCAACCCGACATTCTCGGCGGCCGTCTCGTTGGTCAGGAGGTTGTAGCGCTGAAAAATGAAGCCGAATGTCTTCCCCCGCGCCTCGGCGCACTGATCCGGAGTGAGCCTGGAAACGTCCCTCCCCTGAAGTTCGAAGCATCCGGCCGTCGGCGAATCCATCAGGCCGAGGATATTCATCAGTGTGGTCTTTCCCGATCCGGAGGGGCCGACGATGGCGACGAATTCACCCGATTCGATCCTCAGATCGATGCCGTGGAGAATGCGCGTCGAGGCGCCTCCCGATTCGTAATCCTTCACGATCCCCCGAAGGAGGATGGCGGGAGCCTTCCCCGTCCCTGCTCCGTCCGGGGCATCCATCAGCGCGGGCGGGCCTTCTGCCGCATTTCGATGGGGCCGGTAATGACCTGATCGCCGATCGAGAGACCCGACACCACCTCGGCGGTGACGCGGTTTTTCATTCCCAGGACCACGGAGAGCTCGACCGGCTTTCCGTCACGCAGCACGAAGACCCTCGTGCCCGCATCCGCTGCGGTTTTTTTTGCCGATGGTTTTCCCGACGAGGGGCGGCGGGCCGCGTAATCGACCGCAGCGAGCGGCATAAGCAGGACATCATCCCTGCGCATCATAGGAAAGAAGACCTGGGCGGTCATCGAGGGCATAAGGGCCAATTCGGGATTCGGGACATCGAAGAGGGTGTTGTAAAAGATCGGCGGATTCGTCGAGGTGGGACTGGGCTCCATGCCTCGGACCTTCCCCTCGTGCTTCGTGTCGGGATCCCCAAGCGAGGTGAAATAGACCGAAGCCCCGGGGCGGATCCGCGGGACATCGGCCTCCGAGACCTGCGCTTTCACGGTCATGGTGGCCATGTCGGCCAGACGGAAGATGATCGGCGCCGTCTGGTTGGCGTTCAGGGTCTGTCCTTCGCGCGCCTGGATCTGGATGACGGTCCCGTCGATCGGTGCGCTGATTTTCGTGAATCCGAGGTTCGCTGTGGCGGCATCCAAGCTTCCCTGGGCCTTCTCGATCTGGGCATTGATGGCGTCGATGGCGGCCTTCGAACGCTCGAACTCTGCTTCCGAGAAATTGACCTCGTCGATGCTGACGGCGTCGCTCTTGACGAGGTTCCGGTTCCGCTCGAAGCGCTGGGCGGCAAGCTTGAGGGTGGCCTCGGCAGAGACCAGTCTCGCGTTGAGATCCTTCAGGTTCGCCTGTTCCTGAATCACCTGCGCCCTGAAAAGGGTGGGGTCGATCTGCGCGAGGAGATCCCCCTTCTTCACGGTTTGACCGATCTGGACGGCGATTTTTTTCAGGATGCCCGAAACCTGCGTCCCGATGTCGACATACTGGCTGGCTTCCAGCACGCCGGTGGCCGTGACGGCATCCTCGAGCGTTCCCTTGATGATCGTGCCGGTGATGTAGGTCTCGGGTTCCGCGGAGTTTCTCATCTTCCAGAAAGCAAGCAGCCCGGTCACCAGAAGCAACCAAGGAAGCCATCGGAGAAAGTGGAAACGGGGTGAGGCCATGAGGGTGGTTCTCAAGTCTTTCAGATCACCCGGATTTATCGAGCGCTTTTGTCCTGCCAAACGGGTGACCGGAGTAACTGTTACCACGCCCAAGGAACTCAAGCGTGGCCGTAGTACACCTGCGGCCACGCAGAGCGGTGATGAAATGCGCTTAAGGCGTAAACTGTCAGATTTTGCGGAGCTGGATGGAGTCGAATTTCTCCTCCCCCTCGACGATGTCGCTCATGACAATGAGCTGGTCACCCTGCTTGAGAAGTCCGCGGGAGATAAGGAGTTCCTCGGCTTTCTTCACCGATTCCTCGGGGGTGGCACCGAAGGGCATGATGAAGGGACTGACACCCCAATTGAGCGTGAGGTGACGGGCGGTCACCTCGGAGGGAGTGACCGCGTAGATGGGGGCGTGCTCGGGCCGGATATGGCTGGTGTAGTCGGCCATGTGCCCGTGACGGGTGAGGACGAGGAGCGAAGCGCTGGGGAAGGAGTTCGCGAGGACGACGCCGGAGTGGGCGGTCTTCTGGCGTGGGGAGATGAGGGAGGTCTGGTCGGCAAAGTGGGCGCTGCCGCTGCGCTCGATGCGGCGGGCGATCCGGTCGAGCACCTTCACGCACTCTACGGGGTACTTTCCGACGGTGGTCTCTCCGCTGAGCATGATGGCATCGGCCTGCTCGAAGACGGCGTTGGCCACGTCGGTGACCTCAGCGCGGGTTGGGACGGGATTCTCGATCATCGATTCGAGCATGTGGGTGGCGACGATGACCTGCTTGCCGATCTTGAGGGCGGCCTTGAGGATGCGGCGCTGGATGATGGGGAGTTCCTCCATGGGGCACTCGATGCCGAGGTCGCCGCGTGCGATCATGACGGCGTCGGTCTCCCTGATGATCTCGTTGATGAGCTTCACCGCGCTCTGGTCCTCGATCTTCGCGATGACGCGGGCCTGACTTCCGTGCGAGGCCAGCACACGGCGCATCTCGACGATGTCAGAGGGCTCGCGGCAGAAGCTTAGGGCGACGAAATCCACCCCGACCTCGGCACCGACAGCGACGTCGGCCATGTCCTTCTCGGTGAGGGGCGGGAGGTTGACCTTCACTCCTGGGAGGTTGATGTGGCGACGGGATCCGAGCTCGCCCGGAGTGAGGACTTCGCAGCGGATGCGGTTGTTGATCTTGGAGAGGACCTTGAGGTGGATGACTCCGTTGTCGACGAGGACGACGTCGCCCTCGTTGATGTCGTCGATCAGGCCGTCGTAGTTGACATTGACCGAGTAGAGTTCCTCGCTGCGGGCGCCGCGGACGGTGAACTCCATGATGTCGCCCACCTGGAGATTGAGCTTGGTCGGGAGGTCGCCGGTGCGCACGGCGGGGCCCTGCGTATCGAGAAGGATACCCACGGGCATGTCGAGTTCGGCTGCGATGTTGCGGATCGTGGGGACGATCTTGCGGACCCAGTCATGCTGGCCATGGCTCATGTTGAGCCGGAAGATGTTGGCTCCGGCCAGGATCATCTCGCGGAGGCGCTCGGGTGACTCCGTCGCGGGGCCGAGGGTGCAGATGATCTTGGTTTTGCGCAGTGTGGTGGTCATGGGTTTTTTGGCTGGTGGAGAATGGAAAGCTTCTGAAAGTCGCCCTTTGGGAAAGCTCAAGAGGAAATCAGAGGTGAGGCTGCTTGGGAAGTCCCGTTCGCTACTCCCAAGGAAGGCCGTAGCCTGCACACCTACTGCACGAGGTGCAATCCTTGAGCGGTCATCTTGATGGCGACAGGGAGCAAAAGCTTGGCTCCAGGGAACAGCTGATTAAAAACCCGGAAGACCGGTGCGTATGCGCCGTGAGAATTCCGGATCCTGATCCGCCTTGTTTGCAGCCCCGTTGATCAGCGCCCGCTGCTTCAACTCACCGAAGGGCAGTCCACCCGTGGAGAGCAGGCCGCGCTGATAAAACATCTCGTCGATCCGGCCGTTGAGCAGGATACGCAGATCCCACGGGCTCCGGGCGGCGATCGATCGCTGGGAGCGGATCGTCGTGGTGCAGTTTGCGGTGATGGCATTATACCAGCGCGGATGAGCGTGGAGCTCGTTCATGGAGCGGATATATTCCAGAAAGCGCTCGCGCACTTCGGCCGGAGGCATGGTGGTCCGGTAGAGGTAGACCTCCTCGCCATCCCGGTAGTTGCTACGGAGGCGGATCACATCGCGCTCATCGGCCACCACATAAATCAACTCATACTGGCGGTAGAGGCCGCCCAGCGCGGAGTAATCCTCCCCCTTCTCCTTGCGAGTCTCGACCGAGACGGCAATCGGAGGGCCGTCCTTGAACTGAAAACTGAGGATGGGGTGAGCCATCCAGGAAACTCCCCAGAAATTCAGGAAGGCATCAATGCCCGTGAGTTGGGAGATGCGCACGGTGCGTGTCTCCCAACGCGGTCCCTTCTCACCGTTCCTGTTGTCGGGGCAATAAACGAAGTTGCGGACATTATGAATGGTGACGAGATCGCCGTTCACCTCCGCCCAGGGTTCCCTCGCGACATCACCCTGCCAGTCACGGTCGTTCCGGGGTTGGAGCGAGAACCACCATAGAGTCACTAAATAGTGTCGTCACGAGATAGGATTGTTGATAGAGGGAGCGGATGAACAAAGAGAGCGCCCTTCATCGTCACGACATAACGGATCGAGTTTGGAAGTTACTGGAGCCTCATTTGCCAGGCAGGGCAGGTGTTTGGGGAGGGCGAG
>CANKJN010000101.1 GCA_947482345.1 Spartobacteria bacterium
GGAGTTGGGAGTTGGGAGTTGGGAGTTGGGAGTTGGGAGTTGGGAGTTGGGAGTTGGGAGTTGGGAGTTGGGAGTTGGGAGTTGGGAGCTGGGAGTTGGGAGCTGGGAGTTGGGAGCTGGGGGATAGGGACTGATATTGAGTCATTTCAGCCCTGCGAGGTAGCGTTCGGCGTCGATTGCGGCGGCGCACCCCATGCCGGCTGCGGTGATGGCCTGGCGGTAGACGGAGTCGGCGCAGTCACCCGCGGCGAAGACGCCGGGGATATTGGTGCGGCTCCCTTCGCCGAGCACGAGATAACCCGCGTCGGTCATGTCGAGCTTGCCCTGGAAGATCTGCGTGTTCGGGACGTGGCCGATCGCCACGAAGACACCGGCGCAGTCGAGCGTGCTGGCCTCTCCGGTCACGATGTTCTTCAGCCTCACGCCGGTCACCTGATCCTGAGCGACATCGAGAACCTCCTCGACGACGGTGTTCCAGACCATGGTGATCTTGGGATTGGCCAGCGTGCGGTTGGCCATGATCTTCGAGGCCCGCAGGGAGTCGCGGCGGTGGATGAGATAAACCTGCGAAGCGAAGTGCGTGAGATAGCTGGCCTCCTCGCAGGCCGAGTCGCCGCCGCCGATGACCACGAGCGGCTTGTTCCGGAAGATCGGAAGGGCACCGTCGCAGGTGGCGCAGTAGGTGACACCCTTGTTCTCAAGCTCATGTTCGCCCGGCGCGCCGAGGTGACGGTGTCCGGCGCCGACCGCGACGATGATGCTCTTTGTCTCGATGACTTTGCCCTCGACGGTCAGCTTCAGCGGGCTGCCGGAGAGATCGACCGAATCGACCTTGCTCAGATACTGGATCCGGGTCCCGAAGCGGGTCGCCTGCTCCTGCATCTCGGTCATGAGGGCGGTTCCCTCGATGCCGTTGCGGAATCCGGGGAAGTTCTCGACGGTCGAGGTGGTGGTCAGGAGCCCTCCGGGCTGCTGGCCCGTGATCAGGAGGGGGTTGAGGTTGGCACGCGCGGTGTAGATGGCTGCTGTCCAGCCGGCGCAGCCGGATCCGATGATGACGACGTTTTCCATGAAGGGTTGATTGATGATTGTTTGCGTGGCTCAGCAGCAGCCGCTGCCGCTGCAGCAGGAGGAGCCATCCTCCCCGGCCGCGTTGGCGGGAGGGAGGCAGATCTCCTTGGCGAGGCAGTCGGTGTGCTTGGTGCCGAGCGTGAAGTGGATGAGATTCCCCTCAATCCGCGCGGTTTCCAAGGGAAACTGCGAGATGAATCCATCCTCGTACTCGAGTTCCGCATCGAGGTCTTCCTCGCCGAGGATCGGCCCGGCGCGGTCGATGATCTCCGCGAGCTTTTCCGCAGGAAGGCGATGGTCGGTATCGTCGGCCACCCAGGACTGCAGGCAGAGGTAGGAAAGCCTGCGGACGGTTGCTCCGCAGTCGAGGAAGGTCTTGTCGACGCGTCCCACCTCGGTGATGTGAGCGTGGATGGGAACCAGTCCACCGTCGGGGAGGATGAACTGGAGATGATGAGCGGGATGGGCCCGGAGGATGGCGAGGAGTTCGGATGTTTTCATGTGGAGTGGGTGATCGGGGTGGAGAGGATGACGGGCTGGTGAGTAATGCACCACTCAGCAGGCGCAGCGGGGATTCTTACGACCGGCCCGGATGACCAGGTCGATGCAGCGGAAGAACTCGGGAAAGCAGGGGCAGGCGATCTGGTAATAGACATTCAGGCCTCGCTTCTCGCAGACCAGCAGTCCGGCCCTCTTCATCACGGCCAGATGCTTGGAGAGGGTGGTGATGTCGCAGCCCGCCATGTCGGTGAGTTCGTTGACACAGCACTCGCCCTGCATCAGGGCCTCCATGATCAGAAGGCGCGTGGGATGGGCCATCGCCTTCACGACGACCGACCTGTCGGACGCATGCAATTTCAGCGTTCGGAGTCGGGGCGCGGCGGTCGGCATAGTTGGCATATTTGCCAACTAGTCCGCCTGGGTCAAGCCGCAAGCGGTTCCTTGCAGCATTTCACGCAAAGGGCGCAACGGACGCAAAGAAGAGCGCAAGGAAACTGGTCTAACGAACCCAATGCTCAAGATTACGGCCTCATGCCCTCTTGAAATGCACTTTTGAACTTATCCAAAAGCGTTGCACTCGCAGCGCAGCGCCCATCCCTAAAGGCGGCTATTCCTCTGCCCCCTTAGCGCTCGTGGCGACCTTTGCGTGAAATTTTTCCCCTTTTTATGCGATGCTCCCTAGTGCGAGGAGCCGATGCCCGCGGGCAGGGCGACTTCCTCGACCGTGACGACGATCCGGCGGTCGGGTGCCTCCTTGAGGAAGTCCCCGATGGTTTCGAGGATATCCTGATCCACAAACCGGGCCCTCCTTCCGTCGATGGTGACGTGGGCATCATGAACGATGGAGGCAAGCAGCTGGCGCAGGTAGGCCTTGTTCAGGAAGGAGACATCCTTGTTGAAGCGCAGCAGGTAGCTCGACCCGTGGCGGGTGAGCGAGATGGAGTGCTGGAAGTTGGCCTTCAGGACGAAGAGGAGTCCGATCGCCATGCCGATGGCGATGCCCACAAGCAGATCCTCCGCGACAATCGCCACGATGGTGATGAGGAATGGGAGGAACTGGTTCCACCCCTTCGCGAACTGCTCCCTGAAAAGCGATGGCTTGGCGAGCTTGTAGCCGGTCTGCAGGAGGATCGCCGCAAGACAGGAAAGGGGGATCGTATTGAGCAGGCCCCCGAGGAAGAGCACGGCAAGCAGCAGCAGGACGCTGTGGAGGAAGCAGGAGATGCGGGTACGTCCGCCAAAGTTGATGTTGGCGGAACTGCGGACGATGACCGCGGTGATGGGGAGCCCGCCGATCATGCCGCTGAGCAGATTGCCGAGTCCCTGGGCCTTGAGCTCACGGTTCGTGGGGGCGACCCGCTTTTGCGGGTCGAGCTTGTCCACCGCCTCGATGCTCAGGAGCGTCTCGAGGCTGGCCACGACCGCCAGCACGATCGCGGTCTTGTAGACGGCGGGGTTGCCCAGCGCGGAGAAATCGGGGAGCCGGAACTGATGGAGGAACTCGAGGGGTGAGGAAAGCGGCGGCAGGGTGACAAGGTGCTTCGGCTCGATCGCGAGCGCCGGGAGGAAGCGTGTCGCCCATGCGTTGAAAAGGATGCCCCAGATCACCGCGAGGAGGGGCGCGGGAATCATCCGCAGGAAGGCATGCCGGCGGATGAAGGGGGCTTCCCAGACGAAGAGAATGACCAGGGCCACGAGCGTGACCAGCGTCGCCCCCCAGGAGATTCCCTGGATCGCGTCGGCAAGCTGGTGAAAGGCCATTCCTGCCGTGTCGCGCATGTAGGACTCGTCGCCCTCCATGCTGGAATCGTATCCCGTCGCATGGGGAATCTGCTTAAGGATCAGGATCAGTCCGATCGCCGCTAGCATTCCCTTGATCACCGCCGAGGGGAAGAAGGCGCCGATCGTCCCGGCCCGCGCGTAGCCGAGGGCGATCTGGATCACGCCCGCGAGGACCACGCTCATCAGGAAGGGACCGAACCCTCCGAGTGTCTCGATGGCGGAGAAGACGATCACCGTGAGTCCGGCCGCCGGACCCGAGACGCTGAGCTGGGAACCACTGGCCCACGCCACGACAAGCCCGCCGACCATCCCCGCGATCATCCCGGAGAAGAGAGGCGCACCCGAGGCGAGGGCGATGCCGAGGCAGAGCGGAAGCGCCACCAAAAACACGCCGATGCTGGCCGGGATGTCGTAACGGAGGCTCTCGAGATAGGGACGGGGGAGGGAGTTCATGGTGCTTTATGTCTGGGGAAGCGCTGATTAAATCGCATAGAGGCCGTTGCGGAAAGAATGGGCCGCGGGCAAGGCGGCTTCGCGGGCGCATCCCCGCAGCGGGCTGTAACCGCGAAGCCAACGTAGCCCCCGGCCTGTTATCTCCGCAACCCGAAGGGCTGAAACCATTTGTCGATTTTTATGGCGTTGCTCGCTCGGGCGAGACCGCTGCGGGTATCGCCCAGCACTCGCGCCTTCAAAAATCAGCAAATGCTCTTCAGCGGCCTTCATGAGATTTCATCAGCGGTTCCCTGGCGGCCTCCGGGCAAAGCGGAGGCCGGGGACGAAGGATCAATCCGTGAAGCGGTAGATCGTCTCGATCGGGGCGTTGTAATCGAGGGTGATCAACTCCTCGATCAGGCCGTTCTCCAGACCGTAGACCCAGCCGTGCAGGGTCGGCCCCTTGCGTTGCTTCCAGGAGGTCTGGATCATCGAGGTGTGGGCAAGGTTGTTGACCTGCTCGATGATGTTGAGCTGGATCATCTTGCGGAACATCTGCTCGCGGGGGAGGCTCTCAAGTTCCGCCTGGTGAAGGCGGTAGATGTCCTTGATGTGAAGCAGCCACTTGTTGGCGATCATCATCCCCGAGTTCTCCCTGCTCAATGCGGCCTCAACGCCGCCGCATCCGTAGTGGCCGCAGACGATGATGTGGTCCACCTTCAGCACCGAGATCGCGTACTGGAGAACGCTGAGGCAGTTGAAATCGGTGGTGATGACCTGGTTGGCGATGTTGCGGTGGACGAAGATCTCACCGGGCTTCGCGTTGACGACCGTCTCGGCCGGCACGCGGCTGTCGGAGCATCCGATCCAGAGAAACTTGGGACGCTGCTCCTTGGCGAGATTATGGAAATACTCGGGATCGTGGCTGAGGATTTCCTCGGACCAGGCCTTGTTCTCGAGGAGCAGTCTGGTGGTCAGGGAGGAGGGGTCGTCGGTCATGGGGGTTTATTGGGGAACGCCTAGTTTTTATACAATTTCCCGTTCCAACAACAGAAAACAACCCCTGCGGAGAGGCGCGATCACCGCCGATCAACCCTGCGCTGATCAACCCTGCGTCGAGGGCCCATGATCCCCGAACACCCCGTGATGCGACTCGGCCTCCCTGCAGAGCGAAGCGTAGAGGCCGTTCTCCGAGAGCAGCGAGGCGTGGTTGCCCCGCTCGATGATCCGGCCACGCTCCATGACGAGGATCTGGTCGGCATGGCGCACGGTGGAGAGGCGGTGGGCGATCACGAAACTCGTCCGCCCCGCGAGGAGGTGCTGGAGCGCCTCCTGGATGAGCCGCTCGGTGGTGTTGTCGACGCTGGCCGTGGCCTCGTCGAGGACAAGGATCGGGGGATTCTTGAGCAGCGCGCGCGCAATGGAGAGCCGCTGCTTCTCCCCGACGCTCAGCTTCACGCCGCGCTCGCCGAGTTGTGAGTGGAGACCCTTCGGCAGGCGCCGGATGAAGCCTTCTGCATTTGCCCCGGCCAGAGCGCTCCACATTTCCTCCTCGGTAGCATCGGGCTTGGCGATGAGAAGGTTGTCTGCCGTGGTGCCGTTGAAGAGGAAGCTCTCCTGCGTGACCACGGCGACGGAGCGGCGCAGTTCTCCGAGGGGAATGGATCGGATCGGCCGGCCGTCCAGCAGGATCTCGCCGGAGGTGAGCTCGTAAAAGCGGCTCAGGAGATTGATCAGGGTCGTCTTTCCGGCGCCGGTCGGCCCCACCAGCGCGACCATCTCACCGGGTCGCGCTTGGAGTGTGATGTCGTGGAGGACGGGAGTTTCGGATTGGTACTGGAAGCCGACATCCTCGTAGCGTACATCGCCCAGGATCGGTTGCACCGCGCCGTGCGATGCAGACTCCCGCCACCCCTCCTCGAGCGGCGCATCGAGGATCGAGAAGACCCGCTCGCTTGCGGCCCGGCCCGACTGGAGCAACTGGTTGAGCGAATGCAGGCGGCCGACCGGCTCGTAGAGATAGCGTGCCAGCACCAGGAAGGCGACCAGCACGCCAAGATCCATCGAACCCTGAAGGACCCGGTAGCTGCCTACAGCCAGGATCACCACCATGCCGAGGTTTCCCAGGAAGTTCATCGTGGGGCTGTAGAGGGCCCAGTAGCGCATGACCACCAGGGAGGCGATGCGGAGCGCCTCGCTCGCCGCGTTGAATCGGGCGTGCTCACGCTCCTCGGTCGCGTAGGTCTTGATCTGCCTGATGCCGTCGAGGTTGTCGTGGAGGAGCGAGTTGAGCGCGGAGGTCGCCTTGCGCGTCGCGCGGTAGCGCTTCCCCGCGGTGAGCGTGTAGGCCAGCGCCCCGGCGGCCAGGAAGGGGAGGGGAACCAACGCCGCCAGTGTCAGTTCGCCGCTGTAATGGGCCATCAGGGCCAGGATGATGCCGATCTGCAGGATCGCGACGGTTCCCTGCTCGATCCCGTCGATCAGGACGCGCTCCACATTGGTCACGTCTTCCACCAGCCGGGTCATGATGTCGCCGGTCGCCCGGTTGTCGAACCACGGCAGGGGGAGCTTCTGGATCCGCGCGTAGAGATCGCTGCGGAGATCGAAGATCACCCTCTGCTCGAAGTGGTTGTTGAGCAGGATGCGGAGGGCGTTGAGCAGATCCTGGGCGAAGAAGGCGGCGAGCCCCGCGAGGATCAGCGGCATCAGCTTTTCGGGTTGGTGCCCGCGGAGGACATCATCGACCACCCGCTGGGTCACGGCCGGAAAGACCGCCACCATCAGCGTGCCGGTGATGGCGCAGAACATCGTCGCCGCCGCCATCCAGGGATAGCGCGCCGTGTAACCGAAAACCCGTAGCAAAATTCGCATGGGTGTTTATAGCAGGCCGCACAACCGGCGCACTCCCGCATTGTTGACCCATGAAGTCATCAAGTGCGCGACGATTGTCATTGACGTGAATAAGTTTCGTGATACAGCTAGTTGCCTTAAAAAAATACAACCGTTAACTTAATCAGCTCACCTACAACCGCAATGAAGAGGAACTCCATGACGGCCCCCTCCCTCCAGCTCTTCGGAACGGAAGAGGTCCGAAGCTTGTCATAGTTATGAAGAATATGGAGGGCTGCGTGCCGGGGGGTGTGCAGCCCGACAGAAATGCCGGGCGGGAAAGCGGTTCGCCCGCTCTTCCCGCCCGGCAAATCTCATCATCCGTAGGGAAGCGCTGATTAAATCCCATGAAGGCCGCTGAAGAGCATTTGCTGATTTTTGAAGGCGCGAGCGCTGGGCGATACCCGCAGCGGTCTCGCCCGAGCAAGCAACGCCACAAAAATCGACAAATTGCTTCAGCCCTGCGGGTTGCGGTGATAACAGGCCGGGGGCTGTGTTGGCTTGGCACTTACAGCCCGCTGAGGGGATGCTCGTGCCAAGCCGCCTTGCCCGCGGCCCATTCTTCCCGCAACGGCCTCTATGCGATTTAATCAGCGCTTCCCTAGGGTCTGTTAAGACTAAAAGGCAGGTGGCGGTGCTAGGAGTTTTGCTGCCAGGCGAGGCGAATAAGAGAGGCAATACCCTTGCGGTCTTGACTCTCTTGGGCAACAAAGCATGGCGGCAAAAGAAC
>CANKJN010000102.1 GCA_947482345.1 Spartobacteria bacterium
CAGGCAGAGCGCTCCTTCGAGGGCCTGCTTCAGGCCACCTCTATTGCCCTCGATCGCTTCTCTCCCAACGAATGCATCAACTTCTTCAATCACGCCAATTATGCGTCATATTAAATAGAAAATGCTCTAGGCAATACAGGGCCTTGGGAAAGGCCTGGATAGATCCCGCGAATGCGGGACCCGAAGGGCGAGACGAGCCTGGTGCGAGCGAGTCAAAAGACCGAGGACTATCTGAAGATAACCCAAGGGATGACAACAACGCCCATCGCCGTAAGAACCAGCTGATTCTACCGGAATAAGAGTGGAGATGGTATTACACCATTCGGAGAGATAAATGGCATTTCATGGGCTTGGTTTAGATTTTCACCTGTAGCTTTTTCCATCCCCCGCCCGCATCGGGCCCCGTTGGAGCCGAAATTCTGATAGGGAGTCATTGGATTGTGTCAAATCGCCCTGCTCGAGTCCGGAGCTCGGGGTTACTGCTCGGCGGATTTCAGCGCCTCCGCGTCGTGCTCCGAGAAGTCGGCTCGTCGGAACGCAGGATCATCCGGCAACTTCATCTGGAAGGTACGATGGCAGGCCCACTCGGCTTTCCCTTGGATCAGACTGCATCCCATGACATGGCCACCCATGGTCTTGTCATCGCTGAGGAAGTGGAAGTGGTAGCCGGGGACGTTGATCCCCCTGATGTAGGGAGGGGAGCGGAAGCCGACGAGGGTCCCGGTCACATTCCGACGCTCGAAGACCGCCTCCGACTTGGCGACCTCGGCAAGCGGCCTGTACGGGTGCTTCTGGCTCGAGATGCTCCTCACCCTCACCATGGAGAATGTGCCGTGAATGCGGACTGACCAGAAGTAGTTCCGCGAGCCGAGATGCCGGTCAAGCCATGACTGGAGCCCCCGGAACGAGCTGATCTTCGGCAGGGAGGCGCGATGTTCGGGTTGGAAAAAGACCACCGTGGCAAAGGAGGTCTTGGCCTTGTCCGGGATGACATGCACCCGCCCGTCACCCGTGATCTGGTAGAAGATCCCGTCCAAGGCGAGCATCTCGCCGTCGAGATGGTTCACGGTGCCGAGTCCGAAGTCGCCGTAGCGCTTCACATCTCCGAACGTGGCGGGGCCGTCGTAGATCCCCTGCATGAGGGCATCGATCGTCGAGAACTGGGAGAGGGTCTCCGCGGAGTGCATGGTTTGGATTGTGACCGCCGTAACCGCCATTCCAAGCCAAAGAACTCGGGCTTGGAGAGCTAGGGAAGCGCTGATTAAATCACATGAAGGCCGCTGAAGAGCATTTGCTGATTTTTGAAGGCGCGAGTGCTGGGCGATACCCGCAGCGGTCTCGCCCGAGCGAGCAACGCCACAAAAATCGACAAATGGCTTCAGCCCTCCGGGTTGCGGAGATAACCGGCCGGGGCTGTGTTGGCTTGGCACTTACAGCCCACTGTGGGGATGCTCGTGCCAAGCCGCCTTGCCCGCGGCCCATTCTTCCCGCAACGGCCTCTATGCGATTTAATCAGTGCTTCCTTAGAGACAGGCGGCGCGATATCATGGGATTTCTAATCTTGGCCTTTCATCTCGCGAAAAGCCCGCTTCTTTCATCGGAATCGATCTCTCGCCACGTTCCCGCTGCAAGCGTACCCAGTTCCAAGTTGCCGATCCGCACGCGCAACAGGCGCAGCGTGGGATGGCCGATCGCCGCGGTCATCCGGCGCACCTGGCGGTTCTTCCCCTCGGTGAGTTCCAGCGCGATCCAGCAGTCGGGTACGTTTTTGCGGACGCGGATCGGGGGATCGCGCGGCGGCACCTCGGGCTGCGGATCAAGCATCCACGCCTTGCAGGGACGGGTTTTATATTCCTGGATGGTTACGCCTCCAGCAAGCTGCGCCAACGCCCTAGCGGTAGGGATTCGTTCGACCTGGGCCCAGTAGCGGCGGGAATGTCCCCGCTCCGGATCGAGGAGTCTGGTGTTCAGGCCGGCCTCGTCACTGAACAGGAGCAACCCCTCGGAATCGGCGTCGAGCCGCCCGATCGGATAGACCCCCTTGGGGAATCCAAACCCGGCCAGCGTCCGGTTCGGCGAGCCGTCCGGCGTGAACTGCGAGAGCACGCCGTAGGGTTTGTTGAAGGCGAGGATCATCGGGGCGAGAGAAGTACAGTCATCAGCACTTTTTGGAGAGCAATTCCCTCCGGTGCTTCCGGAAAGCAAGGATCAGCACTCCACAGGTCAGCAGAAGCCACCCCGGGAGAAGGCCGAAGGCATGCGCCACCTGTTCCTGCGGGGTCGTGCCCGGCACGAGATGAAGCGCGAGCGCAAAGAGAAGGCTGATGCCGCCGTAGGCGAAGTTGAAGGCCAACCCCTTGAAGGAGAGAACCGTGGCGCGGTGATGCGAATCGACCAGCATGTTCAGATAGGTCGAGACGCTGAACCCGATGAGCGTCATGGCCGCGCCGAGAAGGAAGGCGAAGACCACACCCCACCGGGGCGGATGCAGGGCGACCCCGACCAACCCAAGCAGCACCATCCCGCCGATGATCGCAAAGCTTCCGGCAACGCTGCGCGAGGCCACCATCCTGCGCGCCCAGGGAGAGACGAAGAATCCAATGCCACCCATCGCCGCACCCAGCGCGCCGAACGCGATCTCCGGAATCATGATCAGCCGGAAGTAGGAGCTGCTGAAGGTGAGAAAAAGCCTCACGGCGCTCTCGAGCACGAACCCCGCGCAGACCACGAAGAGGGCCACGGGACTTCCCAGAAGCCAGCGGCCCGCCTGCAGCACGAAGGAGAAGGCGCCCGCGACCGAGGAGGCATGATGCCCTTCGGCATCCTCCGCCGCGTGTGGCTGACGGCGCTCCGGTTCCCTGAAATTCAGGGCCAGCAGCAGCACCCCGACCGCACTGGCGAGCGTCAGGAGAATCGGAAAGCGGAGGGTGTCGGCCTGATCGAGCGAGGCATGAATGCCAAAAAATCCCAGCACCCCGTTCACGAATCCGGGAGCATAGACCGCTCCGCCTGCCAGCATCGCGACGACAAAACCGACCGACTGCCAGCGGGTGAGTTGCTCAAGCACCCGGTGCCACTCATCGGTGCGGCCGCCTTCGGCCAACGAATCATAGACGATCGCCTCGTCGGCACCGCTGGCCAACCCCTCGGCCAGCCCGCTCAGGAGCCGGTTTGCCAGGCAGAAAAGGAAGAGGATCACGCCCCCGTCACGGGGGGCAACGCAGAGGATGGCCATCTCGGCGACCATGCAACACCCGGCCGCCACGAGCAGCGGCTTGCGTCCGATCCGGTCGGCAAGAACGCCCGCGGGGACATCCGAGAGAAGGCTTGCCGCCGCCCAGGCGACATTGAGGAGGGTGTACTGCGTGGCCGTGAGTCCCAGATCGAGGAAGAGAACGGCGAGCACCGGGTAGTAGAACCGCGCCGAGAAGAGGACGCGGAACCAGAGGAAAATCCGCCAGTTCCTGTCCGCGTCTGGAAGGCGGCCTCCGCTCATGCGGAGAGGATCGCGTCGATCCGCGCCAACTCGGCGGCGTCGAAGGCGGTGTTGCCGATCGCGCCCACGCACTCCTCCAGCTGGGAAACCTTGCTGGCGCCGATGAGCGCCGTGGTCACGCGGGCGTCGCGGAGAACCCATGCCAAAGCGAGCTGAGCCATGCTCTGGCCGCGCTCCGCGGCGATCTCGGAGAGCTTCCCGACCTTGGCAAGAATCTCCGGCGTGACCCCGGTGGGCTTGAGAAATCCATGTTCCTTGCCGGCGCGCGCATCATTGGGAATCCCCTGTAGGTAGCGCCCCGCCAGCAGCCCCTGCGCCAGCGGTGAGAAAGGAATGCATCCCGCCCCCTCCTTCTCCAGCACGTCGAGAAGACCCGACTCCATCGTCCTGTCGAACATGTTGTACCGGGGTTGATGGATCAGGAGCGGGGTGCCCATTTCCCTGAGGATGCCGGCGGCGCGGGCGGTCATCTCCGGAGAGTAGCCGGAGATCCCGGCATACAGCGCCTTTCCGGAGCGAACGGCGTGGGCCAGCGCCCCCATCGTCTCTTCCAGCGGGGTCCCGGGATCGGGGCGGTGACTGTAGAAAATGTCGACATACTCAAGCCCCATGCGCCCGAGCGACTGGTCCAGCGAGGCGAGCAGGTATTTCCGGGAACCCCATTCCCCGTAAGGCCCCGGCCACATCCTGTGGCCCGCCTTGGTCGAGATGATCAGTTCGTCACGATACGGGGCGAGGTCCGAGGCGAGGATCTTGCCGAAATTGACTTCCGCCGACCCCGGGGGCGGCCCGTAATTGTTCGCCAGATCCATATGGGTGATCCCAAGGTCAAAGGCTCGCAGGACGATAGCCCGGGCCGTCTCGAAGGAATCAACCCCGCCGAAATTATGCCACAGCCCGAGGGAAATCCTCGGCAGCAGGAGCCCCGAGCGCCCGCAGCGGGCATGGAAGTCGGGTTGATCGTAGCGGTTAGGGTGGGCTGAATAGGGCATGAGGTCGGAGAGTCGGGAGACAAGAGTCGGGAGTCGGGACGATTTGGGAAGCATAAACCCAAATTTTGCAATAGAGCGGTGTTAACAGGTTTGAGCGGTTCACCCGGATGGTGAGTCCCTGGAAGGGTTAAAAGCGTTACACCGTTAAAAGGTTAAAAGGAGGCTGAAGTCCGAAGCCAAATTGAACTCGTGCAGGCATCTATTGACGGTACTTTCGCTGACATTCCCCTTCCGAATCTCTGGTCAGGGCTCTCCCGGATCCACGGTGTAACATTTTCACTTTTTAACTCTTGTAACGCGGCCTCCTATTATCTCAGGAATTCCCAATGCAAATTCCGGGATAAAGAGATCACCTCCATCCGGGATCACGCGCAGGGCCCTTGAAATCCCCCCGCGAAAAAAAACCCATCTGGCGCGCCATTTGCTTGCGGGATGATACGCTCTCGTCGAAACTATGAGGTTCGCTCCCAAGCGAAATCCTTTTTAGAAGCACAGCAGCACCACACGCTCATCTCCAACGCAACCAGACACGCCATGAACCATTCCCTGCCCCGCCATCAGAGCAGCACCTCGCTCTATGATCCGGCTTTCGAGAAAGACGCCTGCGGCGTCGGCATGGTTGCCAAAATCAGCGGCGAACGCTCCAACGAGATCCTTCGGATCGGCCTCCGCTCCATCTGTAACCTGATGCACCGTGGCGCTTTGGACGCCGACGCCCGCACCGGCGACGGGGCCGGCATCTCGACCCAGATCCCCTACAAACTCTTCCGCCCGGTCATCGAGGGCTGGGGCAAGTCCCTCTACAGCGACACCGACCTCGGCGTCGGCGTCATGTATCTCCCGAATGAGAACGAATACGCCAAGGCCCGGGCCAAGGCGATCACCGAGGAGGTCCTCGACAAGCGCGGCCTCTACCTCTTCGGATGGCGCGAAGTCCCCACCAACAGGCAGATCCTCGGCACCAAGGCACTGATGACCCTGCCCCACATGGAGCAGGTCCTTGTCGGCCGCGTCGAGGGGATGTCCGACGAGGACTACGAGCGCCAGCTCTTCCTGACCCGCAACGAGATCGAGAAGCGCGTCGCCGCGGACAGGATCGAGGACTTCTACATCCCCTCCTTCTCCAACCGCCTCATCGTCTACAAGGGCCTTCTGGTCTCCTCGTCGCTCGAGAAGTTCTACCCCGACCTCTCTCATCCCGGCTACGAGACCGCGCTCTGCGTCTACCACCAGCGCTACAGCACGAACACCTTCCCGACCTGGCCGCTCGCCCATCCCTTCCGGATGCTGGCGCACAACGGCGAGATCAACACCGTCCGCGGCAACCGCAACTGGACAGAGGCCCGCGAGTCCGAACTGAAGGCCGACTTCTGGGGCCCCGACATCGACCTGCTCAAGCCGATCATCCAGCCCGGAGGATCCGATTCCGCCAGCCTCGACAACGTCGTCGAGGTCATGACCATGTCGGGACGCTCCCTCCTCCACACCATGACCATGCTGGTTCCCCCGGCCTGGCGCGGTGACAAGGAGGTCTCTCCCGAGCTTGCCGCATTCTACGAATACCACACCTGCCTCTGCGAACCGTGGGACGGCCCCGCCGCCCTTGTCTTCACCGACGGCGTGACGATCGGCGCCTGCCTCGACCGGAACGGTCTCCGTCCCGCCCGCTACCAGATCACCGACGACGGCATCTTCAGCCTCGGCTCCGAAATGGGTGTGGACGGACTCGACCAGGATTCGATCGTGGAGAAGGGCCGCCTCGCGCCGGGTGAGATGATCGCCATCGACACCAGGACCGGCGTTCTCATGCGCGACGCCGAGATCAAGAAGGATCTGGCCACCCGCCACAACTACCGCAAGATGGTGGACGACCACTTCGTCCGCGTCGAACCGTTCAAGGAGGGTCAACTCGAGGCCCCCAAGGGCGACATCGACATCATCGACCTGACCCAGCGCCAGGTCTCCTTCGGCTACACGAGCGAGGAGCTCGACATGATCTTCAAGCCGATGATCAAGGATGGAGCCGAGGCCGTCGGCTCCATGGGTGACGACACGCCGCTCGCCGTCCTCTCCCTGCGTCCGCGCCTCCTCTACACCTACTTCAGCCAACTCTTCGCCCAGGTCACCAATCCCCCGATCGACCCGATCCGCGAGCGCCTGGTCATGTCGCTCTTCACCACGCTGGGCTGGAGGCGCAACCTCCTCTCCGAGACTCCCGAGCATGCCTCCCAGGTCTCGCTGGATTCCCCGATCCTCTTCAACGAAGAGCTTGAGGCCGTCCGCAAGATCGGCGGCGAGCACAAAGCGACCACCCTCTCCACCCTCTGGAAGACCTCCGCGGGTGCCACCGGACTCGCCCCCGCCGTGAAGGAACTCTGCAAGGCCGCCGAAAAGGCCATCGACCAGGGAGTCCGCATCCTCATCCTCAGCGACAAGGGCGTCGACGAGGCGAACCTCGCCATCCCCGCCCTGCTTGCGGTCGGTGCCGTCCACCATCACCTCCGCCGCGTCGGCAAGCGCATGCGCGCCAGTATCGTCAGCGAGACGGGCGAGGCCCGCGACGTCCACCAGATGGCCTGCCTCATCGGCTACGGCTGCAGCGCGATCAATCCCTACCTGGCCATCGAGACCATCCGCGAGATGATCGAGAAAGGCTCGGTCGAGACCGATTACGCCACCGC
>CANKJN010000103.1 GCA_947482345.1 Spartobacteria bacterium
ATACCATTTACATAGCTATACTGGTATAATGATCACGTAGGAAGAGTTTGCTTGAGATAGGAGCCAGTTGTGTCCGATCAGACGGAAGACGCGGCTTGCATCATTCCAGTACTCTTGGAGGGTTGAGGTGATGGTTTGCTGAGCTTCTTCGAGAGAGTCGAAGAGTTTGTTGCAGAGAGCGTCTTTGACGATGTCCCAGAGTTTTTCCACCGGGTTGAGTTCCGGACTGTAGGGCGGCAGGATAATGAGTCGGATGTTTGGAGGCAAATCGGGGGCGGTATCGCGCTGATGGAAGCCGGCCCCATCCCAGATGACCACATGGGTGGCGTTGGGATCACGCGCGGCAATTTGCTTCAGGAAGATATTGCTGCACTCCAGGTTGACTGTCGGGGAGTAGAAGAACTCGCACCCTCCTCCAGCAACCTGCAGGGCCCCGTAGACATATCCCCACTCAAAGCAAGGATCCACCTCCACCACAACCCTCTCTCCTTTGAGACTCCAGACCCTCCGGGTCACAGGCTGGAGCCCGTAGCGTAGCTCATCAACCACCCAAAGCCTCACCGGCCGGGAGGGCTCCAACTCAAGGGTCTTCAAACGTGCGGCTAACTCTTTCTTGAAGGTCTCGGCCGCTTTCTCATCCTTTCGTGCGTGACTCGGGCGCGGGACCTTCAGCCGCGCCTCGGATTTTCCCAAGTACTTGTACACCGTGGTGAGAGCCACATCGAGCCCATGCTCCTTTTGAAGCCACCTCTGTGCATCAAGCGCACGTCGCCACTGGCCACGCGCCACCATCATCCGGAATGCTTGGGCAACCTCCGGACTGAGCCAACTGCTTGGCCCTTTGCCTCGACGTAACGTTAAAAGCTCTTCCACTCCTCCCCTGCGGTATGCGTCAAACCATGTCTGGATGGTCGCCCGACTCCGGCCGCTTGCCTCCGCGATCTCTGCAAGGCTCTTCTGCCCTTCAAGACCGTGGCGTATCGCAAGCAACCTCTCGCGCTTCCACCCAGCTTTTTCTCTCTTGATGCCTCGAAGTACCTCAGTGGCCTCCTTGGCGTGATCTAGTTTTGCTCTCGGTCGTGCCATCCACTCAGCCAATCACATAGTCACCCTCATGTAACCCTAATTATACCATTATATCTGTCCGAATGGTATCACCTCACCCCTGATGTCTGCTTCCGCCTGTGGACGCTCGGAGAGGATCCTGATTCCGTCGAGGCATTGTTCAAAACACCGCTGAACCTCGCGGAGCAAATCCTCTGCAGGCAGGGAATGCGGCTCGTGCAGCCTTGAACGACGAGCCCTGCGGCATGGGCCGAAGGCGCTGCCTCAAGCAGAAAGGGCCGAAAGGCCGCAGGAAACGAGGTCAGCCCGCGACGGCCTGAGGCAACTCGGGAACAAAGACGTAGTCCGGATTCTCGCGTTGTTTCCTGAGAACGGGGATGATCTGGCGCCAGGTGGCCCAGAGTCCGTGCGGCGCCGGAGGCAGGTCGTGCTCGATCGCCTTGCGTAGCGCGGGCAGGTTGTAGAAGGGCACCGCCGGGAACATGTGGTGCTCGACGTGATACTGCATGTTCCAATAGAGGAACCCGACGAAGGGGCTGCAGGTGAAGGTGCGGCAGCAGAGCCTAAAGTCCGGCGAGTCGGGCACCAGCCCGATGTGCTGGGGCATACCGCAAAGCACCACCAACCAACCGCAATAGAAAATAGGCAGGTTGACCAAGAGGATTAAAATCCACTGACCGGTGGCGATGAACACCGACGCCAAGACCAGATGACCAATCAGAACAACGCGGGCCCAGTTGCGGTGGCGACGGCGAAGTTGGGCGTTCTCCTCGGGCAGCACCTTTTGCATCCACTCCTCTCCGCCCGCGAAGAGTCCCTCGCCCTTGAGGTTGCCGGTCGCGTATTTGAACCATTTTTTCAACGAGCCCCAGACTCCGACCGGATTGGGAAACGGCACCAGAAGCCAGAACCAGAACTTCAGCGCATCCCAGTCCATTTTCTGAGGGAGGATCACCTCGCCGTCGTGGTCATGGTGGGCAGTGACCTGGTGGTGCTTCACATGACTCACGCGGAAGCTGACCGGATCGCTCCAGGTCAGGAACGAGAAGAGATCCATGAACAGATCATTCAGCCACTGCCTGCGGAATGGCGTCTTGTGAATGAGTTCGTGCACCGCCACGAGTCCCATGAACCCCGTGAAAGTGCCGTGAAGGAACAGAAACAACAGAAGCAGGGGAAGCATCCATGCCCAGTTTGCCTGCGTCATGCTTCGGCAGGCGAGATAGGCCGCCGTGCCGGTGCAGGCGTAGAGTCCCAGATGGAGGAGCGATTGGAGGAGCGCCTTTCCGTCATTGCGCTTCATCAAGGAGCTCATAAGGGCTTTGTCCACTTTCGTGCGATACCAGTTGATTTTGAATTGATCGTTCATGGCTTCATTAAACAGATCATCACAGCAGCCAGGAGTCCATATCCACACTGATCTATTTCATATCTATATTGCTTATTATTGCTCTTTGAGTTACTTTTGTCGCCGTGGCACCCCGTTCCTTGAAGCCATCCGGCGCCGTTCCGAAAACCGAAGACCTCCATCGAGCTGAGTCGCGGGGCGACGACCACCACATGTTCGGCCGCGCTGTCTACCTGCCGGGCGGCTGGCATGGGCCCAGAAGGCAACATGTCTATTTCCTCATCACCATGCTGGAGGGGAGTGTCGCGATCGACTGCGACGGACGCCGGATCGAGCTTCGATCAGGCCAGGGGGTCATCCTCCCTCCCGGAGGCCTTGAGTTCTTCCGCTTCGATCCGGATGGGAGAAGCGTCCACCACTGGTGTCAGATTGAACCGTCATTGGCGACCAGGGAGGAACGCAAACTCCTGAGCGCGGCAGGCCATCCCACGTCCGTGCCTACGGCAGTCAACCTTCTCATCGAAGAGGGCCTCTCCGTCCCCATGAATGCCGGCCCTCAATTGAACGGGGCCATGCAGACGCTTGCAAAAGCGTGTCTGCTTCGCTTCGCCGCCCAGTCTGCCGAGAACACCGAACCAAACAAAGCCCGCCACCAGGCCGTACAGGGGGCGGTCGAGGCGGTCTCCATGAATCCGGCGAGATTCCGAACCGCCGAGGAGCTCGCCCGCCACTGTGGAATTTCCTACTCACGCCTTCGCAAACTCTTTCAGGACGACCGGGGTGAAAGCCCCTCGGCCATGATCTGGAGACTGAAAACCGACCATGCCGTCCAATTGATCCGAGCCACCGGCCTCACCTTGGCCGAGGTCGCGGAGCAGTGCGGCTTTTCCAACGCCTTCCATCTCTCGCGCTGCGTGAAGGAGCTCACGGGACTGTCGCCACGCGAACTAAGGAACACCATGCGTGATACCTCCCGCTAGTGCGGTTTGAGTAAAGATAGGTGTTCGGATGCTAAGGTTTCCCTAATGAGATGTTTGGAATCCGGTGCTTGGCGGCAGGTCGGCCAGTCTCACCCGTGGCCATTCGTGTTTGCGATGGAAACCACAGACGGCGTGCGGCGAGGTGGTTGAGATCACGGGCGTGGAAGCGCCCGGCGTGTAATCGTAGCGGCCGAAGGAGAGCAGCCACTCAGGATGGTCCCCGGGGAAGAGACCCTGGAGCGGAATCCGCGCCTCGACGCTCCAACCCTCCGGAGTGAGCTCGGTTCGGCTCGTGAATAGCAGTTTGGCGACCGCGCGCTCCTCGAGGGTTTTCTTCGCATCCGTCCCATCGAAGTAAAGCTGTAGGATGCTATTGGAGGGGGTCACATGCAGCTCGTAGTAGGCCTTCTCGTCGGATGGGCCGAGGAAGATCTCGAAGGCGTCGCACTGCATGAAGGCCGGGAAGTTGAGTGTAAAGACATCCTGCATGGGATGCACGTCGGTCAACACCGCGCGGATGACGAGTTCATCTTCGAAAAGCCCGATTATGACCTTCCCCGGCGCAAAGGCGGGTTCGGGTTGGGGAAGCCAAGGTTGTGCGAAGGACCAGGTGAGGGATGGGTTTTGCATTTGATGCTCTCTTAAACATGAACAGGAAACCAAGCAAGCAACCAACGTCACGGCAGACGTGATTTTGCTCGTGAAGTTCATTTTCAAAAAGATGCCGTTTTCTCCAACCAGCATTTGGCCATGAGGTGATGACCTGCAGCGGAGGGATGGACACCATCCGGCGCCCAGTATTCGGGAGGAGCCAACTTCACGGCCTCGTGAAACATGGATTGGAACGGCACCAGCAGCGCGTCGAATTCCGGAGCAAGCTTTGCAACCACCGCACGGCGCTGATCGATCTCCTCGACCCAGTCATCGCGGACCACGCCGCAGCGCAGAACGAAGGGTTCGCAAAGCACGAACTTCAGATTGGGCAAAGCCTCGCGAACCTCGTTAAGCAGGTCGCGGTAGATGCGCTCATACTTGGGAATGGCAACGCCATTGCTCCAATCGGGATTCTTGCCGTGCCAGGTGTCGTTCACACCGATGAGGATGCTGAGCACATCGGGCTTGAGATTGAGGATATCGCTCTGCATGCGGGCATAGAGATCGACGATGCGGTTTCCGCTGATGCCGCGGTTGAACACCCGGAGACCATCCGCGGGTCTAGTGCTCAGGAGTTCGGCGGCGGCCATCATGGCATATCCTTGGCCGAGGCCTGGAAGGTTGTTGGGGGTTGCGCCCGCATCGCGGTTGCGGCCGCAATCGGTGATGGAGTCGCCTTGGAAGAGGATGGTGCTTTTTTTTGGAATCATGGTGTTGGTTTTTGAAAGAGTTCGCCCGGGTTGTCTTTGATGATCGCGTTGCGCTAACCAGCGAGCCATCTGCGAGTTTGAAACCTCAGCGGGCAGGTTTATGGAATTTGTGGTCTTAGGTTTTTCATTTTAATAAGGGGCAGACTGATCGTCGTAGGAACACTGCATCTCCGAGGCAGTGAACCTGCTGTAGGCACGCACACTCCCATCGGCAAAGAGGATGTTGCTCTTGCCTGCGTGGCACGGCGTGCCGACAAAGGGGCAATTCACACTGTAATCGTCCTTGTCGCCATCCGTCACACTAAACCCGGAATAGAGATTGTCCCCCGCGAGAATCAGACGGGAGGGACTGGTGATTTTTGACTGTCGCACAGCCGCCGAGGTTCCCGCATCCAAGTAGGCTGCCCGGGTGCCTAGAAAGTAACTTGTCTCCTTGTTGCAGGGCAGGGCTTTGGCCGCCGATCTACACTGGAAGATTGCCCAGTTGTTGCCCACATAAGGGGCAAGCTGTTCGGTCCATCCGGGCTTCTGGGTGTTCGGATCGACCGCACCTCTCTCGATAACCATTCCGGCGATCGGAAATACCCCGTCATTCTCGGAAGCAAAAGCAAACAGCCCCACCCCGATCTGCTTCAGGTTCGACATGCATTTGGCGGCATCCGCCCTGGCCAGCATAGACTGGTAAGCCGGGAAGATCAGTGCGGCCAGAACGGCGATGATCGAGATGACCACCAACAGCTCAATGAGAGTAAAAGCGCGGTTCCTGTTCATTTTGAGAAATCCAGATTCATCGGGGTTGCCAGGACGGGTGATTCAGGCCATGTCTCCTGCATGACCTTAAAACCCTCGCCACCCGAAGGGCTCTCATCGGCAAGGGAGAATTCGAGGCTTTTCAGGAAAACTGAACCGCTTTTCCCCCGCGCGAAGATACCAGCCGTTACCACCGCCTTCTGGCCGCTGATTGGGATCACGCAGTCATAATCCTTCCATTCCGTGGTTCCCGAAATCGGCTTGGACCATGCGGCAAAAGAATCGGTGTTGCTCTGGCTTTGGGAGTTGAAATAGATCGTAACTCTACCCCCCTGAAGATCGGCCGTCTTGAGCCGCGCCCTGAGACGGAGTTTTTTGCCTGCGTAATCCTCGGCAACTGTCGTGGAACCTACGAAACCGGGCTTCCCGCCCATCAAGTCGAATTTGAGGACCCGGCCTTCCGCACCGGATTCTTCCAGCGAGACGTCGGCATTTTTCGGCGAGACGAGGGATTTCAAGGCCTCTTCCGGGTCAGCAGCTAGCAGAGACCCCGGCTTGAGCCTCGGCATCGCCGAAAGATCGGGGAAGTGCCACTGATCGAGCTTCACAGTGTTCGGCACCACATCGATCTGCAGATCGTTGAACCAAGCCTTTCCGGCACCGCTGAGCGTCATGCCGTAAAAAAGAGTGGCGGCTTCCTCCGGAACATCGACCACCGCCGCATACTGACGCCAATACCGCGAGCCACGCACCCAGTCCCCACCCTGCCGAGCCGGGCTCCCGCCTGATCGTTCACAACGAAAAAGAACTGAGCAGCGCCGTTGATGCCATCGGTCTTGATCCAGACGCTGATCCTGACACGCTGGCCCCGGTAGGGAGTCGCGTCACACTTCTGGCTGAGACCGGCGAATCCCTCCGCCGAAGGGTTCAGCGAGCGGATCACCAAGCTTCTCGGAGTCTGAGAGTTGGCGACCTTATCGTATCCCGTCCGATAGATTTTCGGTTGCGCGGTTAAGAAACTCCAATTTGCCGGAACCCGGCTCGGGCCGAAATGCGACCAGAGAGCACAGAGCCCCCAAATCCCAGCTCCAACGAGAGCGCCCAATGCGCCAAGCAAGAGTTTTCGATTGTTCATAAGCTGCGCCACCAAGCCTTGAAGCTGGAAACCAGTCAAGTCAGAAACCGCCCATCATGGCGTAGTCCTGCGGAGATCGTTGGCGTGGCGGCGGCATCACGGCTTCGGCCGCAATCGGTGATGGAGTCTCCCCGGTGGCATTATTTAGTCGGCCCTTAAAAAGCCCTTTGGAGAGGAGGGGAGATTGGGATTGGGATGTGGAGAGGTATTTGGGATAGGATTTGAACGAGAGCCGAGAGGATCTTCCTCATCCAGAGTGAGAGGTTGGCGGCTGTGGCAGCCAGGAGGAGGTTG
>CANKJN010000104.1 GCA_947482345.1 Spartobacteria bacterium
CCCCGCACCGCTCGCCGCGGCAGGCGTTCGGGGGGAACTTCAAACCGGCACCCCAAATAAACTCAACTCCCCAAAAGAAAAAACTTGAATGACTACATGCCTGCTTTTCGTGGTTCCTTCGGTATTCAATCCCGACCCCTGCCAAGTTCGCTCCTTTCCTGAGTTGCTGATAAGATTCTTTGCACACCACCTTCGAATGTAATTTTTGGGTTAATGGATTCCTTTCTCTTTTTCCTGTTTTCCTGAGTTCCTGATTAAACAATGCAGTCCTCCCCCTTCCCCAAGATCATGCCCTCCTCTCTTCTCTCAAAACTAATCTGGGGAGGGATCTCCCTCCTCCTGCTTCTCTCCATTGCCACGATCTCCCTTGTCCGGGGTGAACCGGTCAATGCCCTCTGGCTCGTGGTGGCCGGGGTCTGCACCTTCGCCCTCGCCTACCGGTTCCATGCCGCGTGGTTGCTGGCCGATGTCCTGACGCTGGATCATGAGAGGCAGACGGCAGCCTCCCGCCACGCCGACGGGAAGGACTTCGTCCCCACGAACCGCTGGGTCGTCTTTGGCCATCACTTTGCCGCCATTGCCGGACCCGGGCCCTTGGTTGGGCCTGTGCTCGCCGCCCAGTTCGGCTATCTTCCGGGCACGCTCTGGATGCTGATCGGCGCGACCCTCGGGGGAGCCGTCCACGACTGCATCATCCTCTTCTGCTCTTCACGACGGAGAGGCAAGAGCCTCGGGCAGATGGTCTCCGAGGAGGTCGGCCCGTTTGCCGGACTCGTCACGCTGATTGGGGTCGTCTCCATCATGGTGATCCTCCTGGCGGTGCTGGGCCTTGTCGTGGTCAAGGCTCTGGCCGAAAGCCCCTGGGGCCTCTTCACGATCGTGGCCTCGATGCCGATCGCCCTCTGCATGGGAGTGGCCATGCGCTCGGGAAAGATTCATCTCGGACTCATCAGCACGCTCGGAGTCGCGGCGCTTCTCCTTTCCGTGGTAGCAGGCCAATGGATCAAGGGATCCCCGCTCGAGCCGTGGTTCACTCTCGACGGACGGACGCTCGCTCTCGGAATCATGATCTACGGGTTGCTCGCCTCCGTCCTTCCCGTCTGGCTCCTGCTCGCCCCCCGCGACTACCTGAGCACCTTCCTCAAGATCGGGGTCGTTGCCCTGCTCGGCATCACCATCGTCGCCCTCGCCCCGAAACTCCAGATGCCCGCACTGACCAGATTCATCGATGGCACCGGCCCCGTCTTCGCTGGGAAGGTCTTCCCCTTTGCCTTCATCACGATCGCCTGCGCGGCCGTCTCGGGCTTCCACTCGCTGATCGCTTCGGGCACCACGCCGAAGCTCCTTGCCAATGAAAAGGACATCCGGATCATCGGCTACGGGGCCATGATCACCGAGATGCTGGTCGGCCTGCTGGCGCTGGTTGCGGCCTGCTCGATGGTCCCCGGGGAATACTTCGCGATCAACATGAAGGGAGAGCCCGCCCAGGTCGTTGCCTCCATCACCGCTCAGGGATTCCCGGTCACCATGGCCCAGATGGATGCCCTTGCGGCAAGCGTCGGGGAAAGGAGCATGTTCGGCCGCACCGGAGGGGCCCCGACCTTCGCCGTCGGGATGGCCCAGATGTTCGCCGGGGTGTTCAACAGCCCCGCCGCCACCTCCCTCTGGTACCACTTCGCCATCATGTTCGAGGCCCTCTTCATCCTCACCACGATCGATGCCGGCACCCGGGTCGGCCGCTTTCTGGTACAGGACCTCGCGGGCCTCTTCTGGAAGCCGCTCGCGCGCACTGACTCCGCTCTTGCGGGGTGGAGCGCCAGCATCCTGTTTGTGGGCGCCTGGGGATACTTCCTCTACCAGGGAGTCATCGACCCGCTCGGGGGGATCAATTCTCTCTGGCCGATCTTCGGGGTGGCCAACCAGCTCCTGGCAGTGATCGCACTGAGTCTCGGCACCACCATCCTCCTCAAGATGCGAAGGGAACGCTACCTCTGGGTCACCCTCCTGCCGCTCTCATGGCTCCTCGCCGTCACGCTGACGGCCGGATGGCAGAAGATCTTTGCCACCGACATCCGCCTCGGATTCCTGAGCGCGGGAAAGCACTTCGAGAAACTCGTTGCGACGGGAGGTTCCGCCAGGGATCTCGCAGGCTGGCAGCACCAGATCTTCAACAATTACCTCAACGCCTCCGTCACCGCCCTGTTCCTCATCCTAGTCATCCTGATCGTCGCCTCCTGCGCCCGCGTCTGGATCCAGCTTCTAGCCGGACGACATGAAGAGCATCCGCTGAGGGAAGAGCCAAGCGTGGCGTGAATTACTGGATCACGCAGTCAGATGCTATAATTCTTCCATTGTCTTCAACTCTTACCAGCACTTTGATCTTTTGTTCGCGCTGAAGCGGGGTTTTGGCGGCGGAAGGAGTAAAGATTACAGGCAGGGGTATTTTTTTGTCCTCAGTAACAACAGAGCAGAGCGTGCAATCTGAGCTCTTTTGTTTGAGTAGTATATTTTGAAAGGTACCCTCAATCACATATTCAGTATTGGCCCATAGAGCTTCACCCTCTAAATAACTCTCAACAGGGAAAGCAACACACTTGTTAAAGTCGGATTTAAAGAGTGATTTTTTGCTAAACCCAACAGTTAGCAACGATGCAACGATAACTGCAACGCCAATCCCTAATATAAATAGGTAGTTATTTTTTATTGGTTGTCTTGCCATAGGATTTACTTTTCATGCAAGGTTTTATCGCCAAGTGATTTGATCTTTTCTTTTATTAAGGTGACAGATGGAGCGTTAGAAAGCGCTTGTAGATACCACGCAATAGCCAGCGTAGAGTTTCCACGCGCTTCATATTTTTTACCTTTTGTATAAAAAGAAATAAATTGGGGGCAATCCCCAGCAAGAACAGATTTTTTCTCGAGCACACGCTTGTCTTTATTTAATGGATCTGGAAGCACTTCAAGCTCCATCCATGCATCTGCATTGGCATTCATTTGTTGCAAGGAAGCGCTTTTCTCCAAGGCGGTCTTAACGGTTCTTTCTTTATCTACCAGCACTTCATATTCTTTTTTCTGCTTCTCGTCTTTTGCCAATGCAATTAACGGGGCAAATTCCCCCATTCGTTGAAATGCTTGGATGTAGTCACTGTCTTTTAATACCTGATCTAATTGCTCTTTGAGTTTCTCGCCAGTCAGGGTTTTGTCCTGCGTGTTGGAAATTGCTTCTGCAACCTCTTTATCAATTGGCGCACGCTTGCGTGCAGCATCAAGCAAAGCTTCTGCTCCCTGTAAATCACCAACGCGCATTGCTACTTCAGCTATTTTTATCCAAAGGAGGGCTTTCTCTCTGTTCTCTTTGGCAAATGCCTTTAGATCCTGCGGCCCTACATCTGAAGATTCCTGCTCCAATTTGTCCGAAAGACTCTGAATTTCAGGCCAGTTCTTGCTGTTAACCGCTTCCATCAATTGTCGTATCGTTTTGGTATATTCATGAATTTTCTGTCGCTCTTCGTATGGAAAGGTTTGTAGTTCTGGTTGGTATTTCGCTGTTGAAACCATCTTACGAAGAAGACTTTCCGCTGCACTCATCTGTTTCGTCTTAATCATGTTTTCAACCGATGCTCTATCTGTCTTGGCATCGCGAATTCTATTGAGGAGAAAACTCTCCAATCCGGTAATCGTGCTGATCATCGGTACCCCCTGCGATGCCGTAGCACCAGCTGATGTAGGGGCGGCTTGAGGAGATGCAGCTGAGCTTCCGCCAGAATTGGCGCCACCATTACCAGCCCCGCCATTGTTTGATATTCCGCCGGGATAAGCTTTGTCCGAAAGGGACATATCACCTCCTGGAAAAACATTTCTATAAAAACCACAGGCAATCAGGGCATGAATGTACCTCTGCTGTGCCGCAAGCTGAACAATGAACTGCTGAAACTCCAACTTCCTCAAAGGCGTGTTAACAAAATTTCGAAACCCCTGCTTTTCTTTTACCAATTCGGCAATTTGTTCCTTAACCCTTTCTGTTTGCTCAAGCAGGCTTCCTTGTTGTTTGTCGCTGTTATAAGGCTCTTGTGTGAGCGGGTTAATCTTTAATCCTTGATTATAGTTCCACTGCAATCGATCTCTTTCTTTTTCCATCTGTGATATGGAATTGTTGATTTGTGCCATTCTGGCGGCATCATCCCTTGCGCTCCCCTCTTTTGCGCTCCATTGGTTCAAGATGGTTCTGCAAATACCCTCGTCTTCTTCAAAATCACACATTTTATTGAGAATCTCCCCGGCCTTTACTGGATTTACAGTGTCTCCAGTTGTTCGTGCCAGATACGGACTTGAAGGAGTGAGTTGATTAAGAGCCTCTTTCAGTTGTCCATAATAGAGAACCGATCGATTCACATCCTTTGAGGGAGCATTGATAAAACTATTGTAATCTGAAGGAAGGTTTGCGGGAGTGACGGCATCTGCTGATGCATCCATAAGTTTCTTTTGGAGTTTCAAGACACCCTCCTTGAACTCTGCCTCCTCCCTTTCCAACTTGCCCGCTTCTTTTACAATGCGAAGCTTTTCCATCTCAACACTCTCAAACGAATTCACTACCACCGACCCAGGAGGTGTTGCAATCATGCTTGCCGGGTTTGCGGGAGGAATGTCCGCCGCAACTACGCCGCATATAGTTGCTACAATCATGAGAATCCAGCCGGCAGCTTGCTGGGGGGGGCGGTTATTTGAACGTATCACAATTGGGAAAAATTATTCATATGAATTACTCCGCATTACTAGCCAATGCCAGCAAAAAAGCCCCGGATTTCTCCGGGGCTTTTCGTTGATTGGTTGGAGATCGGGTTATTCGCCCTTCTCTTCCTTGGACTTGGAGGCCTTCTTCTTGGGCTTCTCCTCGCCTTCAGCCTTGGGGGCCTTGGGTGCTTTCTTAGCCTTGGCGGGCTTTTCGGCAGCGGGCTCCTCCTTCTTGACCTCGGGGGCGTAATCGACCCACTCGAGGTAAGCCATCGGGGCGCTGTCGCTGAGACGGGCTCCGAGCTTGGTGATGCGGGTGTAGCCTCCCTTGCGGTCGGCGGCGGCCGGAGCGATCTCGGTGAAGAGGGTCTTCACGATGTCCTTGTGCTTGAGGTAGGAGATCGCGACGCGGCGTGCGTGGAGATCCCCCTTCTTGCCCAGGGTGAGCATGCGCTCGGCCAGCGGCTTGACGGCCTTGGCCTTGGCGAGGGTGGTCTTGATGCGGCGGTGCTCGATGAGGCTGCAGACCTGGTTCGCGAGGAGCGAATCCCGGTGTGCCTGGCTGCGGCCGAGCTTGACGGTTTTCTTACGGTGACGCATGGCGTGTCGTTCTTTCTATGGGTGCTTATTCGGCGGCGGTCGTGGAATCGACGAGGCCGGACTCGAACTTCATGCCGAGGCCGAGGCCGAGCTGGACGAGCTTGTCCTTGATCTCGTTCAGCGACTTCTTGCCGAAGTTGCGGTACTTGAGCATCTCGGCCTCGCTCTTGAGGGCGAGCTGTCCGACGGTGGTGATGTTGGCGTTGTTGAGGCAGTTCGCGGCGCGGACGGAGAGTTCGATCTCGTTGACGCTCATGGCGAGCAGCTTCTTCAGGCGGCTGTTCTCTTGGCTGACCTCGACGGGGGTCTCGTCGAACTCGACCTGGGTGTCGTCGAAGTTGACGAAGACGTCAAGGTGGTGACGAAGGATGGCGGCGGACTGGAGGAGGGCCTCGTCTGGTGTGAGGCGGCCGTCGGTCCAGATGTCGAGGATGAGCTTGTCGTAGTCGGTGCGCTGGCCGACGCGGGTCTGCTCGACGGCGTACTTGACCTTGGTGACGGGCGAGAAGATGGAGTCGATGGCGATGACGCCGATCGGCTTGTCAGCGGCCTTGTTCTCGTCGCCGGTGGCGAATCCGCGGCCGACCTTGACCTCGAACTCCGCGTCGAACTTCATCTTCTTGTCGAGCGTGCAGATGTGCTGGTCGGGGTTGAGGACCTCGCACTGGGCGGTCGACTGGATGTCGCCGGCGGTGACGGCGCCCTGCTTGTTGACCGAGAGGGTCAGATTGCGGGGCTCGTGGTCGTGGGCCTTGAACTTGACCTGCTTGAGGTTGAGGATGATCTCGACGACATCCTCGACGACGCCGGGGATGCTGGTGAACTCGTGGGGAGCCCCCTCGATCCTGACCGAGGTGATGGCTGCTCCCTCAAGCGAGGAGAGAAGGGTGCGGCGGAGCGAGTTGCCGATGGTGTGGCCGTAGCCAGCCTCGAAGGGCTCGGCGACAAACTGCGCGTAGGTTTCAGTGGCGGTTTTCTCGTTCTTGACGAGGGTCTTCGGCATTTCGAAGCGACCGAGGCGGATAGGCATGGTGTCTGATGGTTCTCGTTGCCGGGTTTCCCTTGGCGCTTTCCGATGATCTGCAAGTGCAGATCACCCAAGGACCGACGGCAAATGTTTGATGCGCGGTCGGGTAGAATAGCCCGGAGAAGCCGGCCTGCAAGGATGAATTATCCCAAAAATTGCATTAGGGCCTGTTAAGATTAAAATGGCGGGATGGCGCGAGGAGGGGATGAGGTGCAGGACAAGGCGCGAAAGAAGGAGTGTAGTCACAGCACTACACGACCGAAAGAGCAACACCGGCCCTGCGCCTCAGCAACCCTCGCCTTTAGGGTGCCGTTCTTTTGCCGCCATGCTTTGTTGCCCAAGAGAGTCAAGACCGCAGGGGTATTGCCTCTCTTA
>CANKJN010000105.1 GCA_947482345.1 Spartobacteria bacterium
GGAGAGGACGTAGCGGCCAGAGTTCATGGCCGAGTATCCTCAAAAAACGTCGCTCAAAGTTCAAATGCGTGGCATCCAATTTGGGTCGCAAATCACTCATCTTGAAGAAACAACAAAAACCAATCACCCTCTCAGCCGGACACTAGTGTACAAAACTAGGTAGTTTTAGTTTCGAACAGGGATTTGATGAAGGAAAGGGAAGGAATCGGGTTACTTTTATGAACAGAGCGGAATCTGATCTTTGGCAGGGTAATTTTAGATCCACCACTAATAAACCAGTTTTTTCTTTTAAGCTGTAAACCATTTCCCGCAGTCCAAGGCTTGGAAGTTTGGATGCAGGGCTAGGCGTCGCGAGGGAAGGCGTAGTAGTCCTACGCCGACCGAGCAGCAACGACGCACTGCGCCAAAATCCCAAGCCTCCTACTTAGTCTATTGCGCCGACAGCTTCGGAGACCTCTCCCGCAATATAATCCCGATTGAGTCTCGCAATCACGCTCGCCGAGACATTCGCGGGGCAGACGGCCTCGCAGGCGTAGTAGTTGGAGCAGTTGCCGAAGCCCTCTTCCTGCATGGTGCGGACCATGTTGCGGGCTCGCTTCTTGCGCTCGGCCTGACCCTGGGGGAGAAGGCCGAGGTGGGTGACCTTGGCGCCGACGAAGAGCATGGGGGAGCTGTTGGGGCAGGCGGCGGCGCAGGCTCCGCAGCCGATGCAGGCGGCGGCATCCATGGCGGCGTCGGCCACGGGCTTGGGAATCAGGGTGGTGGAGGCGTCGGGCGCACCGCCGGTGTGCTCGCTGATGAAGCCGCCGGAGCGGATGATGCGGTCGTAGGCGCTGCGGTTGACCACGAGATCCTTGACGATCGGGAAGGCGCCAACACGGAAGGGCTCAACGGTGATGGTCTGGCCGTTCTCGAACTTGCGCATGTAGACTTGGCAGGCGGCTCCGCGACCGGGACCCTGGGGGACGCCGTTGATGACCATGCTGCAGGTGCCGCAGATGCCCTCGCGGCAATCGCTCTCGAAGGCGACGGGTTCTTTCCCCTCGGCGGTGAGGCGGTTGTTCACGATGTCGAGCATCTCGAGGAAGGAGCACTCGCTCGGGATCTCCCTGGCGTCGATCTCGACAAACTCTCCCGCGCTCTCCTTGGACTTCTGCTTCCAGAGTCGGAGATGGAAATTCATGGTGCTCATGATGATTGGGGCGTCTCTGGTGGAGGTTACTTGTAGCTGCGGGTGGCGAGGTGGACGGCCTCGTAGTTCAGGGGCTCGCGGAGGAGCTCGGGATCATTCCCCTCCCCCTGGAACATCCAGGCGAAGACTTCGGCGAACTTGTCATCGTGGCGGAGGGCCTCGCCGTCCGGGGTCTGATGCTCGACGCGGAAGTGGCCGCCGCATGATTCCTCGCGGGTGAGGGCGTCGAGGCAGAGGAGCTCCCCGAACTCAAGGAAGTCGGCGACGCGTCCGGCGCGCTCGAGCGACTGGTTCAGCTCGACTCCGGTGCCGGGGACGGCGACTTCCTTCCAGAAGCGCTCGCGGAGGGCGCGGATCTTGGAGATGGCCTTCTCCAGGCTCTCCTTGCTGCGGGCCATGCCGCACTGATCCCACATGATGAGGCCGAGCTGGCGGTGGAACTCGTCGACGGGGACCCTTCCCTTCACGGAGAGGAGCTTCTCGACGCGGTCGCGGACTTCCTGCTCGGTCTTCCTGAACTCGGGCATGTCGGTGGAGACTTTCTTGCCGAACTGGGTGGAGAGGTATTCCCCGAGGGTGTTGGGGATGACGAAGTAGCCGTCGGCCAGTCCCTGCATAAGCGCCGAGGCCCCCAGCCTGTTCGCCCCGTGGTCGGAGAAGTTGGCCTCGCCGAGGACATGGAGTCCCGGGATGGTGCTCATGAGGTTGTAGTCCACCCAGAGGCCGCCCATCGTGTAGTGGAGCGCGGGATAAATGCGCATGGGGCGCTCGTAGGCGCTCTCCCCCGTGATGTTCGCGTACATCTCGAAGAGGTTGCCGTAGCGCTCGCGGATGGTCTTCTCGCCGAGGCGCTTGATGGCATCGGCGAAGTCGAGGTAGACGCCGAGTCCGCCGGGACCGACGCCGCGACCCTCGTCGCAGACTTCCTTGGCGCTGCGGGAGGCGATGTCGCGGGGAGCGAGGTTGCCGTAGCTGGGGTACTTCCGCTCGAGGAAGTAGTCGCGCTCCTCCTCGGGGATCTCCTGCGGGGTGCGGGTGTCTCCCTTCTTCTTGGGCACCCAGACGCGTCCGTCGTTGCGGAGCGACTCGGACATGAGGGTCAGCTTCGACTGGTAGTCGCCGGCCACCGGGATGCAGGTCGGGTGGATCTGGGTGTAGCAGGGATTCGCGAAGGCGGCGCCCCGCTTGTAGGCGCGCCAGGTGGCGGTCACGTTGGATCCGCGGGCATTGGTCGAGAGGTAGTAGACGTTGCTGTAGCCGCCGGTGCAGAGCAGGACGGTGTCGGCGGCGTGGGTCGTGATCTCGCCGGTGACGAGGTCACGGGTGACGATCCCCTTGGCATGGCCGTCGACAAGGACGAGGTCGAGCATCTCGGAGTTCTCGTGCATCTTCACGCGTCCGAGCGCGATCTGGGCGCTCAGGGCGGAGTAGGCCCCAAGAAGGAGCTGCTGGCCGGTCTGTCCCTTCGCGTAGAAGGTGCGGGAAACCTGGGCGCCGCCAAAGGAGCGGTTCGTGAGTTCCCCGCCGTATTCGCGGGCGAAGGGGACGCCCTGGGAGACGCACTGGTCGATGATGGTTCCGCTGACCTCGGCAAGGCGGTAGACATTCGCCTCGCGGGCGCGGAAGTCACCCCCCTTGATGGTGTCGTAGAAGAGGCGCCAGACACTGTCGCCGTCGTTCTGGTAGTTCTTGGCGGCATTGATGCCTCCCTGCGCGGCGATGGAGTGGGCGCGGCGGGGGCTGCCGTGGAAGCAGAAGGTCTCCACCTGGTAGCCGAGCTCGGCAAGGGTGGCGGAGGCGGAGGAGCCGGCGAGTCCGGTGCCGACGACGATGACCTTGAACTTGCGCTTGTTGGCGGGGCTGATGAGCTTGGCGTTGTTCTTGAAAGAGGTCCACTTCTTCTCAATCGGACCGTCGGGGATTTTGGCATCAAGAATCATGGTGTGAAAGGTCGTGAGGTTTTGGGAACTTCCTTAGCGGCAGAGAGAACAGGCGGCGGCGGGATAGCGGAGGATGCCGAAGAAGACGGCAAGAGGGATGGAGACGTATCCGGCGAAAATGATCCAGGCGATGGCGCGGCCCCCTTTCTCGAAGAGCGGGCGCATCGTGGCGGTGGTGATCCCGAGCGTCTGGAAGAGACTGGCGATGCCGTGGCTCAGGTGCATGGCCAGGAGGCCGATCGCAAGGAGATAGAAGCCGGTCACGAAGGGGCTGGAGAACCCGGCGATGACCATGCGGTAGACGTCATGGCGACCCTGCTCATCGACCCAGGTCTTGTATTCCGGAGTGAAGGCCTGCCAAGTGAACTCGGCCAGATGGAAGAGGACAAAGGCGAGGACGACCAGACCGGAGAGGCGCATCAGACGGGCGTAGACCGTGGTCTGAAGGTCGTTCTTCACCGCGTACTTCTGCGGCCGGGCGGCCAGATTCTCACGCCAGAGGGAGATCGTGAACCAGATGTGGAGAAAGACTGCGAGCAGAAGGCCGATCCGGGCCACCCAAAGGAGTGCGCCGAGGTCCTGAAGCTTCGCGGCGTAGGCATTGATGGCCTCTGGGCCGAGGAAGATGGAGAGATTCCCGAGCAGGTGGGCGATGACAAAAAGGATGAGGAGGATGCCGGTGAGGGCGACGATCCACTTCCTCCCGATCGGGGAGGAAAAAAGCGGAAGACAGCAGGAAGAGGTTTTTTTGGAAGAGACCGAGCCGCTCATGGGGATCTCTTATACGAGGAGGTGCATTAAAAAACAACAGCGAAGGAGGGGGAAGCCGATGGGGAAAGGCAAAATGATGAACCAAGCCCGTGGGAACGGGCGCAAAAGGCGCCTGGGAAGGCGGCTTAATCATTCGAGGCCGGAGGGCCGAGAAGTCCTGAGTCCAGCGGGACGATGGATGTCTGATCCGGGCGGATCGACAGATAAAAGACTACCGAAGGTAGCCCCGTGAGGGGCGGCACCGCTTGCCGGGAGGCAAGTGCCGTCAATTATGATCTATGAAAAATGGGATCAGGGGCAGTAATCACCAACAGCCCAACAGCCCAACAGCCCGAAATAAAAGTCGAACGTCCAAGGTCGACGGTCATCCTGGGTGGCACAGGTCTCAGGACATGGGTAACACAATAGGTCTCAGGTGTCAGGTCTCATCCTTCATCCTTGAACCCAATTTTTCCCACGAAAGAAATTCCGCGAAGGCGCCACTCCTGTTATGCAATCACCTGCACATGAGCACGGAGACTGAAATCATCCCCAACAACGATCAGGAGTTGGTCGCCCGCACCCAGGGGGGTGATCCCTCGGCATTCGATGAGTTGGTGGTCCGCTACAGTCCCAGGCTCTACGGTCTGATCTACCACATGACCTCGAACCATGAGGACACCAACGATCTGCTACAGGATGTCTTCTCCAAGGCCTACCGTTCGATCTGCAATTTCAGGGGAAAATCGAGCTTCTACACCTGGATGCACTCGATCTCCGTCAACATGACGATCAATTTCCTCAAGAAAAGGAACCGTCGACAGCACCCGAGCCTCAACGATCCCGACAGCAACATCGAGAACGATCCCGACTTCATCGCCGCAACCAGCAACGGCAACGGTGACCCGACCAAGCAGGTCTCGATCCACGAACTTCAGAAAAAATTGAACACCGCCATGATGAAGCTGTCTCATGACCATAGAATCGTGGTCACTATGTTCGATATCCAAGGCATGCCCCATGCGGAAATCGCCAAGATCCTCAAGATCTCGGAAGGGACCGTGCGCTCACGACTCTTTTATGCCCACCGCCAGTTGCAAAACTCACTCCATGAGTTTAAGAAAAACTAAGCACCTATTACGGATCCGGATTTCACACCCCACCCCAGAAGCCGCGACATGAGCCACGAAAAGATGCACCGAGTGATCCGACTGAAGCGATACGAGCAGCCTCCGGAGGGGTATTTCGACGACTTTCTCCGTGATTTCCACCGCCGTCAGCGTGCGGAGTTGCTGAAACCCTCCGTCAGGACACTCCTCATGGAGCGACTCCACGCGCTTCTGTCAGAGTTCCGGGTTCCATCCATGGCCTTTGCCGGCGCGGCGGCGCTCGCGGTGATTGCGAGCATCGCGATCATCAGTCACCCTGCTCAGTCCACTGCCCCTCGCGCCTTCGCAGCCTCCTACCAGCAGACTCCCGTCACGATTCCGAAGATGCAACCCGTGTCGCTGCGAGTGGATCCCCAATCCCAACGCTCGGGCTCCCTCTTCCCACCGGCTTATATGCTCAATGCCCGCCCGGCGAACCATGAATCGCCGCTTAGTTTCTAATTCCATTCTGCTCAGCGGGCTGATGCCCGTGCTCGCCGCAGCCCCCTTGCCAGCGGCCCCCTCCCCCAACGCCACCCTCTCCGCCAAGGTCGCCGCCTCAATCAGGGCGTTGTCCAAGGATAAACCGGGCGCCATCGTCAGGGTCAGGTGCCGCGACCAGCGCGGCGAGGTGAACGGCACCGGATTCCTCCTTGATCCCACTGGGACCATCTGCACCCTCGCCGACCTCGTGATACCCGGCGGAGAAATCACCATCCGCCGATCGGGACGTGATTACCCTGCCTCCGTCGCCGCCATCGATCCGCGCAGCGGGGTGGCCTTCCTCAAGATTGGAGAAGAAGCGATCGGAGGCTCTCCCTCGGCGGGAGGAACCTTCCTGCCACCAAGCATCCTCACCAATGCCCCTTCCCTCACCCCCGTCGTCGCGATCGGCATGACACGGGAGGAGAATGCCGCCGTCTCGCTCGGGATGATCACGGGGGAGGCAACGCATGAGGGAAATCGCTACTTCTGCGTTCCCCATCTTATCGCCGCCATCCCCCTTGTCCAAGGAGAGGCAGGATCACCCGTTCTGGATCTTTCCGGAAACCTTTTCGGCATGGTCATGGGCGGAGGAAACACCTCCTGCCGAATCCTGCCTGCAGGGGCTATCGAGAAACTCCATCGTGATTTCCTCCGCTTCGGAAGGATTAATCCCGGGCGCGTCGGCACGGTCGTGGAGGAAGCCGCCGTGCCCGAGGGAAATTCCCGCACGCGGGTGGTCGCGGTCGAACAGGGAAGCCCCGCCGAGGCAGCCGGTCTGAGAGCCGGGGACATGATCGTGTCGCTTGCCGGAAAACCGATCCGCGAACCCGAGGAGGTCCTCGGTGCCTCCTTCTACCTGAGCGGCGGGGATCATGTCCGGATGACATTCCTTCGCGGAGGGAAACTCCACAGCATTTCATTCCGGTGTGCGGAGACTCCCGAGACAACGGAAGGATCGTTGGCACGCCCCTGACAAGGAACCTAGGGAAACGCTGATTTAACCCAAAATTTGCATTAAGAACCCGAAGGTCTGGGAAAGGGGAGTTAAAATGGTTAGAAACGTTACAACCAAGACTCTGGGAAGAGCCGCGGGAGACTACCGAAGGTAGCCCTGAAAGGGCGCCACGGGATCCGGCAGGATTTGGCGTCA
>CANKJN010000106.1 GCA_947482345.1 Spartobacteria bacterium
AGGACGAACCAAACACCCGGGAGGGTGTGCGGAAGAGAGCGATGCAATCGCTCCCCGAATGGTGCCACAGCTTCCCGGGAGGGAAGTGGCATCAACCCGTCGGGAGACGGCGAGGCAAAAATCGACAAATGGCTTCAGCCCTCCGGGTTGCGGAGATCCAAGCCAAAGGCCACAAAGCCTTTGGCTTCGTGGCGTGGCACGGGGGCCAATTGTGTTGGCTTCGCGGTTTGCTTACCCGGCCGTTGCTTCGCATCCGTTACGGCAGCCCACTGCGGGGATGCGCCCGCGAAGCCGCCTTGCCCGCGGCCAGTTCTTCCCGCAACGGCCTCTATGCGATTTACTCAGCGTTTCCCTAGGGAAACGCGGTTCCCTAGCAGTCTTCAGCCTTCAGTATATTGACCTGGCGGTAGCCATATGAATCAACTCTCGGCCACCACTTCCCCCTACCTCCTCCAGCATGCGGGGAATCCCGTGGAGTGGTATCCCTGGGGAGAGGAGGCGTTCGCCCGGGCACGTCGGGAGCGGAAGCCGATCTTCCTCTCGGTGGGTTATTCGACCTGCCACTGGTGCCATGTGATGGCGCATGAGTCCTTCGAGAATCCGGAGATCGCCCGGGTGATGAACGCGCACTTCATCAACGTGAAGGTTGATCGCGAGGAGCGTCCCGATGTCGACCGGCTTTACATGGCCTATGTGCAAGGGCTGACGGGAAGCGGCGGGTGGCCGATGAGCGTCTGGCTCACCCCGGAGTTGAAGCCCTTCTTCGGCGGCACCTACTTTCCTCCCGAGGACAGGCATGGCCGTGCAGGGTTCCCCTCGATCCTGCTTCAGATTGCCGGACTCTGGAAGGAGAGCCCGGAAAAAATCGAAGCGGAGGCGGCGCGTTCGCTTGCAGCCTTGCAGGAGAGCGCGAGGGCGGAGGTTTCCCGAAGAGCTCCCTGTGAGGGGCCGCTGAATCGTGCCACGGAGTATTTCCTGCGAACCTACGACGAGCAATGGGGGGGATTCGGATCCGCTCCGAAGTTCCCCCGCCCCTCGGTTCTCTATTTCCTGTTTCGGGAAGCCTGCCGGGTACGCAGCTCGGACAAAACGACAAGTGCACGCTGTTTCCGCATGGTTCTCGAAACATTGCAGCGCATGGCCGCCGGGGGCATCCATGATCACCTTGGAGGCGGGTTTCACCGCTACTCGGTGGACCGCTCCTGGCATGTGCCTCATTTCGAAAAGATGCTCTACGATCAGGCACAGCTGGCCATTGCCTATCTGGAAATCCGGCAGATGTCGGGCGGGGAGGAGCAAGAGGCCATTATCCGGGACATCCTCGATTATGTGCGGCGGCAGTTGACGGCTCCGGAGGGAGGGTTTTATTCAGCCGAGGATGCCGACAGTTTACTCAGGCACGGATCGAACGAGCATGCCGAGGGGGCTTTCTTTGTCTGGACCAAGGAGGAGATCGAGGAGGCGCTTTCACCCGAAGCCGCTGCTCTCTTCTGCCGTCATTACGGCGTGCTTGCCGGGGGGAATGTCGATCCCTCGAGCGACCCGCATGGGGAACTCGCGGGCAAGAATGTGCTCATGGAGCAGGCTTTCATCGGGGAAAGCGCCGCCGCACTCGGCCTCTCCGAAGAGGAGGCGATCACTTCACTGGAGCAATCCCGACGGATCCTTGCGGAGATCCGTGAGAAGCGTCCGCATCCGCACCTCGACGACAAGATCCTCTGCGCTTGGAACGGTCTCATGATCTCCGCCTTTGCCCGGGCCGGCGCGGCCTTGGGCGATGAGGGTTATGTCGGGGCCGCCGTGAAGGCGGCGGATTTCATCAAGGGGCATCTTACCGATCCTGTATCAGGCGAACTGCGGCGCAGTTGGCGCGAGGGAAGGGTGCTCGAGACCGGATTTGCCGAGGATTATGCCTTCCTGATCCAGGGGCTCCTTGATCTCTACGAGGCGACATTTTCGATCCGCTGGTTGCAGTGGGCGGTCGATCTGCAGGGGATCATGGATCCTCTCTTCTGGGATGAGCGGGAGGGGGGCTATTTCAGCAGTGCCGAGGGGGATCCTCATCTCCTCGTGCGTCTCAAGGAAGACTATGACGGCGCGGAGCCCTCGGCAAATTCCGTGGCGGCGCTCAATCTCCTGCGCTTCTCGATGATGCTTGGCTACGAGGCCGCGGCGGCGAAAGCGGAACGGATCTTTGCTCTCTCCGGCCGGACGCTCGACTCCATGCCGGCCGCGGTCCCGCAGTTACTCGTCGCCCTGGGATCGAGCCTCTCTTCGGGGCGCCAGATCGTGATTGCCGGCGCACCCGGTGCGGCCGACACGCAGGCATTGATCGCATCGGCCCGGAAGGGATTCCATCCCGATCAGGTCATCCTGCTGGCGGATGGGGGAGCGGGCCAGGCCTGGCTTGCGGAACGGGTTCCATCAATTGCCGGCATGAAACCCGTCGACGGGAAAGCGGCTCTCTACCGCTGCGAGAACTTCACCTGTTCGGCTCCGGTGACACTGTCGGAGGTGGAAAGTTCCGGAGTCTTGGGTTAATGGTATCAGCTCTCGACTATCGACCCTCGTCGCTCGACTCCCTCATCCATGTTCTCCACCCTTTCAGACAAACTCCAGCAGACCTTCAAGAGCCTCCGTGGTCATGGACGGCTCTCCGAATCGAACATCACCGATGCGCTGAGGGAGGTGCGCCTCGCCCTGCTCGACGCCGACGTCCACTTCACCGTGGCCAAGGAGTTCATCAACAAGGTCAAGGAGCGCGCGCTGGGCGAGGAGGTCCTCAAGAGCGTCTCCCCGGGTCAGCAGATCATCAAAATCTTCCAGGATGAGCTGACGGCACTCCTCGGCGGGGATGCCTCCCCGATCAATTTCGGCAAGCCGACCAGGATTCTGGTCGTCGGCCTCAATGGCGCCGGCAAGACCACTTCCTCGGCCAAGCTTGCCCGTCTCCTCAAGAACCCCGGACTCTTCAGCACCCTCAAGGGAGAAGCCCCTCGCTCCCCCCTGCTGGTCGCCCTCGATCTGGTCCGTCCCGCCGCCATCGACCAACTCGCCACACTGGGGGAGCAGATCGAGGTACCGGTCTTCCGTCCCGATCCCTCGGAAAAGGATGTCCTGGCCGCAGCCCGGAGAGCCCTCTCCTGGTGCGAGACCCAGGGGGGCAATGTCGAGATTTACGACACCGCCGGCCGCCGTGAGATCGACGACTCGCTCGTCGGGGAACTCGTTCACCTTAAGGAACTGCTGCGCCCCCAGGAGATTCTCCTCGTCTGCGATGCCGCCACCGGTCAGCAGGCGGTCAGCGTCGCCGAGAGGTTCCATGCCGCCCTCGGACTGACCGGCCTGATCCTGACCAAGCTCGATGGCGATGCCCGGGGTGGCGCCGCCCTCTCCCTCAGATCGGTGACCGGGCAGCCGATCAAGTTCGCCGGCGTCGGCGAGAAAGTGGAGCAGTTCGAGCCGTTCCACCCCGAGAGGTTGGCTGGGCGGATCCTCGGGATGGGGGATATCGTCAGCTTTGTCGAGAAGGCGGCCGAGGCCGTCGAGATGGAGGAAATGGGCCGATTGGAGGCCAAAATGAAGAGCGCATCCTTCGACCTGGAGGATTTCCTTAGCCAGTTGCGGATGATCAAGCGCATGGGGCCCCTCGAAAATCTGCTTGGCATGCTCCCCGGTGCCGCTAATCTCCCTAGTCCCGCAGTGAACGGAAAAGAACTGCAGCGGGTCGAGGCGATCATTCTATCCATGACGCCCGGCGAACGGAAGCGCCCCGAGATCCTCAACGCGCGCCGTCGCCAGCGAATCGCCCGCGGCAGTGGAAATTCAGTCACTGAGGTCAACAGCCTCCTCCTGAGGTTTGGTCAGATGAAAAAACTGGCCAAGAACACAGGAAAAATGAAAAAAATGATGTCACGTTTCGCCTCCGGCGGAATGCCCGGCCTCGCCCCAAATAACTCCTTACCGACCCGACTCCCATGGCAGTAGCAATCCGACTCCGCCGCGAAGGCGCCCGCAACCATCCTTTCTACCGCATCGCGGTGGCCGACCAGCGCAGCCCGCGTGACGGCAAGTTCATCGAGCTCATCGGTCACTACGACCCGAAGCAGGCCGGTGACAACCACAAGATCAACCTCGAGCGCGCCGAGTATTGGCTCAGCGTCGGAGCTCGTCCCTCCCAGACGGTGCAGAGCTTCATCACCAAGGCCAGGAAGGCCTCGGGTGCCGCAGCCTGATTGATTCCCATGGACGAGTTCCTGCGCTACGTGGTGCAGCAACTCGTCGAAAACCCCGATGAGGTGGTGATCACCCATCGGCAGGACGGGGAGAAGACCACTTACCTTCTCTCCATGCGCCAGAGCGACGTCGGTCGCTTGATCGGCAAGGGTGGCGGTACGATCAAGGGCATCAGGGATCTGCTTTCCGCCGCAGCGGAGAAGCACGGGAAGAAGGCGGGATTGGAAATCCTGGAATAGGATAGGGGTGTTGGAATGAGTCTTTGCAAAAAAGCGAGACGAGCGAATATCGAGTGACGGGAATCACGTTGTAGCCAAAGTCCAATTCCCATTGCGGCTCGGGTTCATACCATCTCTCATCATTAAGCGGACTCTCTGGCTGGTTCTTTTGGCGCATGGCATCGTCGTCATCCCTCTGGTTACCAAAAGGTAGCCACCGGTCATCCTCTTCGCCCTTCACCAAAATCCCTGCGCCATAAAGTCCACCTATCTCTGAGAGATGGTATCAGTTCCTCTGCACAAGCCAGTCCCAGCGGAAGAGGTTACGGGTGATGTGGCCGGTCAGGATATCGCGGGTCTCGGCGGCATTGAAGCGGTCGATCATGTTGAGCCGCTTGGCGAGGATGATTTCATCGGGTGCCGGTTGATCGAGCGGGAGGCTGATCACGACGAACTGGGCTTTGGCGGACGGCTTCCGCCAATGGTCGTAGGGCTTCACGGTCGCTCCGGGAAGCAGGAATCCGTAGCTCTCCTCGCGCGCATTGAAGTTGGAGGGGACGGCGACCTCGCAGCCGATGACGGATTCCACGCCTTCGCCCTTGAAGAGGCCCGGGCCCCGGTCAAGCGGCATCAGGAAGAGGGTGTAGCAGAGGTAGACCGTCAGGATCGCGGGCGCGAGGAGAGGGCGGGCAAGATGATCGCTGATAAGCCCCGCGATGACGAGAATGAGTCCGATGGCAGGAACAAGCGCCACCCAGAGCGGGTAGAGCGTTCCGATGGCCGCCGTCTGCTGGAGCAGAAGGCCCAAGCCGGTCAGTCCCGCCATGACCACACCCGCAGAGACTAACGTGACTCCGAGCACCCAGCGCGGCAGATGGCCGAGCCGGATCGCGATAAGCAGGGCGAGCGCCGGCATGGCGGGCAGCAGGTAGCGCTCATCACGCTGATTGGGGATGCAGAAGAAGGCCGCGAGCACGATCATCCAGATCCAGGGGAAGACTTCGAGATGGGAGAGATACCGCCTGCGCTTCCACGTGTCGATGAACAGGGCGACGACCACCAAGGCGAGAAGTCCGGCGTTGAGCGGATAGGAAACGACGATCCGCCAGAGACTCGACTGGCCCCAGACGAGGTTGAGCCAGTAGTTTTCGCCGCCGGTGTTGAATTTACCCGCATTCTCCCTGAATACGAAGTCCCTGAGAACCTGCGAGGGGTGCGGGTCGAGCCAGAACCACAGCACGAAGAGGAGCAGCGCCGCCATGACGGTCGTCGCGATGCGCCAGGCATCCCGGATCAGGAAGGGGGCGGGTTTCCAATCGCGGGCCCGGAGTTGCCAGATTGAGAGCGTGACGGCCACCGGGATCACGAGGGCGAATGACTTGTAGAGCAGGGCGATGCCGATCATTCCTCCCCACACCCACGGCCAGAGCAGTCCCTCAGGGAAGCGCGGTTCCCGATGGAGCAGGAGCAGGGCCAGCGGCGCGAAGAGCCAGAAGGTCTCCGGGGCACTGGTAAGGAAGACCCTGCCGTAGCGGTAAGTGCTGAAGAAGCAGAGGAAGAGGAGCGCGGCGGAGATGCCCAGGGGAAGGCTGCGCAGTCGCTTCCATCCCACGAGGATCAGCAGTCCCGCCGTGAGGAGAGTGTAGAGGACGCTTGGTGCGCGAAGCAGGGCGAGCGACCAGTGGTTGCCCCAGTCGGTGGAAAAGATTCCCTGCCAGAAGAGAAGCGGGGGCTTGGTGTTGCGCGCCTTCTCATCGATCGACTGAAGCGGAAGGAGATCTCCCGTTTGCGCGGTCAGTTTCGAGATCTGGGCGTAGAGGAGTTCGTCGCCATTGGTCGCGAGATGGTCGCTCCCGAGTCCCGTGCAGTAGACAACGAGGGCGAGGAGGAGAGCCGCCCAGCCTATCCAAACAGTGCGTTGGTGGACGACGTGATGAGGAACCGGGGAAAGGGAGTCGGTCATCGGAAATAAGTGAGGGATGAGACCTGAAATCTGAAGCACAGCCATCCCATAGAGGAGGCAAGTGGAAGGTAAAAGTGGTTGGGATAAAGTGGTGATGGACGGGGAGATTTTAACCTGCCACATGGCAGGGATATGCAAAAACAACCCCGCCCATCGGTAGGCAAGTTCACGATTTTGAGGCA
>CANKJN010000107.1 GCA_947482345.1 Spartobacteria bacterium
AAGAAGCTCAGCAAACCATCACCTCAACCCTCCAAGAGTACTGGAATGATGCAAGCCGCGTCTTCCGTCTGATCGGACACAACTGGCTCCTATCTCAAGCAAACTCTTCCTACGTGATCATTATACCAGTATAGCTATGTAAATGGTATAAGAGACGGAGCGGATCTGAAGGGCTCTCTCTGGTCGATCCGGGGCAATGCGTGGACGAGATCCTCCACTCAGCAGCAACAGCGCCGACTCTTAAGCGAAGCCTATCCCAAGCTGGGCAAGGCCTTGGGACTACGGGATCTCCTCCAAGAGATCCTCTCCCAAGAAGACAAGGGGCAACTTGCCTGGTGGTGCCGGAGGGCCCGCCAAAGCCGACTTGTTCCCTTCGTCCGCCTGAGTCGCTCGATCCAAAGGCATTGGAACGGCGTGGTAGCCTTCATGAGGACGAGGGTTACCAACGGGGCCATGGAGGCTATCAATGGTCTGCTCCAACTCGCCAAGCGTCTGGCCAGAGGCTACCGATCAATCAATACCTTCAGGATCATGGCCTATCTCAAGGCCGGGAAACTCCAACTCGAAGTGCCACCCTTCAGACCCCTACCCACCCACTGAAAATAGCGAGGAGCAAAGTTAGAACGTGGAATCGTTACAAGGTGGATCCAAAACAGCCGTAAAGCCGAGCCTCGAAAATCTGCCATAAAAAAGGGCGCAGGATTCTTGGATGCGCAGATACAGGGTGGCTGCACAAGGTTTCCCAGCGAAGCAAGTTTGAGATGATGGCAAGGCGGTCAAGCGAAGCTGTGTGAAACACACTGCGAGCGATGACCAACGCCGCCAGAGCTCAAAATCGCGAGCCTTTGAAAACCAATATCAATTGGTTTTCAAAACCTCGATGAAGGCTTCTTGGGGAATATTAACCTGCCCAATCGCCTTCATCCGCTTCTTGCCCTCTTTCTGCTTCTCAAGGAGCTTGCGCTTGCGGGTGATGTCGCCGCCATAGCACTTGGCGGTGACGTTCTTGCGCATGGCGCTGACATTCTCACGGGCGACGATCTTGCCGCCGACAGCGGCCTGGATGGAGACTTGGTAAAGCTGGGTGGGGATGACTTCCTTGAGCTTGGCGGCGAGGGAGCGGCCCCGGCCTTCGGCCTTGTCGCGGTGGACGATGCTGGAGAAGGCGTCGACGGGTTCGCTGTTGACGAGCATCTCGAGCTTCACGAGTCGATCGGCGCGGTATCCGGCGGGCTCGTAGTCGAGGGAGCCGTAACCCCGGGTGACCGATTTGATCTTGTCATGGAAGTCGACAAGGATCTCGTTGAGCGGCAGGACGGCGGTGATCATGACGCGCTTGGTGTCGATGGAGTCCGTTGATTCGACGATACCACGCTTCTCCATCATGATCTGCATGATGTCGCCGATATTCTCGTTCGGGATCATGACGAAGCACTTCACGACCGGTTCGCGAATCTCCTCGACGACACTCATGTCGGGGAGGTTGGCCGGATTATCGACCATGAGGACCTCGCCGTTGGTCTTCACCACCTCGTAGACCACGCTTGGGTAGGTGGCGATGATGTCCATGTCGTACTCGCGACGGAGGCGCTCGACGATGATCTCCATGTGGAGCAGTCCCAGGAAGCCGCAGCGGAATCCGAAGCCGAGCGCGACCGAGCTCTCGGGCATGTAGTTGAAGGCGGCGTCGTTGATCTGGAGCTTGCCCATGGCCGTCTTGAGTTGCTCGAAGTCGGCGGTGTTGATGGGATAGATGCCGCTGAAGACCATCGGCTGGACTTCCTTGAAGCCGGGGAGGGGCTCGGCTGCGGGTTTCTTGGAATCGGTGAGGGTGTCGCCGATCTTGATCTCGGCGGTGGTCTTGATGTTGCCGATGAAGTAGCCGACGCCGCCCGCGCCCATGGATCCGGTGGATGTCATCTTCGGCGTGAAGATGCCGACCTCCTTGACCTCATAGGACTGGTTCGTCGACATGAGGCGGACCTGCATGCCGGGCTTGAGGTCACCCGAGAAGACGCGGACGTAGCTGACCACACCGCGGTAGGTGTCGAAGAGGGAATCGAAGACCAAGGCACGAAGCACTCCATCACCCTCGGGTGGAGGAGGGATCCTCTCGACGACCGCCTCGAGGATCTCCTCGATGCCGATGCCTGCCTTGGCACTGGCGGGGATGGCCTCCTCGGCGGGAATCGCCAGCAGATCCTCGAGCTGCTTTTTGACAGCGGGAAGATCGGCATTCGGAAGGTCGATCTTGTTGATGACCGGGATGATGGTGAGGGCTTGCTTGTTGGCCAGATGGATGTTCGCCATCGTCTGCGCCTCCACGCCCTGGGCCGCATCCACGATCAGGATGGCTCCCTCGCAGGCGGCGAGACTCCGGGAGACCTCGTAGGTGAAGTCGACGTGGCCCGGGGTGTCCATGAGGTTGAGCGTGTATTCCTTACCATCCTTGGCCCTGTACTGCATGGTGACCGGGTGGGACTTGATGGTGATGCCGCGCTCCCTCTCGAGGTCCATGGAATCGAGCACCTGCTCCTGCTTGTCGCGGTTGGCGATGGTATTGGTCACCTCAAGGAGGCGGTCCGACAGGGTGGTTTTCCCATGGTCGATATGGGCGATGATGCAGAAATTTCGGATATTCGAGACGGACATGGGCAGTCGATGACTATCGTTGAAGCAGGGGGGTACGGTCAACACAGCAAAGGTGATGGATGGGCAAAATGCAGAATGAGGCATGCGAAATGCACGGCGTCAGGATTGGATGCGCAGCGGACACCTCAACTCTTCGCACCCCCAGAACTCTCCATCTCTGCCCTTGCCATCACGCCTTCACGTAATAATTCTGTAACAGTGAGCGATCAGGAAAAGCCCCCGGGAATGCCCAGATACTGGATCGTTGTCCTCATGATCATCCTGATCCTGTTATTATTGGTTCCCGTCTTCTCAATAGGGCTCTCGATCCAAAAAGCCGGTTGGGTCCCCGTGGCGACAAAACCGACCAAGCAGGCATCGCAGCAGGAGCAACCAAGGGGTGAATTGCCTGAGGATGCTCTTGTCAGGGAAAGGTCTGCTTCTCTGAGGGAGAGGGTGGAGAAGATTGCGGCTGCGGCAATCAAGGTCCCAACGCTTCAATCCAAAATTCAGCAGGTCAAGATTGAGGCTCCTAAGCCATCGATGAAGAAGGCCTCCGATTCGGTCCATAGGGTTCTGGACTCACGGAATCAGCAGTATGTGGAAGCCATCGACAATGATAGGATCCGGATCATCGTAATCGTGCCAGGTAAGGATTGGCCCAATCTCTCTGGTAGCCTTCAGGTCGCTGCGGAGAAGGATGGATTCATTTATCAGGGACCAAGTCAAACCGCCTCCGTCAATGGCTCTGAATCGATGGTGGCTGAAATCGAGATCCTTCGGAAGTCGGCATCAGGAGGAAAGAAGGCCAAGTGACCGCTCAGCTTCGTTTCCCTGTATTCAATTATTCATGACATATATTATCTGTAGTTATTGAAATCCTCTGTAAAGAGGCGTAAAGGTGTTGTCTCAGGGTTGTTTTGAGCCTTTGATCTCCGATTCCCATATCGCCAAGCAATGAACAGGATCGACTCTCTCTTCACTGAACTCAAGACACAGGGCCGCACCGCCATGGTAGCCTACATCACCGGAGGCGATCCGACCCTCGCGGCATCGGCAAAGGTGGTCCTCGCACTGGAACAGGCCGGAGTCGATATCCTGGAGCTGGGAGTTCCTTTTTCCGATCCTCTGGCCGACGGAGCCACTATTCAGGCTGCTGCTGGACGTGCACTTGCCTCCGGCGCCTCGGTGCCTGGAATTCTGGAGCTGATCCGTGAGATCCGCAAAACCAGCCAGATCCCCATCGTTCTCTTCGCCTACCTGAATCCCGTCTATGTCTATGGATTCGACAAGTTTCAGCAAGATGCCGCCGCCGCCGGTGCCGACGGCCTGCTGCTGCTTGATCTTCCGCCGCAGGAAGCCGCCCGGAATGCCGAACTTTCCTCCTCCAAGGGGCTCAAGACGATCCGCCTGATCGCCCCGACGACCCCGCCTGATCGCCTGAAGGAGATCACGGATGCCTCGGAGGGATTCATCTATTATGTCTCCCGCGAAGGCGTCACCGGCGAACAGTCGAGCCTCTCGACGGACATCGCCGAGCGGGTCGCCGCCATCCGCGCACTGACCAAGGTGCCCGTGGCAGTCGGATTCGGAATCTCCAATCCCGAACAGGCAGCCACCGTTGCGGCACTTGCCGACGGAGTCGTGGTGGGCAGCGCCATCGTCCGCAAGATCGGAGAGATCGGCGACGTGCCGGAGCTTCCCTCCAAGATCGCCGACTTTGTCCGCCCCATCGCGGAGGCGGTTCATGGAGTAGGCTGAAGGACTGAGTCGAGGAACGAGTGTCGAGAGCTATGGGGCAGACTGAAGGCTGAAGGTTTTTAGGCTGAAGACTGTTAGACTGTTAGGAGGAAATAGGTCCTACTCAGGTTTGAAGCCACATCCTCCCGGTTGCCGTGGCGCCCTCCGGGCTGCGAATTCATCGCAGTCTTCCGCTCATCTTCCCAGAAGCTTGGTTCAGGTTTCATCCCTCTGAATCCCCTTCGTTCTTTTCATCCCGCCTCGTTGGCGTGATACTCCCGTGATGAATTTGGAGTTCACCAAGATGAATGGTGCGGGAAATGACTTTGTCATGATTGATAACCGTGATGGTTCCCGCAGTCTGAACCGTGACCAGATAGCCGGACTCTGCGACCGCCATCGTGGGATCGGTGGAGACGGACTGATTGCAGTTGAGAGCACGCCCGAGCTTCCCAGGATGCGCTATTACAACGCCGATGGCGGAGAGGCGGAGATGTGCGGTAACGGTGCCCGTTGCTTCGCCCGTTTTGCAGCCCGGTTGACGGGTCAGGAAGGAGGCACCCTCTCCTTTTCCACCCAGGCCGGCATGATTTCGGCGGAACTTCTGCCAGATGATCGCGTCAGGCTTCGGATGAGCGAACCGCACAGCCTCCAATTGGCCCATTCCCTGAAGGTCGACGGAGCCGATCTCGAGGTGCATTCACTGAATACCGGCGTTCCTCACGCCGTGGTCTTTGTCTCCGATCTGGAGGCCGCTCCCGTGGTAGCCCATGGCCGCGCCCTTCGCCATCACGCGAGATTTGCCCCAGCCGGGACGAATGCCAACTTCGCGCAGGTATTGGCCCCGTCATCACTCGCCGTCCGTACCTATGAGCGCGGCGTCGAGGATGAGACCCTGGCGTGTGGCACCGGCGTGGTCGCCTCTGCCCTGATTCATCACCTGCTCAGCAAAGCCCCCTCTCCCATCTCCGTAAAGGTTCGTGGCGGAGATGCCTTGGAAGTGGGATTTCAACTGGAAAGCGGACATCCCAAGGCTGTCACACTGGCAGGCCCCGCTGATTTCGTCTTTGAAGGCACCATCTCTATCTAAAAATCTAACTTACGTCTCCCTAGTGGCTTGGTTTCCACCATCTAACATTTTCAATATTTAACTTTTCACTTTTCCACCACTCGTCCCTTTTTCATTCTTCATTTTTCATTTTTCATTTCCTCCCCCTCATCCTTCATCCTTTAGCATCCCATGCCCACCATCTCTTTTGCAGGAGCCCACACCGCTCTGGTGACCCCCTTTCGGAATGGATCCCTAGACGAGGCGGCTTTGACCGCCTTGATCGAGGCACAGGTTGCAGCAGGCATCTCCGGAATCGTCCCTGTCGGTACGACCGGTGAGTCCCCCACCCTCAGCCACGAAGAGCATCGCAGGGTGATCGAGATCGCCGTGAAGGCGGCCGCGAAGAGAATACTGGTCATCGCGGGCACCGGATCAAACGCCACCTCCGAAGCCGTCGAATTGACCATCGAGGCAGAGAAACTTGGCGCCGATGCCGCCCTACTGGTAGCGCCTTACTACAATAAACCCTCCGCCGAGGGTCTCTATCGCCATTTCAAGCAGGTGGCCGGTGCCGTCACCATACCAATCGTCCTTTACAGTATCCCTGGACGTTGCGGCATTGAGATTCCTGTCCCTGTGGTGGCGCGCCTGGCCGCTGACTGCCCGAATATCGTTGCCATCAAGGAGGCTGGCGGTAGCGTGGAGCGGGTCAATCAGCTCCGTGCTGCCTTGCCGGATAGCTTCCAAATCCTCTCGGGCGATGATTCACTGACATTGCCATTTATGGCCGCCGGCGCGGTCGGGGTGATCAGTGTGGCCTCCAATATTATACCGACCGAAGTCGGGGCCTTGGTCCGTAGCTTCCTAAAGGGGGAAGTTGCCAAGGCTCAGAAGATTCATGCCCGGTACTACCCCCTCTTCAGGGATCTCTTTATCGAACCCAACCCCGTGCCCATCAAGACAGCCCTAGCAGTCAAAGGGGTTTGCGCGGAAGATGTCCGTCTTCCTCTTTGTGAAATGACATCACCCAACAAGGATATCCTCATCAACACCCTACATAACTCAGGAGTTA
>CANKJN010000108.1 GCA_947482345.1 Spartobacteria bacterium
GCAACAAACATCCCAGCAAACTGTGCCTGCATTAGTGTAGTCCGACAATGTGCAAAGCAGGGCCATGCAAGGGAAATCAGGATAATCAATCCGAAGATCCCGCCAATCAGCCAGAATGTGACTTTCAGCTTCATTTATTGATCGAACGTTAAAGGTGACTCGCGCGCGTCAGCGCGTTGAGTCCACCGCCTTGTTCGGCTGTTTGTAGTATTCGATCCGTTGAATGAGACTCTCAAGTCGCCCGTTGGGGGCAGCCTTCATCCAATCGAGCCAGCCATCACGATGCTTCAAAAATAGCTTCCGAAAGTATCCATTGTCTTCCACAGGCTTGAGGGTTACCGAGACTTCATCTTTGTGACGCACTGCGGCTTGGATCGCTACTTTCCCCGAGGGAGCCTTGGACGCTTTAACGAATGAGACAATTTCCGAAAAATCAGCAGTGCCCGGAGGAAGCCGGATGGCATCTCCAGGCAGCGATCCAAACTGCCCATGAATCGATCCATCTGGATAGGCGGTGAAAAACCAACCTTCTGCTCGGACTGTAAACTCGACGGTGATGGGTTCAGGGTCTTCGCCAAGAGACGAAGCAACTGCTACGAAGCAAGCGAACAAGGTAGCGAGGAGAGGTTTCATTTGATTGCCGAACGACTCGGATCAGGCGACGGCGAGCGCAAGACGTTGCTGACACGACAGATAGCCTTCGAGCCGTTGCCTGCATCCGTTTTGTTCGCCAGGTTGTTTTCTCCGTGGCTCATTTCTTCGACGGAGCTGCCGCGCCTGTTTGTGGTGTTCGAGAGTCAGTGGCAATGAAGTCACTTCCCATGGGAAGAATAAAATCGGCCTTTTTGGTGAGCCAATCTCCTCGGGTCAGGTAGAAATCACCAGTCATGCCGACTACGAGTGCTGCAAAGTTTGGACAGCGCTTGGCACCGTTATTGGAGCCCAAATAGTAAATCGTAAGCGCGGACGTCTTCAATTCACCGTGTGGCTTTTTGGAGCGGTCAATCTTGAGTTCTGCCGAGATCAAACGGGAGTGTTGGTCAACCTGCCCCAGATCCACAACCTTGGTGACAGAAGCCGTAACAACAGCGTCCCTCTGCTTGGCTCTCTCCTCGGATGTCCAGAGCGGCTCGTCACCAAGCAGACAGTTGAGATTGAAGGAAAACAGGAAAATGATGGTGATGGCTGTCTTCATATCTTCTCAGGATGGTTTCTGAGGCGAACGACCCGAACTGAGCGACGCGTATGATGGTAATCCTATCCAAGATCGACTAACGCCTAGCGTTCGCTCCAGTGATTGGTTAGCCATACTATTTTTTATGGGTCTTATGTAGTTGAGAGAGGGTACTGGCGGAGGTGTTTGAGTAGGATGGGGTAGATTTTACGATGTCTGTGGTTCCAACGCCACTCGCATTCTTTGAGATGAATGAGGAACTTTTCCTTACGGATGGAACGGAGTTTTAGGAGGCGGTGTTTGGCGAAGCTCCAGAAGGATTCGATGCCATTAACGTGATTTTTACCCCGAGCGAACTGGTTTTCATGATGGTGAACTCGATGATGCTGGTAACCATTGGTTACCAGCCCATCATAAGCCTTCCATCCATCGGTGTAGACATCACTGCTTGAGAGGACGTGTCCCTTGAGGATCGGCATCAGCTCTTGCTTGGAGCAGTTCTTCACCACACTGACGAAGACCCGATCGCCGCGTTTATGGAGCCCCAAGACAGGGATCTTACCCCCGGCACCACGGCCTCGCTTGCCTCGTACTCTGCGTGCTCCGAAGTAGCTCTCATCAACCTCGATGTCACCAGCAAAGGGTTGCATCTCCTGGAAGGTCATCTCCACCAACCTCTCCCTCATGAGGGAGTAAATGCGGTGCACGGTGCGGTAGTTCAACCCCGTCAACTCGGCTGCCGTGAGGCTGGGAAGATCCACTGCAAAGAAGCGGATCACCTCCCGAAATCGGGCCTCAGAAACGTGCGCACCTTTTGAATATCTGTTCTTCATTGCTGATCAGGGACTTATACCCCATCAGCACCCCGTCAACTACATAAGACCCTTTTTATTTAATTTTTCCTCTGTAATTTAACGGAATGATTTCTGGACATATTTTTCCCCGTTCCATGTATAAACAACCTCGAATAATCCACCACGCCCACTCGGTAATAGGGAGATAAAATCATGCCACGAACTGTGCTTTTCTGGCAATACCTCGAAGTCGTGATGGCTCCCTTCAATTTCTTCAGAAAGCAAAATCCAGCCTTTATTTGTCTTGGTAAATAGCGCGTATGTCATCCCTCGACCATAACCGCTAAGACCGAGAAACACCTCATTCTCGCCATCAGCATTCAGATCGGCCAGATGCTCTTTTGGCCATATGTATTTTTGTAAACCGCCGTTTTTATGCCATGCACGCAGAGACTCGTATGTAATTGAATCCGGATGCTTCCAGCTATTTGCATCTTCCCCTTTTGCGCTAAAACAGATCACTGTGAATAGCAAAATGATCCTACCATATGAATTCATGGTAGTAGCAACAATGGCTGTTGAGTGCAGCGCCTTGTTAGCCATTGTTTTTCTTATGAAATAGTGAGAGTGCTAACACATTGAATCCATGCAGGAATCCGACTACAAATACAGAAACTCCAATTCTCATAAATACTTCTGTAACATTTTTTTCACTTATAGGTGCGCCCTCACTATAGTGATATGTCCCCACTCCTAGATTCCAAAATAACAGTCCGAATGCAATTAAATACCAACCTATATGCAGAAGATAAGCAACAGAGGTTGACACAGGCGTGCCCTCTCCAAAAGAGTGATTCACAAGAATCCTTCCTTTCCGATGAATTAATTCCCCAACGATTATCACAAAAGGAATGAAGAATATTGCGAAAAGTATACGAGTTAAGAATGGAGTCTGGTCGATCATAATTTTATTGGCTAACGTATTTTAGAATGACATGTCATTCTATTGCTATAAGACCCTATTCCTCCCCCAGATGCTTGCCTGGGACCAGGTAGTTGCGGACGTAGTCGCCCACGGAATCCTCTAGGCTGGTCGGAGTTGTGTTCCAGCCTGTGGCGCGGAGACGGCTGACATCGGCGCAGGTGTGGTACTGGTACTGGTTCCGGATGTGGTCCGGCATGTCGATGAATTCGATCTCGGGATTGCGATCGAGCGCTTTGAAGAGAGCCGTCGCGAGATCGATCCAGCTACGGGGGGTGCCGGTGCCGATATTGAAGAGGCCGTTGGCCGCCGGTGTGTCGGCGAGGTGGAGGGTCATTGCTACCGCATCCTTCACGTAGACGAAGTCGCGGACCTGCTCGCCGTCGCGGTAATCAGGGCGATGGCTCCTGAAGAGGCGGACCTTGCCGGTCTCCAGGATCTGCTCGTAGGCCTTGGAGACGAGGCTGCGCATCTCTCCCTTGTGCCCTTCGTTCGGCCCGAAGACGTTGAAGTATTTGATGCCGACCATCCGGTCGAGCCATCCGTTGCGCCTGGCATGGAGGTCGAAGAGGTGCTTGGAGTAGCCGTAGGCATTCAGCGGGCGGAAGGACTCGAGCTTATCCGACCCGTCGTCCATGCCGCGCGTCCCGTCGCCGTAGGTGGCGGCGGAGCTGGCGTAGACGAAGCGGATGCCGCGCTGCAGCGCCCACTGGGCGAGGCGCTTGGTGTAGCCGAAATTGTTCTCCATCAGATAGCCGGTATCAGTCTCGGTCGTCGCGGAGCAGGCGCCGAGGTGGAAGATGGTTCGGATCGAGTCGAGGCTCTCCGGCTCGCACTCAAGCCGGTCGAGGAAGGCATCGGCCTGCATGTAGTCGTCGAATCGGAGCGGGGAGAGATTTTTCCACTTCGCATCCTTACCCAGCACGTCGGTCACGAGGATGTCCTCCCGGCCGCGTTGGTTGAGGGCATGGATGAGGGCGCTGCCGATCAGGCCGGCTCCGCCGGTGACAAGGATGGATGGGGACATGGGATGGGCTATTTTTTTGCTGTGGCGAGGCCGCTCTCGTCGAGCTCTTCCTGGAAAATCGTGGTCTGGTCGCCGAAAACGCTCCGGGCCACGTCGATGTATTTCGCCGCTTCACGAGGCTGACCCTCCTTGTAGGCACGCGCGGCGGCCGCGAAGTACCAGGCAGGCGTGTTGGAAGTGATGCCCGGCGGGAAGAGCCGGCCCTGAAGGCCTGCATCGGAGTCCCGCATCAGCAGAAGCAGGAGCAGCTTGTACTGGACCAATTCGTTGTTGGGCTGCGCGCGGAGAAGATCCTTGTAATAGGCGATGGCCGGCTCCCATTGCCGCCGCAGGGCCATGAGGGCGCCGATATTGTAACGTGCCGCAAAAAATGCGGGCGACGATTTCAAGGCCGTCTCGTAACAGGCAAGAGCCCCGTCGTAATCCTTCGTCTTGGTGAGGATCGCTCCCTTGAGATTCAGGACGAGGGGGTCGTTGGGGCGGCCCTGGAGCGCAGGTTGAAGGAGGACCAGCGCGAGGGCATAGTCTTTCCGGTCCATGGCCGTGGCGACCTGCTTGAGGGAGGCGTCTGCAGCAAGCGCCCCCACTCCGGAGGGCTCGCGCTTGCCGCATGCCCCAAGCATGAGGGTCAGCGCCGCCAGAATTGGCGCCATGCAACGAAAAGACTTGGGAAGAGAACCCGTCATGAACAACGATGCACCGAGCATGGAGAGCCTCCTTCCATCTTTGCAACAACATCTTGGCCGTGCAGGCGCGGGATTTCTCCGTGCAGTCCTGCCTTCACTTCTCGCGTCGGCGATGTGCGCCCATGCCTCGGGCGCCCAGCAGTCCTTCGCCGTGGCGCTTCCGGAACTGGAGGGGCCGGTGACGATGGGGATCTTTTCCTCCTCGGGCGAGCGGGTGCGGCTTCTCTGCCGGGATGCCGGGGTCGACACGATCCCGGCGGGACTCAATGGTCTGATCATGTCATGGGATGGGAAGGATGATCAGGGGCGCGACGTGCCCGCCGGCACCTACAGGGCACGGGGCCTGGTGCACGGCCCTCTCCTCATCACGACGTTGCCGGTCGGGAGTTCGCTCCCGATCGCCGCTGCATGGCGGGAGGAGGCCGACCTGTTCCCTCTGCGTCCACCTTTTCCCAAAAACAGGATCACGATCCGCGCGGCAAAGGATGAGTTGATGGAGAGCCGGCCGTTGCTCTCGATCGAGGCGGGCATCGAGGGAGATGCCTGCGTGATCCGCGCCGAAGGGCTGCCGCTTCTCTCCATTCCCATGGAGTCCACTGGAAACGTCTCTCCGAGCATCACCCACGGATCCGCCGCCGGAACTGCGTCGATTACCATCGATAACCCGAAGCGCTCCTCCACCCACACGATCAGCGGGCTGGATCGTCTGGTTCCGCTGAATGCCGGCGCACTGGAAATCCCAGCCGATGCTTTTCATCCGCTGCCGGGTGCAGGAGAATCCGCGCCATGATACTCTCAGGCGCTCCCATGCATACCCCGCGACATGTCGTCCGGAGGATGGCCCTGGCCTGTGCCCTGGTGCTTGTTGCCTTCCCGTGCCGAGCAGAGCAGCCTTCCGGCCAGGGAATCAAGGTTCCTTACGCGCTTGCTTGGGGTGACAGCGTCGACAAGGTCCGCGAGATGCTCAACGCGGTGAAAGCTCGCGAAACCGCACTCTCCCAGAGATCCCCAGGCAGGTTCGTGCTCGAGGCCGAGGGGCTCGCCGTGGGGGATCAACTGCTCAAGAAATCCCTCTTCACCTTCCGGGAAGGTTCGCTGGTCGAGGTGGAGCTCCAATACGGCGATCCCTCCTGGGACGGGGAGAAGACGCTGGATTTCTTCGATCGAACCAGACGCCGAATCGGCGAGCGGTACGGCACTGGATCGCTGATCGTCAACAAGGTCAGGGAGCGCCCCTCGGAGGAGAAAGTTCCGCAGGACGTGACCTACACGCTGATCATTTACCAATGGACCCAGCCCACGGCGGCGCTGGAGCTAGACTACTACGGAGTGGAAGGGGTCGAGCAGGCGCTGTGCCTGGTAAGCCTGCATTATAAGGCGCCGTAGGGAGAGGCGGCCGAGAGGCTGTTAGCGGTTTAGACTGTTAGGCTGTTATACCATTCGGACAGATATAATGGTATAATTAGGGTTACATGAGGGTGACTATGTGATTGGCTGAGTGGATGGCACGACCGAGAGCAAAACTAGATCACGCCAAGGA
>CANKJN010000109.1 GCA_947482345.1 Spartobacteria bacterium
AGGCCGCTGAAGAGCATTTGCTGATTTTTGAAGGCGCGAGTGCTGGGCGATACCCGCAGCGGTCTCGCCCGAGCGAGCAACGCCGCAACGACGAGCGGCGGGAGCCGCGTCGTAGCCTGCGAAGCAGTCCGCAGGACGAGGCCGTCGGGAGACGGCGAGGCAAAAATCGACAAATGGCTTTAGCCCTCCGGGTTGCGGAGATCCAAGCCAAAGGCCACAAAGCCTTTGGCTTCGTGGCGTGGCACGGGGGCCAGCTTCGTTGGCTTCGCGGTTTGCTTGCCCGGCCGTTGCTTCGCCTCCGTTACGGCAGCCCGCTGCGGGGATGCTCCCGCGAAGCCGCCTTGCCCGCGGCCCATGGCTTGCCCGGTCGTTGCTTCGCATCCGCTACGGCTTTCCGCAACGGCCTCTATGCGATTTCATCAGCGGTTCCCTATGGGAAAAAGCGAGGTAGACTGGCAAAGCCAGTCTGAAAGGCGAGACGTGTGGGAGCATGGAGTCAATTCGCAACCCATTCGCCCGCTCACGCCTTGTCGTCAAAGAGTTGGCGGCATTCCGTTTTCAATCTCCGGCAGGAACAAGATCCGGTTTCTTGACCGGCTTCTGGTTGGGTGATGGCAGCACCTCATCGAGGTGGAAGATATCCTCCTCTTCGGTTTCATCGGTTTCCAAAGGGGCAAAACGCTCGGCCTTGAATCCACGCTCGATCCCCAGCTTGTTGGTGGGGTTGCGAAGTTCCGTGAGGTAGACGGCCACTTCGCCGGGATTGGCGTTAAAGTCGCATCCCGGAACCAAGTCCCGGATGTGGTAGGTGTTCCCCTTCTTGGGAAGCTGGTTGTACAAAGCCTGAATCCCCAAGGGGAAGGAGTCGTCAATGCAAACGACGGCTTGACCGGGAAGGAACATCTTTTTATCCGAGGGGTGGGGAAGCGGGTTTCTACTTCGATACCGCCTGCTTGCGGCTCTGGACGTAAGCGCTGCGGACTGCGAGGTACCGGTCAACGGAGCTGCGGGTGAGGGTATTGTAGTTGTCGATTTTGTCCGAGGTGGTTCGTGCGGCATCGGGGCCGGAAACCGCAAGGGTAGATGCTCCGGTGAATCCACCAACGGCACCGTAAGTCACCCATGTGACGGGATACATGGCGAGATCACCCGCGAATCCCGCTGAATCGCGCAGGGTCTTGGGCCCAAGAACCGGCCACACGATGTAGCAGCCCGGGGGAACTCCCCATTTTGCAAAGGTGACGCCGGTGTCCGTCTTCGGGACGTCTGCCAGCCAAGGGATCTTGTCGGATACCTTGAAGAGACCACCCACGCCAACGGTGGAGTTGACGACGAATTTCTCGGTTTCTAGCCCCGCCCTCTTTGGTTGCCACTGAAGGAGGTCGTTCACGAATCGGACAGGATATTCAAGGTTGTCGAAGACATTGTAAATGCCGGTCCTGACGGGTGAAGGGAAGACTGTTTTGTAGGCCCTAATCAGGGGGTGGAAGGCGTAGTGATAGAGTTGATGATTGACCCAGAAGATGCCGCGGTTTACCGGCTCGATGGGGTCGGCGATCAGGGCAGCATTACTGTACTCGTCGAGATCATCGTTGGCATGGGCGGTTGATTTGCCCTTGTTTTTGGCCGCTTTGACTTTTGCCGGTTTGGCGACGGTGATTTTGGCAGGTGCAGGAGTGGGTGTTGCCTTTGGCTTGGGAGCCGGCGTTGGCTTTGCAGGCTTTGCTGAAGAAGTGGAGCAGGCGGCGTGCACTCTTGTCTGCGGTTCCACCGTGCTGCGCAGATAGAAGGTTTCGCCGTAGTTTCTGCTTCTTGCCCCCAAGGTCCTGACGGGGACGAACCCCTCCTGGGTGATTCTGACAATCGGGGAATCGGAATCATCCGAAGCGGCTGGCAACATCCTGACAGAAGCCGCAACCGAAAAGACTGACATGATCAGGAAGATGGTACGGGTTCTGGTCATGGGGTTGGTAGCGAGTTAAAACCTCTTCTTACCTTTCATGCCCGGAACGGAATGGCAATGCGTTTCTGTGGAGATAGCCAGCTTTCGGGTGGCGTTTGGGGGTAAAGGCTTCCGAAAGTGGGGCAGGGTATGCAAAATCCCTCCCGTGGACTCATACCATCTCCACTCTTATTCCGGTGAAATCAGCTGGTTCTTTCGGCGATGGGCGTTGTTGTCATCCCTCGGGTTATCTTCAGATATCCCTCGCTCTTCCGCCTAGCCCAGCAACAAAATCCCTTCGCTAATTCCACCAGACTAATTATGGAAATGGTATCATTGGATTCCTTGGACACCCTGCTAGCGCGCGATGGCGCCGTGATCTGGCATCCCTTCACCCAGCATGGTCTGGGGCGGCCCCTTCTTCCCGTGGCGGAGGCCAGGGGTGCCATGCTCCGTGACACGCAGGGACGGGAATACCTGGACATGATCTCTTCCTGGTGGGTGAACCTCCATGGCCACGGCCGTCGGGAGTTGGCCCAAGCTGTCGCGGAACAGATCCAGCGTCTCGACCATGTGCAGTTCGCCGGTGCCACCCACGAGCCTGCCGTCCGTCTGGCGGAGCGTCTGCTGGAGAAGGCGGGACTCGCTGGGAGTGCGAGGGTCTTCTACTCGGACAACGGCTCTACGGCCGTGGAGGCGGCACTGAAGATCGCTCACCAGCATTGGGTGAATCGCGGTGAGCCGCGTCGGCTCTTCGCCACGCTTCGCGGCAGCTACCATGGCGACACGGTCGGGGCGATGAGTGTCGGGCGCAGTTCCGGGTTCTTCGATGCCTTTCATGGGATGATGTTCGAGACCGTCTCTCTGCCTGTCCCGCTGATCTGGAACGGATTCGCCAACGAGGAAGGGGATAAGGCGGCGCTGGAGGAGGTTGCGCGTCTCCTTGAGGGTGATGCCGACTCCATGGCGGCTCTTATCGTCGAACCCCTTGTCCAAGGGGCCGGAGGGATGAGATTTCACTCGCCCCGGTTCCTTGAAAAGCTCTGCGCTCTCTTCCGTGACCGGGGCATCCCCGTGATCTTTGACGAGGTCATGACCGGATTCGGAAGGACAGGAAGCTTCTTTGCCTACCAGCAGACCGGCATCATTCCCGACATGATCTGCCTCTCCAAGGGGATCACCGGCGGCATTCTTCCTCTCGCGGTGACGATCGTTGCGGAGAAACTCTTCGACTCCTTTCTGGGGAATGACTTCTCGACCGCCCTCGCGCACGGCCACAGCTACACGGCCAATCCCGTCGCTTGCGCGGCCGCTCTCTGCAGTCTCGATCTCCACGAGCAGACTGATTCCATGGGTCAGGTGGACCGGATCAACCGCCGGATGGCGCGCCATCTAGGACTTCTGGCTGGCAACCCCCGGATCGAGCATCTGCGCATTCTGGGAGGGATCGCCGCCTTCGATCTGGCCGGGGTGGAGAGTGCTTATTCAGCGGCCGCGGGGCGGGAGATGGCAGCCTATGCCCAAGAGAATGGCCTGCTGATGAGGACGATCGGAAACGTCATCTACTTCATCCCACCTTACTGCATCACCGACGAGCAGATCGATACTGCCTTCAGGGTCATCGGGGAGTTTCTCGGAAGGCAAAAGGCATCATGAAAAAGGCTGAAGTATGGAGGATGGAGGATGGAGGATGGGGAAACCTGAGGCGTAGGTCAGGACATAGGTAACACTTTGGGTTCAGGACATGGGTAACACATGCCGTGAGTGATTGGTGATGTTGTGGGTGTTTTTGTTGTTGGTCAATGGCAGTGAGATTGGGGATGCAGGCAACGGAGTGGAGGGGGCGGGAGCCCCCGGAACGCAGTTGCCTGCTGCGCGATGCTTAAGCTGCTTCTTTGATTGTTTCGGCAGTGATAGGCAGGATGGGGGTAAAGCTAGCCGTTTCTGGGTTCAGATGCCCCAGAAGCAGCTTTGCGAAGTAGACCTCGAGAGTACCGTTTTTGAGGGGCTTTAGCCCTACATCCCAGGCGTGGATGGCGGTCGAGAGGAAGATCGACTGGTTCTCGAAGCGGATCTCACCGTTTTTTTGAACCCTTCTTGTGATAAGCCCTTCGTAGTCGAGTTGATCGGGGGTTCCCTCCCACTTCCTCTTTGAGAGCTTATAGACCTCCTTTGGCATCCTCATGGCAAGGGACTCATGGGGACGTTCCTCGTTGAACTCACGCCTCCAGACATCCAGTGCGGCCTGACGATCGGGGTAGCTGGTTCCCTCCAGTTCCCGTGCAATGTCCTTGTGCATCCTCTCATGGCCCCCGTTATCCTGCGGATGGGCGGGACGCCCCCGCAGTAAATCAATCCCAAGAGCCACCCACCAGGCAGAGAGCTTGGATAGCCCCATGATGCTGCTCGAACTGGAGAAGGGCGCCCCGTTGTCACTGCGGATGGCTTGTGGCAGTCCATAGCGCTCAAAGAGCCTCTCAAAACAGCTCCGAACCGTCTCGGAGCGAGCGTTCTCCAGAGCCCGGACCTCAAGCAGGTAACGACTCCACTCATCGCGGATGGTCAGCGGTTCGCACCTCCCTTGAGCATCATGCCACCATCCCTTGAAGTCGATCGTCCACACCTCGTTGGATGACTGGGCCTTACGGGCATCTCCGAGGTTCTTCGCTGTTTTCAGTGGGCAGGGATACGGAGGTTGGCAGCAGTGAAGTAAAGCATGGAGATGAGGTTATCGGTTGAGCGGAAGCCTCTGGCCTTTCTCTTGACGGCGGAGAAGACGCTATTGAGACCCTCGAGGAAGGCGTTGGTTGTTTTGTTCTCCCAGTGGGCGAGGATGCCGGGGAGATGTCCCTCAATCATTCGGGCACATTGGAGCATCTTTAAAAAGATGAGGCTGTAGTACTTCTTGGCAACGCGGCGCACCCATCGGCACCAAGCCAGGAACTTTCGTTTTGCGATGCCGGGGTGTGGGATTTCATAGATGTCCTGTAACGTCAGGCGCATTTGGTAGGCCTTGGCCGTTGCCAGATTTTCCCGGTCAATCCTGTTGTATTTGGCCTTTTGTTTGTCGGTGAGATTTTCCGGGTTCTTCAGCCAGATCCATCGGGTTTCCTTGAGCCCCTCTCTGACATCCGCCTTCCCAAGGCGCATTTCATTCCTCCTGACTGCATCGACTGCCACATTGGCATGGGCAATGACATGGTACTTATCAAAGACGATCTTTGCCTGCTCCCCGATGCTTTCACGGGCTCCTGTAATATAGGCGCAGCTCATATCCATAGAGAGCTCCCTGATGGAACTCACCTTCCAGTGATGTTCCCCAAACTCCTTGGCAAAGGCTTCCCAGACTTTCTTGTCCTTCCCGGCAACGGCAAAGAGCACTCGCTTGCCGATAAGATCACAGAACACGCTCACGTAGTGATGCCCCTTGCGCACACTCATCTCGTCGCACCCCACGCATTCCACTCCGCTCCAATCACTCTGCGGATAAGCCTCCGCCACATGCGCCTTGAGCATCCTCCATAATCGGGTGTCGCTTTCCCCAACCATCCTCGCCACCGCCGCCACAGGCATCTCCCTCATCAGCAAGAGAACCATCGCTTCAAACCCCTTGCTGAAGTGCTTGCTCAACCCCTCCCATGGTGGCCTAACCCGGTATACCTTCCCGCTCTGCGAACACTTCCCTCGTGGCAACCGACACCGTATCTCGCACTTGTGCTCAAACACGTTGAGATGCCTCCAAATCATTTCCTCGGTGTGATCGTAACAACTCACCCTCGCCCCTGGAGTGCTCCCCGAAAGTTGATCCAGGTGTTATGAGAGTTTGCGGCGCGGAGGCGCCGTTAACCTCAAATGAAACGAAAGAGACATAGCGGAGAAGAAATCATCAAGAAACTGCGTGCCATTGGCGAAGAGCTTGCGGCAGGTAAAAG
>CANKJN010000110.1 GCA_947482345.1 Spartobacteria bacterium
GACGGTCTCGTCCTCCGGACTGCTTCGCAGGCTCCGACGCGGCTCCCGCCGCTCGTCGTTGTGGCGTTGCTCGCTCGGGCGAGACCGCTGCGGGTATTGACTCGCTCGCTCCCGCGAGGCTCGCCCTGACGGGTTTGCCAGCGGCAAATCTACCCAAGCAGCTCCCGCAGCTACGTGTTGCCCAGCACTTGCGCCTTCAAAAATCAGCAAATGCTCTTCAGCGGCCTTCATGGGATTTCATCAGCGCTTCCCTAAGGTCTCCGATCCCTCTCCCAGAATGGAGGGATCACCATAGAGGGTGGAGGCGCTGGCGGAGGTGATCGCGACATCGAAGATCTGGCCATGGAAGCGGCTCCCTCCCTCGAAGATCACGATCTTGTTGGTGCGGGTGCGTCCGGCCAGTCGGGAGGGATCGTTCCTGCTCGGGCCCTCGCAGAGGATTTGCTGCCGGGTGCCGACGCATGCCTCGAGGTGGCGTGAGGCGGAGGCGTTGACCACCGCGAGGAGATCCTGATTGCGGAACTCCTTCACCTCTTCGGAAAGCTGCCCGTCCATGACGGCGGCGGGTGTGTCGCCGCGCTTGGAGTAGCGGAAGACAAAGGCACCGTCGAAGCCGATCTCCTCCGCAAGGTCGCGGGTGGCCCTGTAATCCTCCTCCGTTTCGCCCGGGAAGCCGACGATGATGTCGGTGCTCACCGCGATGCCGGGGCGGGCAGCCCGGAGTTCCGCCACCAGCTTTCGGAAAGAGGCGGCCGTGTAGGGACGGTGCATGGCCTTGAGGATCCGGTCGCTGCCAGACTGGAGGGGAAGGTGGACATGCTCCATGAGCTTCGGAAGCCGCGCGAAGCACTCCACGAGATCCTTGCGGAATCCCATCGGATGGGGGGAGGTGAAGCGGATACGCTCGAGTCTCTCGACGGCGTTGAGCGCCTCCAGGAGTTGCACGAAGGGGCTCTTGCCATCCATCTTCGGAAATTCGTGGCGTCCGTAGAGATTGACGATCTGGCCGAGCAGCGTCACCTCCTTGATCCCTCTGCCGGCGAGGGTGCGGGCTTCCTCGACGATTTCTAAGATCGGGCGGCCGCGTTCGGGTCCTCGTGTCGTCGGGACGATGCAGAAGGTGCAGTGCATGTTGCATCCCTGCATGATCGAGATGAACGAGGTGGCTGCCTTCTTCTCCGTGGGGAGATGCTCGCGAATTGTGTTCTGCGAACCCTCCTCGGCGGCGATGTCGACGATCGGGATGATCGGATTGATGCTTCCGCCCAGTTCGGTTGCATCCTCGCTGGCAAAGGCCTCTTCACGACGCCGGATCGCCTCTTCCACATGGTCGGCGACACGGTGAAACTTCTGGGTCCCCACCACGAGATCGACATGAGGTGATCGGTTCCCCAGATCATCCCCCATGCGCTGCGCCATGCATCCCATGTATCCCAGGACGAGCTTCGGCTTCTCACGACGGAGCTTGCGGAGCATGCCCATCTTCCCGATCGCTTTCTGCTCGGCCATGTCGCGGACGCTGCAGGTGTTGAGCAGGATCACGTCGGCATCGCGCTCGTTGTCGACGAGACGGTGACCGCGGTCCTGAAGATCGCGCGCAACCTGTTCGGAGTCGCGCTCGTTCATCTGGCATCCGTAGGTCTTGATGAAGACGCTGGGCATAGGAGGAAAGGATGAAGGAAAAATGAAAAATGAAAAAGGGTCTGTTATCAGGAAATTCAACCCCGATTCCGGACCCTCGTTAAAGTGTGAAACTGTGAAAAAAGGTTAAAACCGAACACCGATCGGGGTTCGGGTTAAAAGTGTGAAATTCAGGTTGATTAACCGGAGCATTGAGCTGCCGTCTACCCGTTCCAACTCTTTTAACTGTTCAACCTTTTTAACTGCCGGAGAGGGGAGAGACTTCCGAAGGTTGCGGCGACACTTGGGTGATGCCAGCCACCTCGGTTTCCTTCGCGTCGGTCTCCCTGGAGTTCGTCTCAGGCTTGTTTCCCTTGCGGGGATCGACGCGCTTGAGTCCGATCCTTTGGGCGGAGGCCTCGACGAGTTGGGCGACTCGCTTCTTGAGCCGGTAACCGCGCGACCAGATCCCAAACATGATCCCGGCATAAATGATGCCGGTCCAGAGGAGGTCGTGGCCGGTGGTGCCCCAGTAGATAAGGAAGCTGACCATCAGGAAGTTCAGGAGGAAGGTGGTCGCGACCATCCGGGTGGCGAGGCCAATGCGCGTGAGGCATTTAGGCCCGCCATGGTACTCCGTGACGCTCCTCATGGTGACTCCCCACCAGAAGCTTCCATAAATCTGGACATCCCACTCTTTCCAGCCGGTGTCGGTGGAGTAGCTCCATCCCTCGTTCTCGAGAGCCTCGATCACGGCGGTGAGCAGGAGTTCGCGCCCCTTCCCCTCCTCGTTCCAGAGGACGAGTTTGGAGGTGCCGCGGATATTGCTCGGGGTGAAGTCCTTTTCCTTCGTAGCGATGACCGACTCGGGGGTCCTCTTGAACTTCAGCCAGGTGAAGTAGCGTGCCCATCCGCGAACCAAGGGCTGGGAGAGGGCGAGGAATGCCACGAGCAGGCGTGCGCGCACCGTGTCGAAGCGTGGCTCAAGCTTCGCGTGGATCATGTAGGAGAGGGCTACCAGGAAGGTTCCCCCGAACATCAGGTAGGCCACGATGCGTAGCGCCGGGAAGGGGATCGAGAGCAGGAGAAGGAATGAAGTGAGGGTCACCCATTCGATGCTGCTGAGGTAGGCGGCCAGTTCCGACTGGGGGGTCGGGTAGATGCACTGGAAGAGGCCTTCGCCGAAGACGCCGTGGTAGATCACCGGCTGGTTGACCAGCCAGGTGAAGCGCGGGGCCCCGTAGACCTGCCCCTTCCACTTTGCCGTGCCGGTAGGCCCGAAGAAGACGAGGTGCTTGAATCGCAGTAGCGATTCGGCCTCGCCGTATCCCTCCTGCTGCTTGCGGAAGGCCTTGAGCGTGAAGCGGCGGTAGTGCCAGACGATCGCCGAAGGGCTGAAGGCGATGACCTCGCCCTCCTGCTGGAGGCGCCAGCAGAAGTCGACGTCGTCGCCTGCCTTGCGGTATTCGGGATCGAAGCCGCCGATCTTGTCGAAGGCCCAGCGATGGAAAGCCATGTTGCAGCCGGGGATGTGCTCGGCCACCACGTCGGTGAGGAGCACGTGGCTGGGGCCGCCGGGCGCGGCCGCCACGCAGGCCTGCTGCCAGTTCTGGGCAGGCGGGGAGATGTTCGGTCCGCCGACACCGGCGTAGTTGCCTGAGAGGAGAGTGCCGACCAGATAGTAGAGCCAGTCGGGGTCGGCCATGCAGTCGCTGTCGGTGTAGGCGATGATCTCGCCGGTGGCATGGGCCGCGCCAACATTGCGGGCGACGCTGAGTCCCATGTTCGGCTGGTGGATCGCATTCACCCAGGGGTGGTGGGAGACGATCTCCTTCGTGTTGTCGGTCGAGCCGTCGTCCACAAGGACCACCTCGTAGTCGGGATAGTTGACCTTCTTGAGGGAGCGCAGACAGGCTTCGAGGGTCTGGCCGCCGTTGTAACTGCAGACGATGACGGAGACCTTGGGGACCCTGGGGAGGGGTGCCCCCTCGATGATCGATCCGCTCTTTCCGTAGAAGCCCCTGACGGTCTCAAGCGCCTTCTTCGGGGTGCGGTCGCGCTTCACCAGGCCGAAGGCCCAGTCGAGGATGTCCATGCCGCCGCGGTGCCACTCGTCGGTCCACGCATAGAGGATCGTTCCGGCCAGACCGCCGCGGACGACCGCATCGAGATGCCAGCCGATCATCTCGGCCTGTTCCTCCTCGGTGTGGCGGATCGTGTCCATTCCGAACTCGCCCATGATGAGGGGCTTGTCCTCGGCGAGGTTCTGGAGGCGTGCCAGGTAACGCTCGAAGTCCTCACGGCGGTGCAGGTAGACGTTGAAGGTCAGGAAGTCGACGTTCTGCGGCAGCAGATACTCGGTCGGGGGATAGCTCGCGTAGGAGTAGAGGGCCCGGGGATCCTCGCGGCGGGCGATGTTGACCAGATGCTCGACGAATTCCGTCACCCGCTTCGCGCCGAGCCAGCGGACCATCGAGGAGGGGATCTCGTTGCCGAGAAGGTAGCCGAAGATGGCGTGATGCCCCTTGTGCTCGCGGACCGCATCGATGACCGCCTTCTCGACGGAGGCGCGGACCTTCGGGTCGTTGAGGAACTCGACATGCTCCATCCAGGCGATGCTGAAGAGGACGCGGATGCCGTTCTCCAGGCAGAGATCGAGGAACCAGCGGGGAGGTGTGGTGTAGATGCGGACCAGATTGGCCCCTGTCTCGCGGATGGCTGCCAGATCCTTGGCGACCTGCTCCCTTGATCCGAACTGGTATCCTTCGGCATCAGGCGCGAAGGGGGCGTAGGTCACGCCCTTGACGAAGAACTTCTTCTCCCCTTCGAAGAAGAATTTGGAACGAACGACAACTCTTTCAGTCACCTGCAAACCTTGGTGGAGAATGCCCCCCAAGTCGAGTCAGAACAGGTTCGCCCCGGGCATCTGTTTTTGGCGCTTGCGTAGCGCCAAAAACAGCTCATGTCCCAATCAGGCTGCGGAATGGTGCTCCTGAAGCGACTTCACCGTCAAAGGCGAATGGGCGATCGACTTGATGGCCGAGACGCTGGCTACTGCCGCCCTCAGGGTGGTCATGATCGGGATGCGGTTCGCCACGGCCATGCTGCGGATCACGACCTCATCGGCGCGGGGTTGCTTGCCGCTCGGGGTGTTGATGATGAACTGCATCTCGCCGTTCTTGATCATGTCGACGACATTGGGGCGTCCCTGGGCCAGTTTATTCAGGCGGGTGACCTCAATGCCGTTCTCCTTGAGGAGCAAAGCGGTGCCGTCGGTGGCATGGATCTTGAAACCAAGACCTGCGAAGTCCTTCACGATCGGAACGATCGCCTTCTTGTCGGCATCCTTGACGCTAACGAAGAGGTTGCCGCCGGCCGGGAGCGAAGGGGCCGCAGCCATCTGGGCCTTCGCGTAGGCCCGGGGGAAGTCGGTATCGATACCCATGACTTCGCCGGTGGAGCGCATCTCGGGTCCGAGGGTGATGTCGATGCCGGGGAACTTGATGAAGGGGAAGACGGCCTCCTTCACGCTGAAGTGTTTAGGGATCACCTCCTCGGTGAATCCGAGTTCCTTGAGGGTTTTCCCCGCCATGATCTTGGCGGCCATCTTGGCGAGGGGGACTCCGATCGCCTTGCTGACGAAGGGGGATGTGCGCGATGCACGGGGATTCACCTCGAGCACGTAGACTTCCTCATCCTTGACGGCGTACTGGACGTTCATCAGGCCGCGCACATCGAGTTCCAGCGCCATCGCCTTGGTGGCGTGGCGTATGTTCTCCAGAACCTTGGGGGAAAGCGAGACGCTCGGGAGCACGCAGGCGCTGTCGCCGCTGTGGATGCCGGCCTCCTCGATGTGCTCCATGATGCCTCCGATGACGCACTCCTTGCCGTCGGCTAGGCAGTCGACATCGACCTCGGTGGCATCCTCCAGGAAGCGATCGACGAGAATCGGGCGCTCGGGACTGACTTCTACGGCGGTCCTGATATATCGGCGGAGATCCTCCTCGGTGTAGACGATCTCCATTGCGCGTCCACCGAGGACGAAGGAGGGACGGACGAGGACGGGGTAGCCGACCTTATCGGCGACCGCGACGGCTTCGGTTTCACCGGTGGCGGTGCCGCCCGAGGTCTGGCGCAGCTTCAGCTTGTCGATC
>CANKJN010000111.1 GCA_947482345.1 Spartobacteria bacterium
CGAAAATGACTGAACTAAGCCGAGGGAAAAGGCAACCAAGGCGGTGAAACGAGACCTTGGGAAGGTCGAGTTGTAGTCATCTGCAATCGGCGGATGAACCCAACGGGCGAGCCTTGCGGTGGCAAGCGAGTACAAAACCTCTGCGGTAGATCACGCGAATGCGTGACCCAAAGGGTGGCACAGCTTGCCGGGCGGCAAGTGCAATCAAAAGACTGTTAGACTGAAGGCTGTTAGGTGGGAGGAATTGTGAATAGGTGATAGGGAATGGGCCGTTGTTGGTTGCAGGTTCTTGGTGGTTTGTTTGCCGGCAATCAGGAACAAGAAGCAAGGAATCAGGATGAATCGATTTGCCATGTGTAGCCCGGGGATATACTTTGATGTTATGACAACGACTCTGCAGGCGTGGGGAAATAGCCAAGGTGTGAGGCTTCCCAAGGCGTTGCTCGCGGCACTAAAACTCAAAACCGGGATGCGCCTTCAAGTGGAACTCTCCCCTAAAAAGGATTCAATCATCGTGAAGCCAGCACAAGAAGCAGTCGCCCTCCGCGGGAGGCATAGGATCGAGGATTTGGTCTCGAAGATGCCTCGAAACTACAAGGCACAGGAATTCTTCAGTGAACCGAGTGGACGTGAGGTCTGGTAAATGGCTTTGTACATCCCCAAGCAGGGCGATTTGGTGACCTTGGACTTTGACCCTCAGTCTGGCCATGAACAGAGAGGCAGGCGGCCGGCATTGGTCCTCAGCAAGGAGATCTTTAACAAGAGCACGGGTATGGCGATCTGTTGTCCGATCACCAATACGGACCGCAAGGTTCCACTCCATGTCCAAGTAACGGATCGGTGCTCGTTGACCGGTTTCGTGATGTGCGATCAGGTAAAGTCCCTGGATTTTCGAGCGCGCCGGATGAAGCTTATTGAGGTCGCCCCACGTGAGCTTGTGGATGATGTTCTGTCTATCCTGGATGCCGTGTTGTTTTAGGGGTTGAAGTAGCCCTTGATTGACTCATTCATTCCCATTCATTTGAACGGCACTTTGAACTCGCTTGCTTCCGCTCAGTTGAACGGTACTTTTCTCCCGCAAAGCCGTGCCGCCCCTATGGGGCTACCGAGGTAGTCTGCCGCATCACCTCCCGATGACTTGGCTCTCGACTCGGTCGTTTTAGCATTCCACTTTTAACCTTTAGCCTTTCGTCATGCACTCCATCTGTCTTCTTGAATCAGTCAGCCGTTCCGACGGTGGAATCTTTGAGGCGGAGTGTGCCCTGCAGAGGGAGCTCCACCTGGGACAGGGGGTGCAGGTCGATGTGGTTGGCATGGAGGATCGGTTCAGCTCTGAGGACGCTTCGCGATGGCTCCCCCTGAAGCCAAAGGCGGTGAAGGTCAAAGGGCCGGGTGCTTTCGGTTATTCGCCGGATCTCCTTCCTGCGCTCAATCCGAAGGCGGATCTCCTCTATGCGGCTACGCTCTGGAAGTATCCGTCATGGGCTGCTCTGCAATGGGCTGAACGAACCGGCAAGCCGATGATGGTAGCCCCGCATGGATCACTGGATGCGTGGGCTCTGCGTAATGCGGCATGGAAGAAACGAATCGCCGCCGCTCTCTTCAAGAACCGTCAATTAAACAAGGCTGCTTGTCTCAGGGCACTCTGCCAGTCCGAAGCCGATGCCTTCCGTGCGTACGGGCTCACCCAGCCGATCGCAATCATCCCGAATGGGGTGGAGATTCCGGAGGGAGATCTGAAGAAACCTGAAGCTGGAAACCTGAAACCTGAAACAGGGGGAAGGAAGACGCTGTTGTTTCTTGGGCGGATTCATCCCAAGAAAGGGCTTCCGAATTTCATTCGAGCATTCGCTCAAAGTCGAGGGTCGAGAGTCGAGGGTCGAGAGCCATGGCAACTTGTCATTGCTGGATGGGATCAAGGAGGGCATGAAGCGGAGTTGATCCAGCTCTGTGAGGAGCTGGGGTTGAAAAGTGCCGTAACGGATGCAGAGCAACGGCCGGGCCAGCTAAAGTTAAAAATTGAAGGTGAAAGAAGAGCCCTCGACGCTCGACACTCGTCCCTCGACTCAGCAGTCCTCTTTTTCGGCCCTGCCTTCGGTCGGGACAAAGAGGATCTGCTTCGCAATGTCGATGCCTTCGTCCTGCCCTCCTTCAGTGAGGGGCTTCCGATGTCGGTGCTGGAGGGGTGGTCCTATGGGTTGCCGGTGGTGATGACGCCTGAGTGCAATCTGCCGGAGGGATTTGCCGCTGATGCGGCGATCCGCATCGAAACAAGTGCGGAAAGCATTGCCGAGGGGCTGAGCACTCTCTTTTCCATGAATGATGCCGATCTGATGACGATGGGAGCAAAGGGAAGAGGGCTTGTGGAAGAGCGCTTCACCTGGAAGAGCGTGGCCGCACAGATGCGAGAGGTCTATGACTGGATGCTGGGGGGAGGAGTGGCTCCCAGCTCTGTAATCATGAAATAATCCCGCTTGTGATGCGGATCCAAGCCATGAAATACGAACATGACATATTGAAATATCATGGTAATATCGGGTGATGATTTATCGTAAAAATCTTCATAATCGGATAAAAGAAGCTCTGGATAGGAGTCGCATTGTTGTTCTGCTTGGTCCCCGTCAGTGCGGCAAGACAACTTTGGCGCGGGAATTTATCCATCCCGATTCTAAAAATTACTTTGATCTGGAAGATCCGGTCAGTCTGATTCGCTTGGAAGAGCCGATGACGGCGCTCCGTGAGTTGGAGGGGTTGGTTGTGATCGATGAGATTCAACGACGGGCAGAGCTTTTTCCGGTGCTCAGGGTGCTGGCCGACAGAAGGCCCTTGCCGGCACGCTTTCTTATTCTAGGAAGCGCTTCCCCGGAATTGTTGCGCCAGTCATCGGAGTCGCTTGCGGGTCGCGTGGAGTTAATAACCATGGGGGGCTTTGATATGGCTGAAGTGGGAAGTGATGAATCGTCCAAACTTTGGTTAAGAGGGGGATTCCCTGATTCCTTCACTGCGGCAAACGAATCAAACAGCTTCTCGTGGCGCAAAAACTTCATTCAGACATTCCTTGAAAGAGATCTTCCATCAGCCGGTATCTCAATTGAGCCGCCGGCATTATACCGATTCTGGAGTATGCTGGCACACTACCATGGACAGATCTGGAACGCCTCAGAGCCGGCAAGATCGCTGGGTGTCAGTCAGCCCACGGTGCGACGATATTTGGATCTCCTGACGGGATTCTTCATGGTTCGTCAACTGGCTCCATGGCATGCCAATCTAAAAAAACGTCAGGTAAAGTCCCCCAAGATCTATTTCAGGGATTCCGGTTTGCTTCATCAAATCCTTGGAATCCGTTCGGAGAAAGATCTGCTCACCTCACCGAAGTGTGGAGCTTCATGGGAGGGTTATGTGATCGAGGAGGTAATCCAGGCATTCAATCCTGATGAATCCTATTTCTGGGCAACCCATAATGGCGCCGAAATAGATCTGTTAATGGTGAAGGAAGGAGGCGTGTATGGAGTTGAGTGCAAGCGGATGGATGCCCCAAAAATGACACCATCCATGCAGATAGCCATGACGGATCTGAATCTTAAGAGAATGGCCGTGATCTATCCTGGAGCAAAGCGTTTCCCTTTGGCTGATGGGATTGAGGTGGTCCCGCTGCAGGATCTTGCACAAGGTGGGCAGTCTCTCTTCCCCTGACACCTTGGGGCACCCGCTGAAAACAGCGAAGAACCCTTTGTTTTCTCAGTATCTACCTGCCGATGGACAGCTTGGCCATCAGATCGGTGGTCAGGGATTCCAACTCGATGGAGACCACTTCCACGCGGCGAGTGAAGTAGTTGTAGGCGACCAGGTTCGGGACGGCGACTCCGAGGCCGACGATGGTGCAGTTGAGCGCCTCGGAGATGCCGTTGGCCACGATCTGGGGATCGCCGTGCGCTCCGATGTTTCCGAAGATGCTGACGAGTCCGGAGAGGGTGCCGAGCAGTCCGAGCAGGGGAGAGATGCCCGTGGTGATCTCGAGGAAGACGAGACCCGACTCGAGCCGTGAGATTTCGTGGCGGGCGCGGGTCTGGACCGCATCGAGGATCTCGTTGCGAGGCCAGTCACGATGCTGAAGGACGCTCATCAAGACACGCGACAGGGGGGAGGGTTCGGCCTGCAGTCTCTTCTGAAGGTTGTCCGTTGCCCCTCCCTTGAACGAGCTGAGGGCATCGATCACTCCGGGCGGGAGTGCGCTGTCCATCTTGATGAATCTGGCTCGCTGGAGGATGACCGCCAGGGAGAAGACCGAGAGGATCAGCAGGACATACATGAAGAATCCGCCCTGGACGAAGAACTGGATGAATCCGGGGGCCGCGGCGAGGAATGTGTGTGGGAGCATGGCGATGGTGGTATTCTAGTAGATGGTGAAGCTGTAGTCGATCTCAAGGCATCCGTTCTGCAGTGTTGCCGCCACGTCGGGCGGGATCGGGGGAAGCTTGGCATCCATGATCGAGCGGACGCTGCAATCCGTCAAAGACTCATTGGAGTTGCTGCGGAGGACCTTCAGGCCGGTGACTTTGCCCGTCGGGGAGACCTTGAAGCTCACGTCGACCGTGCCGATGCTGAGCAGTCCCATCCGATCCCCCACATAATAGTACCATCTCGACCCGATGGCATCGGCCACCGCCTTCTTGTAGCGGCCGATCGGCGTGGCCTCGGCGGCCACCGAGGAGCGGCCACGGTTGGAGATGTTTCCTCGGATGACTGTCTGGCGGGTCTCTGGCTGGTAGCCCTTCGTAGCGCCGGAAGTGCCCGAAGTTACCGGGGGTGACGGCGGTTGGGAGGGCGATGGCGGAGAGGCAGGTGCCGTCGGTTGTGGAGGAGGAGGTGTCTTGGGGGCATCGAGGAGCTTCAGGTTATTGGGAGGAGTCGGCGAGGGTGGCGTTGAGGAGGGTTGGGGCGTGGCTGTCGGCTGAGGTGTGGCCGAGGGTTGGGGAGTGGGAGCGGATTTCTGGGGAGCGGTCTGCGGTGCTGCCGGGGAGGGGAGCGATGGTTGGGAAGGAGGCTGCGGTTGGGCGGGGCTTCCGGCCTGGGATGCCGGTTTTTCCCCGGCCGTGTGCTTCTGGTTGCGGAGTTCCAGGGCGGCTTGGGCCGCTCCCTGCTGGGAAGGAAGGGCGAGCGATCCATCGGGGGGAAGTTCGCTTGCCGCCTTGGTGTTCTGATCCGATTGGAAGGGGGCGTTCTCGGGGGCCTTGGCGGAGACCTCCGTGGCCTCGATGAAGGGCCGGTCTTTCTTCTCCAGTGGGGTGATCTCCAGTGTGACCTCGGGGGGCGGAATCTTCTCCGCTTTTTGCGCCACGAACTTCCGGGCAAATAGGATCGCCAGCAGAATGATGAGTGAAGCGTGGATCAGGAAGGAGAGGGCGAGATAGAAGGGGAAGCGCTTGCGCTTCCGCTGCTGCTGCGCGGGGTGTGACTTGGTGCGGAGAGAGTTCATGCGGTTGCCTCTCTTGCTCGAACCCTTGCCCGTGATTTGCCTTCCGTGGTCGTTTTCCTTTTCTGCGGAAGGGGGAGATTCCCGGTGCGGGCCTGATGAAAGAGCCACTGCTGGATGTATCCGGCGTAGGGACCGAGC
>CANKJN010000112.1 GCA_947482345.1 Spartobacteria bacterium
CACCCTAAAGGCGAGGGTTGCTGATGCGCAGGGTCAGCGTTGCTCTTTCGGTCTTGTAGTGCTGTGACTACACTCCCTCTTTCGCGCCTTGTCCTGCACCTCATCTCCTCCTCGCGCCATCCCGCCATTTTAATCTTAACAGGCCCTAATGACCTGCGTTGCAGCTGCGCGAGAAGGATTCTTGATGATCTGCTGAGTTCATCCTCGATTTCGTTCTTTAGGTAGGGCTCGTCTTTGGACGATCCTACGGAATGTCCATTTCAGAAAACAGCACTGACACGTCCCCGGCTCCGAAAATCAGACCCGGACAGGAGGTTTCCCTGGAGATCAATGATCTCGCGTTCGGGGGTAAGGGGGTCGGCCGCATCGGCGGGATCGCCTGCTTTGTCCCCGGCGTGATCGATGGGGAGAAGGTCGGCGCGCGTGTCCGCAAGGTGAAGTCGCGTTTGCTGGAGGCTGATCTGCTGGAGGTGACCGAGCCCTCGCCGCACCGGATTCCGGCCCCGTGTCCTGTTTTTCTGAAATGCGGTGGTTGCGCCTACCAGCATATCGACTATTCCCATCAGCTCCGCATCAAGGAGACACAGCTTCGTGAGGCGCTGCGGAGACTGGGAGGGCTTACCGATCCACCCGTGGCCGCGATGATTCCCTCGCCGGAGCCCTACGCTTACCGTAACCGGATCACCGTCCATGTCCGTGAGGGGAAGGCCGGGTTCTTCGAGCAGGGCTCGAACCGCGTCGTTCCCGTGACCAAATGCCTGATCGCCTCCGGGGAGGTCGATCTCGGATTTCAGGATCTGCTCAAGTCCCGCCCGAGGGACGGGGACTACCTGATCGGCGAGAAGAAGCGCTTCGGCGGCTTTCGTCAGGTGAATAACGCTGTGGCTGAGATCCTCAAGAAGACGGTCCGCGAGGCTGTCAGGCCCTCCGACGAGTCCAGCCCGATCCGTGAACTGCTGGTGGATGCCTATTGCGGTGCGGGGTTCTTCGCTCACGAACTGCAGGGTCTCTTCACCAAGGTGATCGGTATTGAGCGATCGATTGCCTCGGTGGCGATGGCGAGCCGTCAGGCTGCGGAGAACGAGGAGTATCTCGCCGGCGACGTGGAGCAGATGCTTCATGCGGCCCTCTCGGCCGGATCATCCGCAGGCACCGTGCTCCTGCTCGATCCTCCCTCGGAGGGCTTGGCGGAGCTGGCCACGCAGACGATCCTGGAGCGCCCCCCCGCGAGAATCGTCTATGTCTCGTGCAATCCGGCAACACTTGCACGTGATGCCAGGCGCCTCGCGGAGCGCTACACACTCCTCCAGGTGACCCCGCTCGACATGTTCCCGCAGACGGCCGAGATAGAGTCGGTTTCCGTTTTTCAACTCATTCCATGATCACACGACGCTTCGGCCGTACCGGCCTCGAGATGCCCGTCCTCTCCTGCGGTGGGATGCGCTACCAGCACAGTTGGAACGACAAGGATGCCGGTGGGATCACGCCCGAGGGACAGGCCAACCTCGAGGAGTGCATCCGCAAGGCTCTCGCCTCCGGCATCAACCACATCGAGACCGCCCGTGGCTACGGAACCTCCGAGGTTCAGCTCGGCAAAATCCTTCCCCTGCTACCCCGCGGGGAAATGATCATCCAGACCAAGGTCGCCCCGTCCTCCGCCGCGGACTTTCGAGCGACATTCGATCAGTCCATGCACAACCTCCAGATGGGACATGTCGACCTTCTCTCCATCCACGGGATCAACAACCGGGAGTGCTGGGAGGAGACGATCCGCCCGGGCGGGGCGCTCGAGGCGGCGCGGCAGATCATCCATGAGGGGAGGGCCACCTTCCTCGGTTTCTCGACTCACGCCCCGTGCGACCTCATCGAGGAGATCGTGGAGAGCGACGCCTTCGACTATGTGAACCTCCACTGGTATTTCATGAACCGAACCAACTGGAGTGCCGTCGAGGCGGCCACCAGGCATGACATGGGGGTCTTCATCATCAGCCCCACGGAGAAAGGGGGATGCATGCACCAACCCACGGAGAAGCTCTCCGCGCTCTGCTCCCCCTATTCACCGATGGTCTTCAACGACCTCTACTGCCTCATGCATCCCGAAGTCCACACGCTGAGCATCGGAGCCGCACGGCCTTCGGATTTCGACGAGCATCTGAAGATCGTTCCCCTCATGGAGCACAAGGACACTTGGGATCGGGTCCGCGAAACGGCGAAGCGCCTCGAGGAGGAGTTTCTGCGTGCCAACGCTTCTCCCATGCCGGCGCGCTGGGATCGGGATCTCCCACCCTTCGGGGAGGTGCCGGGGGGGATCAATCTTCAGGAGATCGTAAGGCTCCGGGCGCTGGACCGGGCATTCGACATGCAGGCATACGGAAAGCTCCGCTACAACCTGCTCGGCAACGGCGGTCATTGGTTCCCCGGCATCAATGCCGCGGAGTTCGACGAGGCCGCGATCGGGGAGATCGGCAGGAAGGCCGGATACCCCTCGTTGGTAAACTTCCTGCACGAAGCCCATGACCGATTCGGGGATACACCCCGGAAGCGGCTTCAGCAAAACTAGGCGCCATAAAAATGATGAAACCTGCGAAGGGATGAGCAGGTTAGGTGTGGATACGTCGGCTCACGGGGGGTGCTTTCTGCGGATGTCTTGATTTCCCTCTTTCCGAGTCGAGGGGTTTTTGGTTTCTTTGGACGATTCATGGACACGCATGCTGCAACTTCCACCGGTCCCCGTCAGGCTGACCAGATCCCAGCGGACCTTCTGGCCAAGATCGACGAGGCGGTGACCCACTATCCCGTCTCCAAGAGGAGCGCCTCGCTCCCTCTTCTCCATCTCTGGCAGAACCATTTCGGATTCATCGATGACAGCGGGGTGGATTGGATCGCGAAGCGTCTCGATCTCGAGCCGATCAACATCCTCGAACTTGTCACCTTCTACCCGTGGTTCCGTCAGGAGAAGGCGGGCAGGATCAGCGTCCGTGTCTGCCGCACTCTCTCTTGTGCCTTGGCGGGCAGCTACGAAGTGCGCGATTCCTTCTGCAAGGCCGCCGGGATCGACCCCAAGGCCCCGACTCACGGTCACACCCCTCCGGTCAGCCCCGATGGCAAGTTCAGCGTCGAGTTCGTCGAGTGTCTTGCCAGCTGCGGCTCCGCGCCCGTCGCGCTCGTCAACGATGACCTGCACGAAGACATCACCGAGGCCGGCACGGCCAACATCCTGAGTCAGTACAACTGATCACGCTCCCTCCAAGACCTTCAAGAGGACCACTTCCATGAAATCACTTCTTCTTCCCCCGCATCCCAAGGAGCGGCGCGTCGTCTTCCAGAATGCCTGGACCCAGGGCTACACCCCCGACATCGACTGCTACATCAAGCACGGCGGCTACGCCGAGCTGAAGAAGGCCCTCGGCATGAAGCCCGAGGAGATCATCGATGAGGTGAAGAAGGCCAACCTCCGTGGTCGTGGCGGCGCAGGCTTCCCCTGCGGCGTGAAGTGGGGATTCATCCGCCGCGACGACGGCAAGCCTCACTACATCACCTGCAACGGTGACGAGTCCGAGCCCGGCACCTTCAAGGACCGCTACATCCTTCACAACGATCCCCACCAGCTTATCGAGGGAATGGCCATCGCAGCCTTCGCGCTGAACGTGAACCTGGCCTACATCTACATCCGCTGCGAGTTCCCCAAGGCCGCGCAAATCGTGACCCAGGCCCTCAAGGAGGCCCGAGAGAAGGGGTTCCTCGGCAAGAACATCATGGGAAGCGGATTCGACGTCGACATGTTCGTCCATCAGGGTGCCGGCGCCTACATCTGCGGCGAGGAGACCAGCCTCATCGAGTCGCTGGAGGGAAAGCGTCCCTATCCACGTATCAAGCCGCCCTATTTCCCCGCCGTCCTCGGCCTCTACATGTCGCCGACCATCGTCAACAACGTGGAGACCTTCTGTCACGTGAAGCAGATCTTCAAGATCGGCAGCGACGAATACGCCAAGATGGGCACCCCCGGCGACGGCGGCACCCGCGTCATGTGCGTCTCCGGCGACGTGATGCGTCCCGGGCCCTACGAGATACCCGCCGGCGGAGTCACCCTCGGCGAACTCATCAATGATGTCTGCGGCGGCATGAAGCCCGGCCGCAAGCTCAAGGCGGTCATTCCCGGAGGAAGTTCCTCCAAGATTCTCCGTGCGGGCGAGACCTTCAAGATGAAGGTCAAGGGAGAGGATGGCCAGATGGTCGACAAGGAGGTGCCTCTCCTCGATCTCGTGATGGACGCTTCCTCGCTGGCGGCGGCCGGAACCATGGTCGGCAGCGGCGGCGTCATCGTCATGGATGATTCCCGCGACATGCTCTGGGCCCTTAACAACCTGAACCAGTTCTATGCCCACGAGAGTTGCGGCCAGTGCACGCCGTGCCGTGAGGGTGTCCTCTGGATCGACAAGATGACCACCCGCATGGTGAATGGTGAGGGGACCGAGCAGGATCCCAAGACGCTGAAGAACGTCGCCGACAACATCGCCGGTCGCACAGTCTGCGCCTTCGGAGAGGCGGCCTCCTGGCCGGTTCAGAGCTTCCTCCAGAAGTTCCCTGAGGAGTTCGAGGTCGCGGCGAAGTAACCTCAGACGCGATCCATGAACTGTCGCGCCGCACTTCTTGTGGCCGGCGCGATCGGTTTTCTTGGCATCGCTTTGGGGGCATTTGGAGCCCATGCCCTCCGCGGCTTTCTCGAGGCCAACCAGACGCGTGATCTCTGGAATACTGCCGTGCTTTACCATCTCGTCCACGCGCCAGCATTACTCTGGGCTGCGACTACCGAGCACTTCCCAGTGTCATACTTTAAGGGCGCGGTTCTCTGCTGGGGCTCCGGTATCCTTCTCTTCTCGGGAAGCCTCTACGCCCTGGCTCTGACCAAGATCAGCTGGCTCGGAGCCATCACCCCCATTGGCGGCCTGCTGCTGATGGCTGGATGGGCGATTGTGGGAATCCGCGCCCTTCGTTCATGAGTTTATGAAAGCCGTCACCGAAAGCTTCACCCTCGCCACGAAGGGGAAGGGGACGTACGAGATCACCGGCGAGGTCGCCTCGCTTCTCAAGCGCAGTGGCATCACGACCGGTCTCGCCACCGTCTTTCTCCAGCACACCAGTGCCAGTCTTGTGATCTACGAGAATGCCGATCCAACTGCCCGCGCGGATCTGCATCGATTCTTCGAGGATCTCGTTCCCGAGGATAATCCGAGTCTCATCCACACCGCCGAGGGGCCTGATGATTCCACAAGTCATCTGCGGATGGTGCTCACCCGCACGAGCGAGAGCATCCCCGTCGCCGTGGGAAGACTGCAACTCGGCACATGGCAGGGGTTATACCTCTTTGAGCACAGGAGCGCTCCGCATAGGAGGACGGTCACCGTAAGCCTTCTTGGACTTTAGAGCGGTTTTGCTTCATCTCTAGACATTCTTTGCGGCGGCATGAGGCGTTGTGCTGTGTCGCATCGCTTGGGCTGTAGCGCAAAGACTACAGCCGCTTCGCTTGCTTCTTGCACACCACCTCATGACATCCGCAAATCCTTGTCTA
>CANKJN010000113.1 GCA_947482345.1 Spartobacteria bacterium
CGGAGGCAGGGAGTGATCCAATTGCCTCACCACTCTCCAAGCAATGGTATTGAGCTTGCGAGTTGCCTTCTTTGCCCTTAGCGCCCCGTTCTTGCTACGCCTGCCCCGTTGCGCCAAGAGCAGCTTGGGTAGGGTGCGCACATAACTCTGCCTCAAGGCGAGGTTGTTCCTACGCGCAAGCTTCACCCCAGTCTTGGCAGCCAGCAGGCGGGAGCCGAGCGTTAAGAGGTCGTCCGAACATGGAATCCGGCAATATGAATCCCGCCTTTTCACCTTACGGGCGACGTATCGTGACGGCTTGCTGGCCGACACGGGGTCCGTGCCTCTGAAAGGGAATTTATGGAAGAGTTTTTTCATTACCCGCGGATGGAATGGTATTGTAGCCAGTTGCTGGCGGAGCCGGAGACCAGTCTGTGAACGACATTTACTATGCGCTCATCGGAATCCACAATGTCCTGAGAAATTCAACATGAAATCCAGAACCGACAAGATGGACCTTCCCCAGCAGTTCGCCAGCGACAACTATTCGGGGATCTGCCCCGAGGCCATGGAGTATTTGCAGCGCGCCAATACCGGGCATGACTGCCCCTATGGCGATGACCAGTCGACCGCCCGCGCCGCCACCGAGTTCCGCGAACTCTTCGAGACCGATTGCGAGGTCTTCTTCGTCTTCAACGGTACTGCCGCCAATTCGCTGGCCATGGCCACCATGTGCCGCTCCTACCATAGCATCATTTGTGCCGAGACCGGGCACATCGAGACCGACGAGTGCGGCGCCCCGGAGTTCTTTTCCCATGGCGCCAAGATTCTGCTCGGAAAAAGCGATGACGGAAAACTGACACCCGAGACGATTGACGGGATCGTCCTCAAGCGTACCGATATCCATTATCCCAAGCCGAGGATTGTCAGCCTGACCCAGGCCACCGAGTTGGGCACGATCTATACCCGCGATGAACTATTGGCCATCCGTGAGCGGGCCGACCGCCACAACCTGCGCATCCACATGGATGGGGCCCGCTTCGCCAACGCAGTTGCCACATTGGGAGTGAAGCCGAGCGAGATCTCCTGGGGCTGCGGCGTGGATGTCCTCTGCTTTGGCGGGACTAAGAACGGCATGGGCATGGGAGAGGCCATCATTTTCTTTAACCGCCAATTGGCCCAGGACTTCGGCTATCACTGCAAGCAGGCCGGCCAGTTAGCCTCCAAGATGCGATTCATCGCCGCCCCCTGGGTGGGGATGCTGGAAACGGGTGCCTGGCTGCGCAACGCAGAGCATGCCAATGCTTGTGCCGCCCGGATGGAAGAGCGGCTTCGGGAGATTCCCGGGATCCGGATCATGTTCCCCCGCCAGGCCAACTCGGTCTTCGTGGAAATGCCGCCCGCTTGGCTGGAGGAGCTGCGCGCGCGTGGTTGGCGCTTCTATACCTTCATTGGTGTCGGTGGCGCCCGCTTCATGTGCTCCTGGGACACCACCGAAGCCCGCATTGATCAACTGGTCGCCGATCTGGAATCGCTGAAAGGGCAATGATCCATGAACACAGAATTCAACTTCTCTCCCTCTTTCCATCTCCGTCATCTGCTCACGCTGACCCGGCCGGCCCTTGCCTATGAAGGAGGCTCAGTCGCGGCCAGGCAAGCCCGACTCCGGGCGCGCCTGACCGAAATGCTCGGGTTCGGTGACGAAGAACGGGTGCCGCTGGCGCCGCGGACGCTGTGGAAGAAAGAGCACGCGCTTCCCTAAGGGACCCGCTGATTTGTTATGGCTGATTTTCTCTTGAGTTTACCCACTTGAAACGGTGGGGAGCCAAAAGGTTGTAATGTAGAACTGTTACAAAGCGGACTGAGGGGATTTCGTGAATCATGAAATGTGGGTCCCCGCGATGATCTTCCTCGTTGGGGCTATATAGGAACTCCCATTTTTCTTTAGCCCTCTCATCGTTGACAATTCGGCACCCTCGACCCACGCTCATTCCCTGATCCATGGAATCACCGATCTCCGAACATATGCCGATCGATCCCGATGCGGGGTTTCGCTCGTCGGCTCCCGTTTACTGGGGGGATGTGCCCGCCGGGCAGTGGAATGACTGGAAGTGGCAGCTCAAGAACAGGGTCACGACCCTTGAGGGACTGGAGAAGCACCTCAATCTCACACCCGATGAGCGTGCCGGTGTCATCCTCTCCGGCAACAAGCTCTCCCTGGCCGTCACTCCCCACTACTTCAACCTCATCGAGCGGGAGAATCCTGACTGTCCGATCCGCCGCCAGATCATTCCCCATGTCGGCGAGGGGACGGTTTCGCCTGCCGAGATGGCCGATCCCTGCGGCGAGGACAGCCACATGCCGGTGCCGGGTCTTGTCCACCGCTACCCTGACCGGGTGCTGTTTCTGGTCACCGACCGCTGCGCCTCCTACTGCCGCTACTGCACCCGCTCCCGCGTGGTGAGCGGGGCAGGGGAGCAGGAACTCCACACCGATTTCGACGAGGCAATCGCCTATCTGGAGAACCACACGGAAGTGCGTGATGTCCTTCTCTCGGGGGGTGACCCGTTGCTCTTCTCCGACGAGAAGCTCGACGCGCTGCTCGGCCGCCTGAGGGCGATCCCTCACATCGAGTTCGTCCGGATCGGCACGCGTGTCCCGATCTTCCTTCCTCAGAGGATCACTCCGGAGCTCTGTGCGATCCTGAAGAAGCATCACCCCCTCTGGATGAGCATCCACACCAATCATCCGCGCGAACTCACGACCGAAGTGCGCGACGCTCTGGCTATGCTGGCCGACCACGGCATCCCGCTCGGCAATCAAAGCGTCCTGCTGGCCGGGGTGAACGATTCCCTCCCCGTGATGAAGTTGCTCGTCCAGAAGCTGCTCCGCTGCCGCGTCCGCCCCTATTACCTCTACCAGTGCGACCTGATCCAGGGATCAGCCCACCTCCGGGCCCCCGTGGCCAAGGGGATCGAGATCATCGAGGGGCTGCGCGGCCATACCACCGGATATGCCGTTCCGCAGTTCGTGATCGATGCGCCAGGCGGCGGCGGCAAGGTGCCGGTGAATCCCGGTTACATTTTCTTTCACGACCGGGAGAAGGTGGTCTTCCGCAACTTCGAGGGGAAGGTCTTCGAGTATCCCGAGGTGCAACGGGAGGGAATCACCGCAGGGGCGCCGGCGCCGCTTCACGAGGAGGCGTTCGCGTTCTGACCATGGGAGGACTTGTCGTGCGCCCCAGGGCGCGGATTCTGCACGGGCATGACTGGGTCTACGGGACCGAGGTGCTCAAGGCCTTCGGCAATCCGCAGGACGGCGATGTCGTCTCTATCAAGGATGGACGCGACCGGATGCTCGGCAGCGCCGTCTACAATTCCAAGTCACAGATCGTTGCGCGCCGCTTCTCGCGCCGTCGTCAGGACCTTGACGTCGAGTTCTTCACCCGGAGGCTCCAGCGTGCCCAGGAGTTCCGCGACGCTATCGGCATCGATCCCATGGTGAGGCGTGTTCTCTGGAGCGAGAGTGACGCGGTACCGGGTGTCATCGTCGACCGTTTCGGAAGCATCGCCACCCTGCAGACGCTGACCATGGCAATGGACCTCCGTCGCGATCTGATCGCCGCCGCGGTGAAGGAAGTCCTCGGGGTGGAGAGCGTCGTCGAGAGGAACGACTCCTCTTCGCGCAAGGCCGAGGGACTCGAGGTTCGGACCGGAGTGCTGCTTGGCCCCGAACCGGGTGCCTTCGAGATCACGGTGGCCGGGATGAAGTTCCATCTCGATCCGATCCACGGCCAGAAGACCGGATTCTACCTCGACCAGACCGCCAGTTATCGTCAGGTGGCCGCATGGGCCAAAGGGCGTCGTGTGCTCGACTGCTTCTCCAATCAGGGAGCCTTCGCCATTGCCTGCGCGCAGGAGGGTGCCGCCGAGGTCACCGCCGTCGAGTCAGGAAAGGAGAATCTTCCCCGGATCGAGGCCAATGCCCGCCTTAACAATGTCGCGGTGAAGGTAGTTGGAGCAGATGTCTTCGAGATGCTCTCCCAGGCCGCCCGCCGCGAGGAGGAATACGACCTGATCATCCTCGATCCCCCTCCCTTCACCCGCACGCGCAAGGGAATCGCCGACGCGCTCCGCGGCTACCGGGAGCTGCACCTCAAGGCGGCCCAGTTGCTCTCCAAGGATGGTCTGCTTGCCACCTTCTCCTGTTCGCACCATGTTTCAGCCGAGGAGTTCGGCGGAAGCGTTGCCGAGGCTTTCGGAGATGCACGCAGGACGGCCCGGCAGTTGCAGACCTACGGACAGAGCCCGGATCACCCGATCCTTGTCGGCTTCCCCGAGACGGAATACCTCAAGGGGTTCCTCTACGGGATGACGGCATCGTTTTAGCGGGAAGAGGGGATTAGGCTGTAGACTGTTAGTAAAGAAAAGCATCGGCAGAGCGATCAAGGGGTTCCATCAGGAACTCAGGGAAAAAGAACTTCTAAGAATCATGTCGTTCGAGTTGGCGGGAGCTAATTGTCTCGCGGTGCATGAAAGCGGCGTTCTAGGATTCGTGGTATGAAATTCACGACGGATAACCTGCCGCCGCAGTTCGATGCCGTCCTGGACCAGGACGAGAAGGTGCTCTGGGTGGGGAATCCAACATGGATCCCTTTCCTTCTTTCCGGGTTGCCCTTGCTGGTTTTTGGATTGATCTGGGGGTCATTCGATTACTTTGTAATCATCCTTCACATGGGACATGGCAAGGGCGCACCCATGGGATTCATGCTTCCGTTCTTCGCCCTCCATTTGTTTCCTCTCTGGCTCGGTGTCGGAAACATGCTGCGGCTCTGCTTGGTCTTCGGTAATACCTGCTACGCCTTCACCAACAAGCGGATCATGCTGAGGACTGGTTTCTGGGGAATCGATTTCAAGAGTATCGACTTTGATCGCCTGCAGGAGACGGATGTCACGGTGAATCCCCTCGAGAACCTGCTCGGCGTCGGGACGATCAAGATGTTCAGCGGCGGGGTGACCGCGAAAGGGGCTCCCACCTTCAACTACTTCATCGGCATCGATCATCCCTACGAGGTCTACAAGCAACTCAAGACGGTCACGGTCGATGTGAAGACCGACTGGAACTACCCCAACGCCCTCCGCCCCGGCGAGAACAAGGGATACAACACCGATTACAAACCCCGAGGGGAGGCGTAGGACGCGGAGTTTTTGAATCAGGAACTCAGGAAATCAGGAAACTGAATACAACCAATCCTCAGAGAACCCAAAAAGGGTAGTGAAACTACAAAGCGGAGTTTTGCCACTTTAGTGGGATACCTCGCATTTGATTCAGAACCTTCCGGCTTTCCCCTTTCTTGAGTTCTTGAGTTCACAGCCATCCCATAGAGGAGGCAAGTGGAAGGTAAAAGTGGTTGGGATAAAGTGGTGATGGACGGGGAGATTTTAACCTGCCACATGGCAGGGATATGCAAAAACAACCCCGCCCATCGGTAGGCAAGTTCACGATTTTGAGGCAG
>CANKJN010000114.1 GCA_947482345.1 Spartobacteria bacterium
CGAGGGTTGCTGATGCGCAGGGTCAGCGTTGCTCTTTCGGTCTTGTAGTGCTGTGACTACACTCCCTCTTTCGCGTCTTGTCCTGCACCTCATCTCCTCCTCGCGCCATCCCGCCATTTTAATCTTAACAGGCCCTAGGCCTCTTAGCCCTTCTTAACTCCGAGGTCGTAGCGATCCAGGTTCATGACCTTGTTCCAAGCGGCCACGAATTCCTTCACGAAGAGACCCTGCGCATCGCTGCTGGCGTAGACTTCCGCGAGGGCGCGCAACTGGGAATTCGACCCGAAGACGAGATCCACGACGGTGCCGGTCCACTTGAGCGCGCCGGTCGCCCGGTCATGTCCCACCAGCACGCCGGCAACGGCATCGGACTTACGCCACTTCGTGTTCATGTCGAGGAGGTTCACGAAGAAGTCGTTGGTCAATGTTTCCGGCCGATTGGTGAACACACCGTGCTGCAACTGCCCGAAGTTCGCACCCAGGACGCGCAGGCCGCCGATGAGCACCGTCAGTTCCGGAGCGGTGAGGGTCAGCAGATTGGCCCGATCGAGAAGCAGTTCGGCGGCATAGGGCTCGTGCCCTTTGCGGAGGTAATTGCGGAATCCGTCCGCAACCGGCTCCAGCACGGCGAAGGAGTCGACATCGGTCTGCTCCTGGGAGGCATCAGCGCGACCCGGGGTGAAGGGAACCTTCACCGCGTGACCGGCCTTCTTCGCGGCCTCCTCGATGGCGGCGCCGCCGCCTAGAACGATCAGGTCGGCGAGCGAAACCTGCTTGCCGCCGGATTGGGCGCCGTTGAACTCCTGCTGAATCTTGGCGAGTGCCTGAAGAACCTTGGTGAGTTCGGCAGGCTGGTTGACTTCCCAATCCTTTTGCGGGGCAAGACGGATGCGGGCACCATTGGCCCCGCCGCGCTTATCACTGCCACGGAACGTGGAGGCGGAGGCCCAGGCGGTCGTGACCAGCTGTGAAACGGTGAGTCCGGAGGCGAGGATGCGCGACTTGAGGTCGGCGATCTCGGCCTCCCCGATGAGCGGGTGATCGACCGCGGGGATCGGATCCTGCCAGATGAGTTCCTCCGCGGGGACATCGGGCCCGAGGTAGCGTGCGCGCGGCCCCATGTCGCGGTGGGTGAGCTTGAACCAGGCGCGCGCAAAGGCGTCGGCGAACTGGTCGGGATGCTCGAGGAACCGACGCGAGATCTTCTCGTAGGCGGGGTCGAAGCGGAGCGAGAGGTCGGTGGTGAGCATCGTCGGGAGATGATGCTTCGAGGGATCGACGGCGTCCGGGATGTCGGCCTTCGCGTTCTTGGCGACCCACTGGTTGGCTCCGGCGGGGCTCTTGGTCAGCTCCCACTCGTACTTGAAGAGGTTCTCAAGGTAGTAGTTGCTCCACTTGGTGGGGGTCTGCGTCCAGGTGACCTCGAGGCCGCTGGAGATCGCGTCGCCACCCATGCCGCTGCGGAAGTTGCTGATCCATCCGAAGCCCTGCTCCTCGATGGGTGCGGCCTCCGGCTCGGAACCGACATGGCTGGCGGGACCGGCTCCGTGGCACTTGCCGAAGGTGTGACCACCCGCGATGAGGGCGACCGTCTCCTCGTCGTTCATCGCCATGCGGGCGAAGGTCTCGCGGATATCCTTTGCGGCGGCGACGGGGTCGGGGTTGCCATTGGGCCCCTCGGGATTCACGTAGATGAGTCCCATCTGCACGGCGGCGAGGGGGTTCTCCAGATCGCGTTCGCCGGAGTAGCGCTCGTCGGCGAGCCAGGTCTTCTCGGGGCCCCAGTAGATTTCATCCGGCTCCCAGACATCCTCACGCCCTCCTGCGAATCCGAAGGTCTTGAACCCCATCGACTCGAGGGCGACGTTGCCGGTCAGGATCATCAGGTCGGCCCAGGAAATTTTCTGACCGTACTTCTGCTTGATCGGCCAGAGCAGGCGGCGGGCCTTGTCGAGGTTCACGTTGTCGGGCCAGCTGTTGAGAGGGGCGAAGCGCTGGGTGCCGTTCCCTCCGCCTCCGCGGCCGTCGGCGATGCGGTAGGTGCCGGCGCTGTGCCAGGTCATGCGGATGAAGAGCGGGCCGTAGTGCCCGAAATCGGCGGGCCACCACTCCTGCGAATCCGTCATGAGCGCGTGGAGATCTTTCTTGAGGGCCTCCAGATCGAGGCTCTTGAACTCCTCGGCGTAGTTGAAGCCCTTCTCCATGGGATTGAAGAGGGGGGAATGCTGGTTCAGGATCTTGAGGTTGAGCTGTTCGGGCCACCAGGCTGCGTTTGTGCGGGCTCCGGCCACGGCTTGCTTGCGGGTGCCGCCGGAGAAGGGGCACATGGATTCGGTCGTCATGGGAGTTGTCTTCTGTAAGGTGTGAAGGGTGGGTGGGGTGAGGAAAATACCTGTCAGGGGATATCTAACAGGAACAACGGTCATTGTTGAAAGACTGATTTCCTCTGATTATCATAGGAAATTCCTATGGAACCGCTGATTAAATCCCATGATGGCCGCTGAAAGGCAGTTGCTGATTTTTGAAGGCGCGAGTGCTGGGCGATACCCGCAGCGGTCTCGCCCGAGCGAGCAACGCCACAAAAATCGACAAATGGCTTCAGCCCTGCGGGTTGCGGAGATCCAAGCCAAAGGCCACAAAGCCTTTGGCTTCGTGGCGTGGCACGGGGGCCAGCTGCGTTGGCTTGGCACTTACAGCCCACTGTGGGGATGCTCGTGCCAAGCCGCCTTGCCCTCGGCCAGTTCTTTCCGCAACGGCCTCTATGCGATTTAATCAGCGGTTCCCTATGGAAATGCATCAGCTCCGCTATGCCGTCGCGGTGGCCCGCTCGGGGAACTTCTCCCGCGCGGCGGAGCAGTGCCATGTCGCCCAGCCGTCGCTGAGCCAGCAGATCCTCAAGCTGGAGGAGGAGCTCGGGGAGCGCCTCTTCGACCGCACGAAGCGCGAGGCAAGACTCACGCCCCACGGCGAGGTCTTCCTGCGCAGGGCCGTCCGGATTCTCGAGGAAGTCGATGCGGCGAAGCGGGATGCCGAGGATGCCAAGCAGTTGCTCTCCGGAACCGTTACCATCGGGGTGATCCCCACCATCGCACCCTACCTGCTGCCGAAGGCGACCGCCGCCTTCATGAAACGCTTCCCAGGCGTCGAGATCGCGGTCCATGAGGAGACCACGGCGCGCCTGCTGAAGCTTCTCCACGGGTATGAAGTCGACCTCGCCATTCTCAGCACCCCCTTCGAGCAGAAGCGCTTGGCGAGTCGTCACCTGCTCACCGAGGAACTGCTGATTGCCCTCCCGCCGGGCCACACCCTCGCGCGAAAGCGGAGCCTTCAGCCGCGCGATCTGGAAGAAGAGCGGCTGATCGTCATGCAGGAGGAGCACTGCCTCGGGGATCAGGTCCTGGGATTCTGCGCACGCGGGGATCTGCGTCCCGGGATCAGCTTCCGAAGCGCCCAACTCGAGACCCTTCAGTCGCTCGTTCATGCCGGCATGGGAGTCTCGCTCGTCCCGGCAATGGCCACCCGCCGCGGCCATGCGGAGATGCCGGTTTACCGTTCCCTTTCGGGAAAGAAACCCGCACGTACCGTCGTGGCGGCTTGGCCGAAACAGCGCCCTCCCGGTCGCGCCGCCTCGGAATTCCTCAAGCTCCTGCAGAACCCGGGCAAGGATCCCCGCCCCGCCAAGCAATGAGTATGCCTGGGGAAGCGCTGATTAAATCCCATGAAGGCCGCTGAAGAGCAATTGCTGATTTTTGAAGGCGCGAGTGCTGGGCGATACCCGCAGCGGTCTCGCCCGAGCGAGCAACGCCGCAAAAATCGACAAATGGCTTCAGCCCTCCGGGTTGCGGAGATAACAGGCCGGGGGCTACGTTGGCTTCGCGGTTACAGCCCACTGCGGGGATGCGCCCGCGAAGCCGCCTTGCCCGCGGCCAACTCTTCACGCAACGGCCTCTATGCGATTTAATCAGCGCTTCCCCGAAGATCTCGACACGCTGCTGGCCTCACCCTCCCCCGTGCTGGCGCTGGCACCGATGCAGGATGTGACCGACCTGCCGTTCTGGCGGCTGATGACCCGCTATGGCGGCGCGGATCTCTACTACACGGAATACTTCCGGGTCTATCCGACCTCGCGGCTCGACAAGCCGATCCTCGAATCGATCACGAAGAATCCCACGGGCCGACCCGCCATCGCGCAGATGATCGGCAACGAAATCCCCTCGCTGGTGAGGAGCGCGCGTGAACTGCAGAACCATCCCATCGCGGCGATCGACCTGAATCTTGGCTGTCCCGCGCCCGTCGTCTACCGCAAGTGCGCGGGCGGAGGATTGCTGCGCGACCTGCCTCGGATCGACGGGATTCTCGGAGCTCTTCGGGAAGCGATCCCGGGGAAGTTCACCGTCAAGACACGCCTCGGATTCGACGCGGAGCGCACGATCGAGTCGCTACTCCCGCTTTTTGCGAAGCACGCGGTCGACCTCGTCACCGTGCATGGGCGCACCGTGCTGCAGATGTACCGCGGCGGCATCAGGCACGACCTGATCCGCCTTGCCGCGGAGTCCCTTGACTGCCCCGTGCTGGCCAACGGGAATGTCTCCACGCCGGGCGATGCGGAATCGGCACTCCGGGCAACCTCCGCGAAGGGCCTGATGATCGGTCGCGGCGCGGTGCGCAATCCCTGGATCTTTTCCCAGATCCGCGACCATCTGGCCGGCAAGCCCGTAAGGTTCCCCACAGGCAGGGAAGTCCTCGCCTACGTCCACGATCTCTACGAGACGGTCTGCGACCCGACGATCCCCGAGCTCAAGGGGGTCCAGAAGATCAAGAAATACGCCAACTTCCTCGGCGAGGGGATCAATCCGGAATTCCTCCACGCCGTCCGCCGCGCGGGAAGCAAGGAGGAGTTCTTCGAACTTTGCCGCAGTCATCTCGATCATGATCGGCCGATGCCGCTGGCACCGGCATCGGCAGGCTTTTAGACTGAAGCTCCCCGCTGTTTCAAGTGGGTAAAATTAAGGGAAAATCAGAAAACAGGAAAACAGGGATGTTCACCACCGAGTCCTTTTTCCCGAGGAAAATCCGAGGTTGAGTACAGTAGAGAGACCGGGCAGGAGGCATTGGGCTCCGTGACCACGGAAGCCCACGCAGAATAGCGAAGAGCTTCTTATCTTTCATAATTCATCCCTCATCCTTCATATTTTCAGTCTAAAGACTGTTAGGCTGTTAGAGGCTGAATTTACTAAATCAAAACACAGCCATCCCATAGAGGAGGCAAGTGGAAGGTAAAAGTGGTTGGGATAAAGTGGTGATGGACGGGGAGATTTTAACCTGCCACATGGCAGGGATATGCAAAAACAACCCCGCCCATCGGTAGGCAAGTTCACGATTTTGAGGC
>CANKJN010000115.1 GCA_947482345.1 Spartobacteria bacterium
ATTGACTCGCTCGCTCCCGCGAGGCTCGCCCTGACGGGTTTGCCTGCTGCAAATCTACCCAAGCCGCTCCCGCAGCTACATGTTGCCCACCACTCGCGCCTTCAACCAAGCCTCTGGGGAGAGGCGCGGAGAAGCATGCCGAAGGCATGATCCCCCATCCCAATGGGGGACGGCACCGCTTATCGGGAGAGAAGTGCCGTTCAAAAATCAGCAAATGCTCTTCAGCGGCCTTCATGGGATTTAATCAGCGGTTCCCTAGCGTCTGCCGAAACCAAAGAAGCGGCCGATGCTCTTTTTTGAAGATGAACCCTGGGGATTCTTGCCGGCTTCACCGCTCATGGAGACTTCCCGGGGCTTGCCGTCAGAACGGCCTCCCCTCCGGGAGCGGGCTCCGCCCTGACCGGACTGTCCGCGAGGGGCGCGGACTTCGCCGGGACGACGCGGTGGGCGACGGTCACCTCCCTTGTCCCGCGGAGGGGAGGGAACCGTGTCGTCGAATCCCTCAGCCTTCACTCGGGGAATTCCGCGACGGGTGAAGCGCTCCAGTGCGCGCACCGCATCCTCATCCTCCTTGGAGACGAAGCTGATCGCCTCCCCGACGGCCTTGGCGCGGCCAGTCCGGCCGATCCGGTGGACATAGTCCTCGTGATGCGGAGGGAAGTCGTAGTTCACGACATGGGAGATGCCGTCCACATCGATGCCGCGGGCGGCGATATCGGTGGCGACGAGCACGCGGATCTTCCCCTCACGGAACTCGTTCAGCGCACGGAGGCGCTGATTCTGGGAACGGTTGGAATGGATGGTTCCCGTCTTGATGCCCGACTGTTCCAGCCTGCGCGCGATCCTGTCGGCGCCATGCTTGGTCCGGGTGAAGACCAGCACCATGGCGAGCCTCGGGTCCTGCAGAAGATGGAGGAGGAGAGCAGGCTTGAGATGCTGGCCTATCTCGTAGACGGACTGGGTGACCGTGTCGGCGGGGTTCGATCGGCGCCCGATCTCGACGGTCTCCGGTTCGTGGAGGAATTCGCCGGTGAGCTTCTCGATCTCACGGGAGAGGGTTGCGGAGAAGAAGAGTGTCTGGCGCTTCCGGGGAAGGAGCTTCACGATCTGACGGATCGCAGGGACGAATCCCATGTCGAGCATCCGGTCAGCCTCGTCGAGCACAAGGAACCCGATGTGGGCGAAGGCCTTCTCACGGCCACGGATGATGTCGAGCAGTCGCCCCGGCGTCGCGATCACGATATCGGCACCCTGCTCAAGCGCCTTGATCTGGGGACGCTCGCTCACGCCGCCGAAGATCGTGGCCACCGTGAGGGGGAGATGCTTCGCGTAGGCGCGGACATTCTCCTCGATCTGGACGACGAGTTCGCGGGTCGGGGCGATGACAAGAGCACGGATCCCGTTGGAGGGGGAAGCGGCAAGCAGGGAGAGGATGGGAAGGGTGAAGGCGGCCGTCTTGCCGGTGCCTGTCTGGGCGATACCGATGAGATCCCGGTGTTTGAGAATGACCGGAATGGCCGCGGTCTGGATGGGGGTGGGTTCGGTGTAGCCGGTCTCCTTGACGGCTTTGAGAATGGCGGCATCAAGGCCGAGTGCACTGAATGACATGGCTGGAGGAAAGGGATAAACGTCAAAGGCTAAAAGCTAAAACCTTCCGCAACTTCGGATTCTCATGCAGGTGGTGATCCCCACCCTGACGTTGCAGCGATTCCTTAGCGCCGGTTCCCCTATTGCTTCCCTATCGCTTTTCGAGCCGGGAGCTTTCCTGGGAATTTCCATCCGGATTTGCGGCATCCCGAAACTGCTTGTATTCGAGAATCCCGAAAATCACCAAGGCGACTACAATGGCAATCAGCAGGAATTTCATATTCCTGCGATCTTTCGGATGAACGGGCGGCTTGAGGCCCAGAATCCTGGGCCTCAACACGGAAGTTTCCAGTTCCTCACGGAATCCAGGGTCAATCATCCCCACCTTGCGGATGACGGGATCCTGTTCTCCCGAGACTCCGGGAGAATCATCAGCACCTGGGATCTGATCGGATGGACGAGCCATAGCCTCTTATCACCTACGCCCTAATTTTCAGATTTTCTAGTTTTTTTGCAGCATTTTCCAAAGAAAATACTCGGGAGGCATGGCCCCGACAGCCCCCTCGTGCCATGGAGTACGCGCTTACCTTCCGCCGCTCAGTTCGCGAAGCTTTTCCTTGGGCACCAACTTGCAGGCGGTCAGCACGATATCGCCGACCTTGAGTTCCTTGAAGTCCCCCTTGATTCCGACGCGCTGATCCACCGACAGATAGGGCTCACTGCCGAGGATGTTTCCACTACGATCGCGCTTCAGGATGGAGGCCTGGGAGTTGTCGTCGGACATCTCGATTTCGGAATTGAACGGAATGGATCCGTCGAGGAAATCGCACTTCACTGCCGGCAGGGAAGCGGCGGCATCCTGCAGAGTCACCACGAGAACCTTGTTCTCACTGCCGCTCTTTTTCAGGGCCGCGATGCGACCGATGACCGTGATGCGTTGACCGCCGTATTTCCCGGTCGCTGCGACTGAATTCGTCGCAAAATCACCCGCGATGACATTCAGTGGCACCACTCCATTGTCGGGCAGGGGCTTGAGGTAGGCCGAGGCATCCATCTGCGCGATCTTCGTGGGAGCGAATGTATCTTGCGCAACAAGGGGCGAGACCATGGTAGCAACGGCTAGCAGGAGAAGGATCTGGGGTGTGTGAAACATGGATCCATGTTGTACCAGACCGCGGAGGGAAGACAATCCGCCATCGTGCCAAATCACTCCTGCTTTCCAATCGGTAGCTTTTGGTTTTTTATCGGCTGATGCCCCTCTTTTCCCAACTCATCAGGCACCCCTGGACGATGGCTGCCTTGGGCGGGGCGATCGGATCCGTCGGGCGCGTCATGATCAGCAGTCTGGTTGCCAGGTGGACCGGTGATCAGTTTCCATTCGGCACGATCGTTGTGAATGTCACCGGAGCCCTTCTAATGGGGATCCTTGCCGGCTACGGGCAGAGTGAGCCTGGCAAACTGATCTTCAGCGAACCGGCCCGCACCTTTCTGATGATCGGAGTTCTCGGGGGCTACACCACCTTCTCTTCCTTCAGCCTTCAGACATTTCTCCTGTTGGAACAGGGCAACCTGCTTGGTGCTTTTCTGAATGTACTGCTTTCCGTGCTCCTCTGCGTGGCTGGGATCTGGGCAGGGTTCATGCTGATCCGAACCCTTCAGTAACGTAGTTGGCGGCTTGGGGAACCGCTGATTTTTTGTCGCCTCGTGCAGGACAATCGTTCACCCTTCCGAGCGTGCCACCACTCCACCCCCAACGATCTCACCAACCGACCGTTGCCGGAGTCACCTTGACGGAACTGCTCGTCACCATGACCGTGATCGCCGCCCTGGCATCATTGACGGTTCCTGCCTGGAGGGCGCTCCACCGGGCCGGATCCTCCAAGGCCGCGACCTCCCTGGTGATGGATTCCCTGGAGAGGGCGCGTGGGGAGGCGATCACCAAAAAAAGGGATGTCTGGTTACTCTTCCGCCACTCGGTCGGAAGCGGCCGCGATTCACTCCGGATCGTCTCTCGCGGCGAGGAGGGTTATGTGCCGCTGGGAGCCTGGGTAACCTTGCCCGCCGGAATCACCTTCCATGACGAACCGGGAACCCTCATGGATGAGCGCCCTGCGGGGGACCTCCTTGCCGCAGCCTGCAAGAACACCGATCCATCCGACAAGGAAGTGTTCGGTTCCGTCATGTTCCGTCGCTCCGGTGGGATCGGCATCCCGGCACAGGGAGGCAACCGCCTCTGTATCGGTATGGACTCCCGCTCAAAAGGGGCCGTCACCACCATCAATCTCGCCCGCGCTTCGGGACGGGCCGATACCGCCGCATCCCCATGATCATCCGGAACCAAAGGCCAAACGCATTCACTCTCACCGAGATCCTGATCGCGCTCGGGATTTTCGCGATGGCGGTGACGGGACTCCTAGGACTCTTCTCCTACAGTCACAGGACGGATCGTGAGGGAATGGACGAGACACGTGCGGCGGTCATCGCGGGGAGCATCATGGACTCCCTGTCGACCTCCTCATCTAACTCCCTACTCGCAATGGCCACGGGAATCACCAACGGCATTCCCCGGTTGGAATTCCTGGATCCGAAACCCACAACGAATCGTTCGGTGGCCTACAACGCCTCTTGCGAACCACTTTGTCCACTGCCGGAAGAAGGTGCCGGCCGGCCTATCCCGAACCCCGAAGCCTCCGCAGTGGCAACCCTTCGCCTTTCGCTCAAGTCTCAACTCCCGTGCCTGACGGTCGCGGAGGTCGAGATCTCCTCACCCGCATCGGCACCGGCGGAGGGTCGCACCGTCCGCCGATTCATCCGGTTGATCCCCGTTCCGCCGCATGGATAGATCGCGCGACCGGCATGTTACCTCATCGGGAAACTCTGCCTTCACTCTCCTCGAGGTCCTTCTCTCCTCCGTCATCCTTGCCGGCATGGTGGTACTGCTCCTCGTGATGACGGACGGCGCCTCGCGGATCTGGGGTGATTGGGAACGGCGACGGGGAACGATGAGGGAGGCGACGGCAGCACTGAACATGATGACAGATGATCTACGCTGCGCGGTGATCACGGAGGATCCCGCCTCCCTGCTGATCCGTGACGCCGTCGTGCCTCCGCATCGGGGCGACGCCCTTTTCTTCCTTGTTTCTCATGCCCGCGAATGCCGGCAACCGGCCGTCATCGGAGACCTCTGTGCGGCCGGTTACTTCATCGCGCCCGGCGATCAGGGACAGCCGGATCTTTTCCGTTTCCATGCCTCGGGTGATGAGGTGATGCGGGCGCTGCGATCGAACTCGCTTCCGCAACTCTACGCCACGGCGGCTCCCGGCCGAAGCAACACAGAACTCCTAGCGCGGAATGTCGCCGACCTCCGCATCCTGAGACTCCCTGAGGGGGATCGACACGCGAACCCCGGCACTCTCCTCCTCACGATCACCACGCTGAACGGGACGGAGGCCAGAAGACTGGCCTCACAAAGTCCCGACCGGGAACAACTCGAGTCCCTGCTCCGCGCCAAGGGAGTCAGGCTCTCGGCCATGGTGGCGCTGCCACCGCTGAGGGAAGCGCTGATTAAATCCCATGAAGGCCACTGAAGAGCATTTGCTGATTTTTGAACGGCACTTCTCTCCCGATAAGCGGTGCCGTCCCCCATTGGGATGGGGGATCATGCCTTCGGCATGCTTCTCCGCGCCTCTCCCCAGAGGCTTGGTTGAAGGCGCGAGTGCTGGGCAACATG
>CANKJN010000116.1 GCA_947482345.1 Spartobacteria bacterium
ACTCTTATTCCGGTAGAATCAGCTGGTTCTTTCGGCGATGGGCGTTGTTGTCATCCCTCGGGTTATCTTCAGATAGCCCTCGGTCTTCCGCCTAGCCCATCACCAAAATCCCTTCGCCAATTCCACCAGTCTAATCATGGAAATGGTATAAGTTAATCGCTCTTCGCTATTGGGAGTGGGGGAAATGTTCCAGAAAAGACATGGAATGAGTTTCACGCAAAGTACGCAACGATCGCAAAGAGGGTTTCCATGACGCTGTGTCTTTACTGGCGGGGTAGTTAAAAGAATTTCCAAAAAACCACCGTTCTTACCCCCTTCGTTTCATCGGGCGCTACTCTTTGATCCTACCTTGGCGACCGTTGCGCCCGTTGCGTGAAAACATCATTATTCAATCAACCCACTGCAAACAGCGAGGCGCCCGATTTGCAGATTTTCTCAGCGCCTCTGTGACTCAGCGCCCCTGCGGAGGCTCTACGCCGCCGGCACGCCCTGCTCCATGGGAGCCAGGTCGATGGCGCGCAGGAGATCGAGGTCCTCGTTCGTGCCGGGATTGGCCGCGGTGAGGAGCTTGTCGCCGTAGAAGACGGAGTTCGCCCCGGCGAAGAAGCAGAGCGCCTGACCCTCGCGGGTGAGACGGGTGCGGCCAGCGGAGAGACGGATACGGGCTTTCGGAAGCATGATGCGTGTGGTGGCGATCAGGCGGACGAGCTCGAAGATATCGACAACGGGCTGTTCCTCGAGCGGGGTGCCGGGCATCGACATGAGGCAGTTGATCGGGACGCTCTCGGGCGGGGGATTGAATCCGCAGAGCACCTCCAGCATCCGCAGGCGGTCGCGCTCGCTCTCGCCCATGCCGATGATGCCGCCGCAGCAGACCGCCATGCCGGCCTTCTGGACGGAGGAGATCGTGTTCAAGCGGTCGTCGAAGGTGTGGCTCGTGACGATGTTGGGATAGAACTCGGGGGAGGTGTCGATGTTGTGATTGTAGGCGGTGACTCCCGCCTCCTTGAGCTGGCGAGCCTCCTCATCGCCAAGTTGTCCGAGGGTCACACAGACTTCCATGCCTAGCTTGCTCACCTCGCGGACCGTCTCGAGCATGGAGTTGAACCGGCTGTCCCCCGATTTCACTCCCTTCCATGCGGCACCCATGCAGAAGCGGGTGGTGCCGCTTTCACGGGCCTGCTTGGCGAGGGGAAGGATCTCGTCGCAACCCATCAGCTTACCCGCTTTCACGCCCGTGTTGTAGCGGGCGCTCTGGGCGCAGTAGGAGCAGTCCTCACTGCATCCGCCCGTCTTCACGCTCAGCAGGGTGCAGAGCTGGACGTTGTCCTCGTCCCAATTCTGCAGGTGGATCGAGCGGGAGCGCTGGATCAGATCGAAGAGAGGGCTGCGGTAGATCTCTTCCAGCTTGGCGATGGTGACGGGATTGGTGGTGCTCACGATGAGGGGGAGGATAGGGGAAGAAACCTGAAGGATGAAAGATGAAACCTGAACCAAGCCTCGGCGTAGGACGCCACCGCTTGCCGGGCGGCAAGTTGTGTCAAATCGTAAAGCTGAAGAGGTAAGTGCGGATCAGCGTCTCGACCGGCCACGCTCGACCCTCGACTTCCCTTTGCCTCCCTCATTCACCATGCGGAAGTCGATCTGCTGCTTGAAAGGATCGACGCGGGCGACCTGTACGCGGAGGAGGTCGCCTGCCTTGAGGACGCGTCCCGAGCTCTTGCCGAGGAGGCGCGACTTCGTGGCGTCGAAGATGTAGAAATCATCATCCATCGTGGAGACGGGAACGAGGCCGGTCATCATGGCTTCGGGCAGCTCGACCAGCAGGCCGTAATTCCTTGCCTCGATCACTTGGGCGTCGAAGGTCGGGGCGACACCTCCCTTGGTTCCGGCTGCCGCGAGGTTGGAGAAGTATTCGAGTTTCTTGAGGCGGACCGATTCCTTCTCGGCATCGGCGGCGGTGCGTTCCGTGGTCGAGAGATGCTCGCTGACGGGGCCGAGATCGGTGGAGGCCGGCCCCTTCTGTTTCGGATCGAGGTCGCGAGCCAGGGATCGATGGGTCAGCAGGTCGGCGTAGCGGCGGATGGGGCTCGTGAAGTGGCTGTAGTCCGACTTGGAGAGTCCGAAGTGGCCGAGCGGATCAGGGGAGTACCGGGCCCGTTTGAGGCTCTTGAGGAGACCGATCTTGAGCGCACCCGCATAGGGCTTGCCCTTGAGGCCGTCGAGCAGCTTCTGGAGCTCGGGGCGGTGGCCGAGGTCGCCGGCCTTCACGCCGTAGGTGGCGGCGAGCTCCCGGTACTCGTCGAGTTTTTCCGGCTCCGGTTTCTCGTGGATGCGGTAGATGTTGGGCTGTTTGCGGTGCTTGAGATGTCGCGCCACCAGCTCGTTGGCCAGCAGCATCAGCTCCTCGATGAGCTGGTGTGAGATGTCGTTCTCGACCAGTTCGAGCTTCACGGGTCGCCCCTCCTTGTCCAGCCAGACCTTCACCTCGGGCATCTCGAGATCGAGCGCACCGGCCGCGAATCGCTTCTTCCTCAGGACGGAGGAGCAGTTCCAGGCCTCGTGGACACGGCGGCCCGTCTCGTCCTTGGGTGGTTCTTCCAGCAGGGCGAGGGCCTGACGGTAGGTCAGACGGGCGGAGCTACGGATGACCGAGCGTCCGAAACGCACATCCCGGATCGTGCCGTCGCGGTTGATCTTGGCAAAGACGCTGAAGGCCAGTCGATCCTCGTCCGGGCGGAGACTGCAGAGTCCGTTGGAGAGATTTTCCGGGAGCATCGGGATCACCCTGTCGGCGAGGTAGACGCTGTTGCCGCGCTTGCGGGCCTCCTTGTCCAGGGCGGTGCCGGGCTTCACATAATGGGAGACATCGGCAATGTGAACGGCCGCCTCCCACCCGTAATCGGTGGCCTGAACCTCGATGGCGTCATCGAAGTCGCGCGCGGTGTCGGGATCGATCGTGATGATGTTGCGCCCGCGCAGATCCTCTCGGCACTCGAGATCCTTGGCGGTGATCTCCCCGCCGAAATGCTCCGCCTCCACGCTCACCGGCGCGGGGAATTCCCGCGGGAGTCCGTGCTTGTGGATTACCGAGAGCATGTCGACTCCGGGGGATCCGGCGGGCCCAAGCACCTCGACGATGGTTCCCTCGGGATTCACATGGCTGTTCTCCCAGCGGTCGAGTCGGGCCACGACCTTGTCGCCGATCTTGGCGCCACCGGCGGTAGGGACATAGAGGTTGCGCGGGAAGCGTGGATCGTCCGCGACAACATGATGGAAATTTTTCGTTTTCTGGAGTGTACCGACGATCGGCGTCCCTCCTCGCTCGACGATCTTGATGATCCGTCCCTCCTGCCTGCCGTCACGGCGTGGACGCCCATGGTAGCGGGGCTGCTGGATGAGCCGTGCCACGACGCGGTCACCGTTCAGCGCGGTGCCTAGATTTTCCGAAGAGATGAAGAGATCCTTGCCGCCCTGCTCCTCGGCAAGGACATGGCCCGATCCCCCGGCATGGATCTGGAGCTTGCCGGTGAACAGATCGGCGGCCTGCGGAAGGATGAAGTGATCGCCGCGGACGCGAACGATGCGCCCCTCGCGTTCCAATCCCTCGAGGATCTGATCAAGGCCCCGGAGAGCCCCTTTCTCCAGCCTCAGCGCCTGGGCAATGGAGGGTGCCGGCAAGGGCTCGGCTCCGAGAATTTCAAGAATGCGGTCGACCAAGGAGTCTCCCCGGTGCCGCCGCGAAGGTTCCTGATCCTTCGGCTTGCGTCTTCCCAATGAGTGCCCGGTGGCTTTCGGTCCCACAGCATGAACCGCTCCCTGGGCGATCTTTCCCTTGGCGCGGCGAGCCGGATGACCGGAGGCTTGGGAGCGTGGAGCGCCTGCCCTGCCCGCTTTGGGCGGGCCTTGGGTACGGTTTGAGGTTCGGTTGCGACCGCGGGGGCTTTTCTTGGGCACGCGTCACCATCGGACGCTTTGCCTCCCGAGCAAACAAGAAAATGCTTGTGCCGGTGTTCTGACGGCGGAAAGTAAGGGGGTGAATTTTTCTCCCCGAGTCCTAAAGGTAACAAAGGCAACGAACGAGACCCCGAGCGCCGCCTTCACCCTGATCGAGTTGCTGATCGTCATCGCCATCATCGCCATCCTGATGGCGCTTCTATTCCCTGCTGGCCAGTCGGCTCTGAATTCGGCCAATAAGACCACGGCTAAAAATCAGGCCGTCCAGATCGCCACCGCCATCACCGACTACGAGACTGAGTATGGGAGGTTTCCTACCGCCAGCAGCACCTTCGACACGGGTCTGGTAAACCAACTCTGCACAACGAACAACCCTCGTGGCATCATCTTTCTGGAGGCCAATGCTTGGAAAAAGGGCAAGGGTGGAACCAACTCGAACGGCTTCTGCGATCCTTTTGGCTCCACCTCATCAAATGTATACAGCGTCTCCATGGATACAGGCTACTCAAACTCCATCACCGCCGCTGGAACAACGATGAACAGGCGCGTGGCAGTTTGGACAACAAACAGCACCCTCAGGGCGCTGATCAACTCCTGGGACTGATTTTTTGCGGGTGTGGTTCAATGGTAGAATGTGGGCTTCCCAAGCCTGAGACGAGGGTTCGATTCCCTTCACCCGCTTTCAAACAACCGTGTCTTTTGGGTTGTTGATCGTAGCTGAGAAAGGCGAGTCGGTTCGATTGCCGCGCCGTCTCCCGACGGCCGCGCCCTTGCGGGCTGTGCTGAAGCACAGGCTACACCGCGCTTCCCAGCGCTCGGTGTTCCCTTCACCCGCTCCAATCTTAAAAAGCCCTGTAAAAGAGCAACTTGCAGAAAAGGCATAGGGCAGAACGTGACCAAATAGGGATGTTTCTTGATGAGAACAACGCGGCGGGTTCATAGAATCAGCGCCTCCCGTCGCTTCGCCCTATCGGCCCGTTTTTCGGCAGGTGAGGAAATTGGGCTCTTCGCTATTGGAAGTGGGGAAATGTTCCGGAAAAGACACGGAATGAGTTTCACGCAAAGGACGCAACGATCGCAAAGAGGGCTTCCACGTCGCTGAGCTTTTCAAGAATCGCTTTTCAAGAGCTTGCATAAAAACAGAGTTGTTTCTCTTTTCTGTTTCATCGGGCGCTACTCTTTGATCCTACCTTGGCGACCTTGTAGGTCTGAAGCAGCGTAACTTTCTGGCTGAAGAACTTCCCTCTCGTTAAGGGAGGGGAGAGCCAAGACTCCCCAGGCCTCCGGCC
>CANKJN010000117.1 GCA_947482345.1 Spartobacteria bacterium
GGGAGCGAGCGAGTCAATACCCGCAGCGGTCTCGCCCGAGCGAGCAACACCACAACGACGAGCGGCGGGAGCCGCGTCTTAGCCTGAGAAGCAGTCCGGAGGACGAGACCGTCGGGAGACGGCGAGGCAAAAATCGACAAATGACTTCAGCCTTTTGGGTTGCGGAGATCCAAGCCAAAGGCCACAAAGCCATTGGCTTCGTGGCGTGGCACGGGGGCCAGCTGTGTTGGCTTGGCACTTTGCTTGCCCGGCCGTTGCTTCGCATCCGTTACGGCAGCCCACTGCGGGGATGCGCCCACGAAGCCGCCTCGCCCGCGGCCCATGGCTTGCCCGGTCGTTGCTTCGCATCCGCTACGGCTTCCCGCAACGGCCTCTATGCGATTTAATCAGCTCTTCCCTACCTTGGGGGTTTACTTTCCCATCCGTCACGATAACCTTTTTCCTCTTGCTCACGTGGCGAAACTGGCAGACGCGTACGTCTCAGAAGCGTATGGGGAAACCCATGGAGGTTCGATTCCTCTCGTGAGCACTTTTTTTTCGTTCCACAGCAACCCAGCACCGGAGCACCACAGCCCGAAAGAACAACCCGGCCTTCACGCCTGCCCTACCACTCCATGGAGATCCAAAAAGAGAAGCCCGATTCGGTGAGGGATCTCTTCTCCACGATCGCTGGGCGGTATCAAGTGGTCAACCACCTCCTGAGCGGAGGTCTTGATTTTTACTGGAGAGCGGTCGCCGTCCGGTTGATCCGTCCCTGGAAACCCTCGCGACTTCTTGACGTCGCCACGGGCAGCGGAGACCTCGCCTCCGCGATCGGAAAGAATTTCCCGGGATGCCGCGTCATCGGAGCCGATTTCTGCCGCCCGATGCTCGAAGTCGCACGCCGCAACGGACTCGCGGAACTCGTCGAGGCCAACGGCATGAACCTCCCCTTCCCGGACTCCACCTTCGACGCAGTCACCGCCGCCTTCGGACTGCGGAACATGGCCTCCTGGCAGTCGGGCCTCTCCGAAATGGCCCGGGTTCTCAAGCCGGGCGGTCACCTCCTGATTCTCGATTTCTCCCTGCCGACCCTTCCCGTCATCAGGCCCCTCTACCGATTTTACCTCCATCGGATCCTCCCAATCATTGCGGGCCTCGCAACGGGCCGTGCCGATGCCTACGAATACCTCGGAGGCTCCATCGAGTTGTTCCCCTCGGGCAAGGCGATGACCTCCCTGATCGATTCCTGCGGCTTCCGTGAGGCCAAGGCCCATCCGCTTACCCTCGGCACGGTCTCGGTTTACACCGCGACACGAGGGTGATTGAACCTTTTCTGACCCCGTCGGTTACTCAGGGGATCAAGGAACCGATCGCAACCAGCGCCTCGTCGCGCGTGGCGCAGACCGGATAAGCGGTCTGGAATTGGGCGATATCGAAGATTCGCTGCACGGCGGGTTGCAGTGCGCAGACGGCCAGACTGCCTCCGAGGCGCTGCATCTGGCGGCCGAGAAGGAAAAATTCACGAAAGCCGGCACTGCTGACGTACTCCAATCCCGACAGATCAAAGACGACGCCCTTGGTGCCGCTCGACTCGATCTCCTTACTCACGCTCTCGCGGATCATGTTCTGCTCGGAGGCATCGAGACGCCCCTCAAGGGTCACGACAAGGATAGGGCCGGCTTTTTCAAATTGGATCTTCATGGGGAGAGCCCAATGAAGTTCTTCCTCACCCTCCCAGTCAAGTCTTAGAAACAATTCCCGCGCTTGGCAGGAACCGCAGGATGAACTATCGCTCAGGAACGTGATGGCCTCCCTGAAAAACCTCATCTACCCCCGCTCGATCGGCCAGCGTTTCGCAATGGCCATCGGGGCCGGCGCGGGTCTGATCCTCATCGTGCTGGCACTTGCCAACTATTACAGCGGAAGGAAGCTCCTCCTGCAGCAGACTTCCAGTGAGGCGCTCAAGGAAGTCCATGACGAAATGCGCACGATGGACGATCTCGTGGACAGGATGGCGATGTACCCGAACATCATCGGCGCCACCCAGCTTGCGGATGAAAAAAAGGGGGGCGTGTCCGTGAACTGGCTGGCCTCCCTGCTGGAATACTGCCCGATCCCGGCGGTGTACGGCCTCTACATGGTTCTCGATGACAAGGATTGGCGCGATCCGGCCTCGGATATCTGGGTCGACCGCAAGACATGGCCCAATGGCGCTCGGCTCAAGTATGATTTTCACGATCCCTCCCAGGACTGGTACCACGGCACGAAGATGTCGGGGAGCCTTCATGTGACTCAGCCTTATTTCGACGAGGGGGGCTCGGAAATCGACATGATCAGCATCACGAAACCCGTTTACAGCAGGAAGGGAACCTTCATCGGGGTGGCCGGAGTCGATGTCGCCCTCGACGAGATGCGCAGGATCGTGAGGAAGATGCATATCCGTGATTTCGGGACGATTCTCACGGGCGAAGGGGGCAAGGTCACCTCCGTCACCGAGCAACCCAAGCAGATCACCAAGGATCTCAGGGAATCCGCCTACCTCATCACGGAGACGGGCGCCATCATCGTCAGCCCCGAGGAGTCCATGGACACGCATCCTGCGGCTCCGGGCGAACAGCCGGTAAAGGATGACGAGGCGGCGCTCGCCACCCTTCTCACCCAAGGCCTTGTCACCAGTCTACCGGGCATCAGGGAAATCCTTGCCAGTCCCAGCGGCTGGCTGCGCCTGAAGGATGGCAGTGACAAGGTAATCTATTGGGCGCAGGGCAGGAACACCGGATGGAAGCTGGTGCTTGAAGTCCCTTACCAGCTCATCGTGGCTCCCGCGCGCGAACTGGCCGTTCAATCCGCCGTCATCGGGGGCCTGGGGGTGACCCTCCTGCTCGGGGTTGTCTTTTTTGTCGCCCGGAGGGTTTCCGGGCCGATCAGCGAGCTTCAATCGATTGCGTCTAATTTTGAAAAAGGCTCCTACGAAGAGGGGAAAGAGACCCTCGAACGCATCCAGGGGAGGTCGGACGAGTTGGGGCGTTTCGCGCGGAGCTTTTCCACGATGGCCCGGGAGATCCGACTCAGGGAGACACGCCTCTCCGAGTGGAATGCCAACCTTGAGCGGACGGTCAGGGAGCGGACGGCCGACCTGGCCCAAGCCATGGAGAAGGTGGAGAAGACCAACCAAGCGATGGCAGCCGAACTCGCGGAAGCCGCCACTTACTCGCGCGCGGTGCTTCCCGGCAAGCTGACTCAACCGGTCGCCACGGACTGGGTCTTCGTGACCTCCTCGCAACTCGGGGGCGATTCCTTCGGATACCATTGGCTCGACGACGACACGCTCGCCCTCTACCTGCTCGATGTCTGCGGTCACGGAGTGGGAGCCGCGTTGCTCTCGATCAGTGTGGTCAACGTGCTGCGGACCGGTTCGCTCTCGGGAGCCGATTTCCACGACCCCTCGGCCGTGCTGGCAAGCCTCAACGCCGCGTTTCCGATGGAACAGCACAACGACATGTATTTCACCGCATGGTATGGAACGTACAACCTCTCCTCCCGCGAGTTGACATTCTCCTGCGGGGGACACCCTCCCTCCGTTCTGGTGGGGCCGGACGGTGCCGTCCGCCATCTGGCCGCCAAGGGCGCTGTCGTGGGAGCTTTCCCCAAGCCTGCCTACGAACGGATCGCGGTCACGGTGTCCCCCGGATCACGGCTCTATCTTTTCAGCGACGGCACGTACGAGATCGACCGCCCCGATTCCGAAATGATGACCCACGAGGAGTTTTCCGACCTCCTCGCCGACCGGAAACGCCCCGAAGGACTCGACTACATCGTTGATGAGATCCGTCGGCAACAGGGATCCGACTCCTTTGTGGATGATTTTTCGCTGGTCGAATTCCGTTTTCCCGAAAAGGAAGGAGAGACATTGAACACGCCGCACGATCCCCAACCCACCCCTTCGCTGCTCCTGCTCAGGTCGGACCTGCCCGAACTGGCGAAGCTGAACCCATTCCTGACCGACTTCTGCTCTCGCGAGGGACTTCCCGGGAGTCTGGTGTACGATCTGGAGCTGATCCTCGAGGAACTCGCAACCAACGTCATGAAATACGGTGGCGTCGACAAGGGGGCCGACTGCTGCAGCATCGAACTGGAACGGCATGGAGACCGGGTCAGGATCCTCTTCAGCGACGCCGGGGGGGCCTTCAATCCGCTCGATCTGCCGGAAGTCGACACCAACAAACCGATCGAGGAACGTCCCATCGGCGGACTCGGCATCCACTTCATCAGGAATCTCACCGACTCCCAGCACTATGAACGCAGGGAAGGTCGGAACATCCTGACACTTGTGAAGAGTGTGTAGGCTCCGGGTATGAGTTGAAAAGTTGAAGTTAGAAGTTGAAGGGATCGTGATATAGGGCTGATTCAGGCGCCCAGTTGACGGCACTTGCCGCCCGGCAAGCGGTGCCGCCCTCACGGGTCACACATGCGCGTGATCTTACGCGCCGCTTCCGAGCGGCTTGTCTCCTAGTTGATGGCATCCGCCTCCCGGCGGACGGTGCCACCCCTTCGGGGCTACGAATACTTCGCAGTCTATTGTCTATCAATCTTTCCAGATCAGACATCCGAGCAAGCTCGGACTGCCTTTGGCATGACATCGACGAAGGAGAAGCAAGCAAAGCTTTGTTCCCACAAACCTTTTGCGCCGCTTCCAAGCGGCTTGGTTCCTATCTCCCAGCCTACCCCACTTTATACTGTATGAAATCCGAAGACTTCATCCCCGCAATCACTAGTGTCCGGCTGAGAGGGTGATTGGTTTTTGTTGTTTCTTCAAGATGAGTGATTTGCGACCCAAATTGGATGCCACGCATTTGAACTTTGAGCGACGTTTTTTGAGGATACTCGGCCATGAA
>CANKJN010000118.1 GCA_947482345.1 Spartobacteria bacterium
ATCAGCGACTGGCGGGAGCTGATAGGACTGCGAAGCAGCCCCGGTAGGGGCGAGTGGCTTGGGAAAGCCCGAGTTCAAATGCACAGCAACGGCCGGGTATGCCAAAACGCGAAAGTCACGAAATGCCGAGGGGTGAGAGAAGAGAAATTGGAGTCCAATGACTTCCTTCATTTCGTGCTTTTCGTGTTTCGTGGTTCCTTCGGTATTCAATCCCGACCCGCCTGCCAAGTTCCCTCCATTTCCAATTTTCCTCTCGATCACCCATAACCGATCCCCGATTCCTTCACGCTTTGCGGGATCCGCCTCCGACTTCCAGAGGCACAAAGAGGAAGGGAAATTAGGATAGAGGGATGGCAATCATTGACGTGAAGCTGCTTTAAGGAATCTACTGACAGTACGGCACATGAGACTCGACCGATACGATAACTCTGACTTCAGTCGCGGGGCCTCGAAGTTGAAGGAGGCTCTCTGGTGGATCGTCCGTTCGTTGCTCTTTGCCCCATGGCTCCCTGTTCCTTCAGGGCTTAAGGTGTCGGCCTTAAGGGCCTTCGGTGCCAAGGTTGGGCACGGGGTGGTGATCCGTTCCCGCGTGAACATCACTTTCCCCTGGAAGCTGACGATCGGTGATCATGTCTGGATAGCTGACGAGGTGCTGATCCTAAGCCTGGCGCCTGTCTCAATCGGTTCCCATGTCTGTATCTCCAACAGGGCCTTCCTCTGCACGGGGTCTCACCGGTTCCGTTCCAAAAACTTCGACCTCGTTACCAAGCCCATCACCATCGGGGATGGTTGCTGGATCGCTTCCAATGTCTTTGTCGCTCCCGGAGTCATCCTCGGCAACAACTCGTTCTGCACAGCCGGTGCCGTGGTGCTCCGAAGTGATGGCCCTGATGTCGTTCTCTCCGGCAATCCCGCGATGCCAAAAACGGGTGGATGAAAAAGCTTCTCCTTCTGGTGGTGCTGGCGTGTCTGGCCTGTGCCTTTTTTGCCGTTAGGGGGCCTGCATTCACTCGTTTTTGGAAACGCTGGCTTGTGGTTTCGGTTCCGATGGCGAAGGCGGATGCGCTGATCGTGCTCGGCGGGGAACCACTTGCTCGACCTACGGAGGCCGCCCGCTTTTACAAGGCGGGGGTTGCCCCGAGAGTGTTTGTGACCGGCAGGGGGGACGCTGGCACGAACCGCCGTATCCTTCTCGAATCCGGAGTCCCGGCCGACAGGATCGTTCTGGAATCGCGCTCCATCACGACCCAGAGCAATGCAAGCCTTCTTAAGCCGATGCTGGAAGCTGCCAAGGTGCGATCGGCTCTGATCGTGACATCGCCGTTCCATACGCGCCGAGCCCTTGCCACTTTCAGGAAAGTGATGCCGGATATCACCTTCGGAGTGACCGATGCCTCGATCGGCTGGTGGAGCAGGCCGGAGGGCAGGGGAGATGTGAACCGCTTCGCCGCAATCGAGTTTCTGAAGACCGTGGAGTATTGGTTGATCTACGGGGTGTCTCCGATCAATGTCGAGAGTTGAGGGACGAATCTCGACGGCACGAAACGTTGAGGATGGCCTGAAATGTTCTGATGCCAGATTGCCTTATGAGTCTTCCCTATGCATTGATCTGATCGCGATCTGAAAAGCTCTCGGCGATTGTATTCATCTTTCGTTTTAGCTTTTAGCCTTTTTATGTTTTAGCCTTTCCATTGTGCCTTCCATCCTTTTCATCAACAGGGTCTATCCTCCTGAGAGTGGGGCGACGGGTCGCGTTCTGGAATATGTGGCTCATGGCTTTGTTTCGGCGGGATGGGATGTCTCCGTGCTGACGACGGCGGGAGAGAGATCATATGCCGGCGAGAAGATCCGGGGTGGGGTGAAGGTGATCCGTGTCGCCTCGGGATTCTCCAAGAGAAGTTTGATCGCCAGGGCGCTCGGTTATGCGCTGATGATCCCTTCGCTTCTACTGAAAGCCCTGCTTCTCCCCCGTGCCGATGTGGTGGTGACCAAGACCGATCCGCCGATGCTGCTCGTCATTGGTCCTTTCCTGAAACTGATGAAAGGATCCAAGCTGATTCACTGGGCCCAGGATCTCTATCCGGAGATTGCCGAAGAGGCGGGTGTGCTTCCCAAGCGGGGTGCGGGTGGCTTGGTTACCGGACTGCTCAGGCTTCTCTCGACGCTCTCGATGCGCAGTCACGATCTCACGATTGCTGTCGGTCGATGCATGGTGGGGCGTTTGAAAGGCAGGGGAATTCCAGAGGGAAGGATCCGGGTGGTAACCAATGCTGGTGTCGAGGATGACATCGTGCCGGTTTCGCATGAGAACAACGCTTTTCGTAAAATGCATGGCTTGGAGGGGACGCTCGTCATCGAGTACTCGGGGAACCTCGGAAGGGCACATGACTTCGGGACGGTTCTGGAGGCGGCTCGCATGCTCGAGCAGCGTGGGGAGACGGGGATCCTCTTCCTCTTTGTGGGGAGCGGTCCCGGAGAGGGTACGCTGCGTGATGAGGTGGCGCGAATGGGGCTGAAAAATATACGCTTCCTGCCGCCTCAGCCGGCTGGATCTCTCTCCGAGAGTCTGGGAGCCGGGGATCTGCATCTTGTGACGATGAAGTCCGTCATGTCCGGGTTCGTGGTGCCAAGCAAGTTCTACGGGGTGATGGCTGCTGCCCGTCCGTGTCTCTTTATAGGGCCGGAGGATTCGGAGGTGGCCCGCGTGATCCATGAGCATGGGGTGGGCGAGGTGATCGCTCTAGGGGATGCCCAAGCGCTGGTCATGGCAATCCTAAGGTATCGAGGAGCTCCAGAAGTGACGGAGCAGGCCGGGGGGAGAGGCCGTCTGTTTCTGAAGGATGAGAATTCCCTCGGGCTGTTCCTGAAATGCGCCGCCGACTTGGTTGAATCCCCTTGATCTCAAAGGGGTAGTGGGCAGTATGGAGTTTCGTGTTGTCCACCCAGATGATCCCTGACAATCAATCCAGAGTGTCTGCAGATAAGCGCGGTAAGGTGAAGGCCGATTCTTCCGATAGCCGCGAAACAATCCGGGTGAGGGGACGCAAGAGGAAGGCGTTTTTCGGCCTGTATGCAGGAAGCCTCGATGCGCTGCTCTGGTTGGGTCTCTATTTCGCTCTCACGAAGATCACCGGTGAATACAATATTGTCACCCTCGCTTCGGTCTTCATTCCGTTTGGCTTCCTGATGATATCCATCGCGCTGGTGGGAGGGTATCGATACCGCACGGACTTTGCTTCCCTGCGCTATGCTAGCGAACACCTGATCGCGTCGACCTGCGGGTATTTTGTCGCGGCATTCGGTCTGTATGTGGTGGCCTCCATCGGCCCCGCGGCCACGTCGAGCAGGGCGATCTTCACGCTCTCGGTGGTGGCCTTCGCTGTCGCAACCCTCGCGGCAAGACGTCTCTTCTGGTTCTCCACGAGGGGTTGGCGTGATCAGGGAAAACTCCTGGCCATCGTGGACAAGGATCTGGGGCCGATCTTTTACAAGGATTATCTTGCCAGTAAGCAGCAGCAACAGGTCGAGTATCTTGCGTCTGATCTTTCCATGCTGGGTAGCCGTTTGGCAGGGGAAGATACCCCCTTGCTCAAGACTGAAGCCGCTCATCTCATTCCTCAACTCCGGGCCAACCATGTGGAAGCTTTCGAGGCGATCATCATCGCATCGCGGTTCTCGCACCTGGACCATCGGGTGATGGAGAGGCTCGGAAAAATCCAGTTCGAGCTGATGCCGGTGTATCCCATGGAAACCTTTTACGAAAACTACTGGCAGAAAGTGCCGGTGGATCTGATCGGTCCGGCGTGGCCGCTGGAGACGGAATTCACCCTGGTTCAGCATTCGGTCTACAGCACAATCAAGAGGTGCGTGGATTTCCTGATTGCCCTGACCGCATTGATCATGATTTCGCCGATCCTGTTGCTGGTGATGCTGGTGATCTTGATTCTCGACGGGAGGCCGGTGATCTACTCACAGCCACGGACCGGCATTCACGGAGTGCCTTTCACGCTCTACAAGTTCCGCACGATGAAGGTGGGAAGCGACAAGGGCGATGGCTACACCCGGGAAGGTGACAGCAGGGTGTCCCGACTCGGCTCCTTCCTGAGAAAGTCGCGTCTGGATGAGCTTCCCCAGCTCTGGAATGTGCTTAAGGGGGACATGAGCCTGATCGGCCCGCGCGCCGAGTGGGTGAGGTTGGTAGCCGATTACGAGCGGCAGATCCCCCACTATCACTACCGTCATCTGGTTAGGCCGGGCATCACGGGATGGGCCCAGGTGAACTATCCCTACGGCGCCTCGCTGGAGGATACCATCGAGAAATTCTCCTACGATCTCTACTACATCAGGAACTTCTCCCTACGGCTCGATGCTGAAGTCGTCCTCAAGACCTTTCACACAATGCTCTTCGGCAAGGGGAGGTAGGAGGGATAAGGTAAGCGAAATGAATAATGAGAAATCACAGCCATCCCATAGAGGAGGCAAGTGGAAGGTAAAAGTGGTTGGGATAAAGTGGTGATGGACGGGGAGATTTTAACCTGCCACATGGCAGGGATATGCAAAAACAACCCCGCCCATCGGTAGGCAAGTTCACGATTTTGAGGC
>CANKJN010000119.1 GCA_947482345.1 Spartobacteria bacterium
AGGCACCCCATGCCCTTGGGAAGGGGCTGGTGAGCCTGCACAAAGTGCAGCCCAAAGGGCGAGACGAGCGGGCGCGAGCGAGGCACCCCATGCCCTTGGGAAGGGGCTGGTGAGCCTGCACAAAGTGCAGCCCAAAGGGCGAGACGAGCGGGCGCGAGCGAGGCAAATACTTCCTTGCGGTCAGTAGATTGTGAAAAATCACTCTGCTCAACTTCGGAGTTCGGGTTTAATCTTTCAGCCATGTCGATTCATAGATTTTATCTGAATCCTGGGGAGTGGACCTCTGAGAACCCGGCCCTCGGTTCCGAGGACTCCCATCACTGCGCCGATGTGTTGAGACTGACGGTCGGTGATGCGCTCACGATCTTTGACGGCGAGGGATCGGTGGCCGATGCGGTGCTGACAGAGGTTCACCGCAAGCACTGCCGGGTCAGAATCGGGGAGCGGACGATCACCCCACCCCTTCGCGCGGCGATCACGCTTGCCCAGGCCGTCCCCAAGGGAAAGAACATGGATCTGATCCTTCAGAAGGCGGTGGAACTCGGCACCTCCACGATCGTTCCCCTGCTCACCCGACGCACGGTGGTGCGCCTCGATGAAGATGATTCAGAGCGCAAGCGCGAGCGCTGGCAGCAGATTGCGCTCGAGGCCTGCAAGCAGTGCGGGCGGAATCAGGTTCCCGCAGTCACCACCCCCTGCTCCCTGGAGGAATTCCTCCGGCAACCCCGCGAAGGCCTCCTTCTTCTCGCCTCACTCCAACCGGGCGCCGTGTCGATCAAGGAAGCCCTGAAAAAGGCCCCTACCCACCCCTCCATCACCGCGCTGGTCGGTCCCGAGGGAGACTTCACCCCTGAGGAATCGGCCGCCGCACTGGCAGCCGGTGCCATCCCCGTGACTCTCGGGCCAATGATTCTGCGCGCGGAAACCGCCGCGCTCTACTGCCTCAGCGTCCTCGGACACGAGCTTTTCTAGGGAATGATGAAACAGCGACTCCTTGTTCCCGAGTTGCTCGACTCAATGGATGCCGCCGACCCCCGAGCCATCAGGAGCAGGCTGGATCTTCGGTTCATCAATGCCTTTCTCGGGAACGAACGCTGGATCAGGTCAAAGCTTCGGGAGCATTCCGAGAAAATCCACTCTCTTCTGGAGTTGGGCGCGGGCGATGGGCACCTCTTGAGGCGTCTGCACGGCATGCTACCGAAGGCCATCATTGCCGGACTGGATCTGAGAGCTCGCCCCGAGGAGCTCCCCTCCGGCATCCATTGGATCCGGGGAAACTTTCTCGAGACACTGACTGATGGCAAAGCAGATGCCTGCATCGGCAATCTGATCCTCCACCATTTCGATTCCGAAGCACTCCGAACCCTTGGCGGCAAGCTGCAGGAATTCCGCCTGCTCCTTTTCAGCGAGCCCCTCCGCAAGACACTTCCCATGAGACTTGCGAGGATGGTTCTCCCGCTGGCGGGGGAAGTTACCCGACACGACATGCCGGCCAGCATCCGTGCCGGTTTTATCAAGGGGGAACTACCCTCACTCCTCGGTCTTGACCCGGCTCACTGGAACGTGAAGGAATACGAATCAGGACGGGGAAGCCTCCGCCTCATGGCCATCAGGAAACCAACCAGCTGATGCCATCTCCACTCTTATTCCGATGAAATCAGCTGGTTCTTTCGGCGATCGGTGTTGTTGTCATCCCTCGGGTTATCTTCAGATTGATGGCATCCGCCTTCCGGCGGACAGTGCCACCTCTTCGAGGCTGCGGCATGCGCCGCAGGCTACCGCGCCCGTCCCCACCGGCTTGGTTGCCCTTGGTCTTCCGCCTAGCCCATCACCAAAATCCCTTCGCTAATTCCACCAGACTAATCATGGAAATGGCATGAATCGTTGCATCACCATTGCCGGGGGTGGATTAGCCGGCCTCGCCCTCGGGGTCGCCCTTAGGGAAAGAGGTGTTCCCGTCACGCTCCATGAGGCGGGAAGTTACCCGCGCCACCGGGTCTGCGGGGAATTCCTCAGCGGCGTGAGTGATGAGACACTGGAGCGGCTCGGAATCGCCCGCGATCTGGATGACGCCGTTCCGCTCAAGAGCTCATGCTGGCGCAATGATTCCCGACAACTGGGTGAAATCGGTGTTTCGGGTCGGGGGATTTCGCGGCGCAATCTCGATGACCGCCTGCAGAAACGATTCACGCGCCTAGGCGGTAACCTCATGACCGAATCCCGCCTCCGGTCCGGGGAAGGAGTCGTCTGGGCCGCGGGTCGCGTGCGGCAATCCTCGCCCTGGATCGGACTGAAATGCCATGTAAGGGATCTAAAACTGACCCATGATCTCGAGATGCACGTCGGGACATCCGGCTATGCCGGACTCGCTCGCATCGAGGGTGGGAGGGTGAATCTCTGCGGCCTCTTTCATGCCGGATCAGCTTCCGGAAAGGGTGTAGGTCTCCTGCTCGGATGCCTGAAAGCCGGTGGCCTGCACCGACTGGCCAAGCGCATCGAAGAGGCCGTTCCGGATCCCGAGAGCTTTTGCGGAGTAGCTGGGTTTCGTTTCGGCAGGACTGCATCGGCATCGTTCTCTATCGGGGATGCCGCCTTGATGATTCCACCGTTCACCGGCAACGGAATGAGCATGGCTCTGGAAGCGGCCGATCAGGCCATCCAACCCGCCATGGATTACGCAGCGGGAAGGATCTCCTGGGTGGAGGCTGCAACTCAAAGTGACGCGGCCCAGCAGAGGCATTTCCGACGCCGCATGAGGCTTGCCTCCATGATCCATCCCGTGATGACAAGCCGCCCCGGCCTGAAGCTTCTGGAGATGGCGGCCTCGGCACACCTGCTCCCCTACGGAGCCCTCTATCGACTCCTGCGGTAAGAAAAATTAAGGCCCGAAGATTCACTCTCCCCATGCACCTCCAATCGCTCGCGACCGCTTTTCCAGAACACGAATACTCCCAGCAGGAGTGCTTCCGGATCCTCTCCTCCTCCGAGTCAATGGAGACCATCAAGCCCCGATCCCGCCAGATTCTGGAGAAGGTTCTCTGCGGGGATTCGGGTATCGAGACACGCCGCCTCTCACCCTCACGCATCGCGGATGTGCTGGGAGAGGATGCAGGGGGATTGCACCGGATCTTTGAAGAACACGCACCCCGTCTGGCCGCTCAGGCCCTGCAAAAGGCGTGTGAGGCGGCAGGGGTCAAACCCTCTGAAATCGACGCACTCCTGATCTGCACCTGCACTGGCTACCTCTGCCCGGGTCTTTCCAGCCATGTCTCCGAAAAACTCGGTATGCGTCCGGACGCCTTCCTCCAAGACCTCCTCGGACTCGGCTGCGGCGCGGCTCTCCCGATGCTGGAGGCGGCTCGTGGGATAGCTGCTGCAAAACCAGGAGCTTTGATCGCCACGGTAGCCGTCGAGATCTCCTCGGCGGCCTTTTATGTGGATGACGATCCGGGTGTCCTGATCAGCCTTTGTCTTTTTGGAGATGGTGCTGCCGCGTGCCTCTGGCGCTCTGAAAACCTTGGCAATCAGTTCCGATTCTCGAATTTCCGGACACTCCACAAGCCGGAGCATCGGGAGAAGATCCGTTTCGTGAATGCCAATGGAAAACTCAAAAACCAACTCCACCGCTCCGTTCCCTCACTGGCAGCGGAAGCCGTGAAGGAGCTCTATGGGCTCCGCTCGTGCGAACCTGATAAAGTCATCGCCCACACCGGCGGCCGCGATGTCGTCGAGGCGCTGGAGGCGGCACTCCCGGATCATCAGTTGACCGAAACCCGTGAAGTCCTCAGGCGTTACGGCAACATCAGCAGCCCGAGCGTTCTCGTCGCCCTGCAGGAGGCCTTGAAAACGCCATCCCGCAACCTCTGGCTCACCGCCTTCGGAGCGGGCTTCGCCGCCCACTCCTGCGAACTCAGCAGGGATTGAGGATTTGAAGAGATGACTTAATCCCGGAATTTGCATTGGGAATTGCTGAGATCATGGGAGGCGGCGTTAAAAGAGTTAAGGCTCTTCGCTATTGGGAGTGAGGAAATGTTCCGGAAAAGACACGGAATGAGTTTCACGCAAAGGACGCAACGATCGCAAAGAGGGCTTCCGCGTCGCTGAGCTTTTCAAGGATCGCTTTTCAAGAGCTTGCATAAAAACAGAGTTGTTTCTCTTTTCTGTTTCATCGGGCGCTACTCTTTAATCCTACCTTGGCGACCTTTGCGCCCGTTGCGTGAAAACATCATCCTTCAATCAACCTACTGTAAACAGCGAGGCGCCAACGCTTTTAAGCCTTCCAGGGACTCACCATCCGGGTGAACCGCTCAAACCTGTCAACACCGCTCTATTGCGCAATCCGGGTTAAATGGAACTCAGGAAAGAGGCGACGGTTTGTATGACGGGTATTTGAGGCCAGAGCCAGGCGGTCAAGTAAACCTGTAATGAACCCAGATTTTGCAATGGAACCCTGACAACAGGTCTGGTGTGTTCACCAAGATGGTGAAGACGAAGTAAGGGAGGGAGAACCACGAAAAACGCGAAAGTCACGAAATGCCGAGGGGTGAGAGAA
>CANKJN010000120.1 GCA_947482345.1 Spartobacteria bacterium
AGCGCCGGTTACTTCAATGACTTCATACCGTCACGAAAAGCACGAAATGAAGGAAGTAATTGGACTCCATTTTCCCTTCTCTCACCCCTCGGCATTTCGTGACTTTCGCGTTTTTCGTGGTTCTCCCTCACTTGCTTCGTCTTCGCCATCTTGGTGAACCCTCGAAACCTTGTGTCATAGTTCCATTGCAAAATCTGGATTTAATCAGCGGTTCCCTAGAAATAAGGCATGACAGCTCCGGGGTTGGCAAAGTTTTTGCTCTGTTGAGTTGGATTTTTTAACCACAGAGGCAATGATTCGCACCGACCTTTCCATGGAAACCAACTATCTCTCCGACGGATTCGCCAAGATCGACCGTGATCTGCGTGAACTGATGACCTGCCTCAACGAGGTGCTTGAGGAACTCGGGGAGGACGAAACACGCAGCCGTCTACCATGGCTTAACGGGGATGAGACGGGAACCGGCGGTGCCAGGGGTCTGGAGCAGGCGTACTCGATCGCGTTCCAGCTTCTCAATATCGTCGAGGCGAATGCCGCCGCCAGGACGCGGCGCCTGCGGGAGATCCACGAGGGACTCGCCTACGAACGCGGGCTCTGGGGGAACCAACTCTCCCGTCTCGCCGCCAAGGGATGGACCCCCCAGGAGATCGCCGCCTACCTGCCGGGAGTGCGCGTGGAGCCGGTCTTCACCGCCCACCCGACCGAGGCGAAGCGCGGGGCGGTTCTGGACCAGCACCGCTCGATCCACCAACTCCTCGCTGAACTCGACCGCGAGGATCTGACCCCGAGCGAGCGGCTCGAAATCCGCCGCAAGATCAAGATCTGCCTCGAGCGCCTTTGGAGGAGCGGTGAGATCTTCCTTGATCAGCCGGACGTGGCCGACGAACGCCGGGCTCTCATGTTCTACCTGAGGGACATCCTGCCGCAGGTCGTCACCCAGATCGACATGCGCCTACGCTGGGCCTGGAACGAACTTGGCTTCCCTCCGGAACTCCTCGGCGCACCCGAGACCCGGCCACGCCTGAGCTTCGGCACTTGGGTTGGAGGAGATCGTGACGGTCACCCGTTTGTCACGGCGGCTGTCACCCGTGAGACCCTGCGCGAACTTCGTCTCAACGCCCTGCTCGTGCTTCACCGCCAGCTAGATTCCCTCGCGGAGGCGCTTCCCCTATCCAGCCACTTCCAGAAAGCATCACCCGCACTTCTTGAACGGGTTTCCGTCCTTCGCGCCGAACTCGGCACTCTCGGCGATCAGATTATCGCACGACATCCCGGCGAGCCATGGCGCCAGTTCGTACTGCTCATCCAGGGGCGTCTCCCCCTGCAGGTCGGGGCGGCGGACCGTGCCTGGATCACGGAATCCGGAGTGCGCTATCATCATCCCGAAGAGGTTGCCGCCGATCTGGAGATTCTCCGGGAGAGCCTCGATGAAGTGGGTGGACAGCGCCTCATCCGCGAGACGGTCTGGCCGGTTCTTCGGATCCTCGATGTCTTCGGATTCCACCTTGCGGAACTCGATATCCGCCAGAACAGCCGGACCCATGATCTGGCGATGGCGCAACTGCTCAAGGCGGCCGGCATTCCCGAGGGGGAGAAGTTCCCCGAATGGAGTGAGGCGAAGAGACTGGAATTCCTGAGGAAGGAACTCTGCTCACCCCGCCCCTTCCTCGGCGCCAACAATCATCTGGGACTCGGGGCCGAGGCGGACGCCGTCCTGAGCTGCTACGACACGCTCCGGGAGCAGATCCGCGAGCATGGTCGGGAAGGGGTCGGCTCCCTGATCGTCAGCATGACACGGCAACTCTCGGACCTGCTGGTCATCCCGATCCTCGCACGCGAGGCAGGACTCACCCTGTGGAAGGATGGCTGCCTGGCCTCACCTCTCCCCATCGTTCCGCTCTTCGAGACGCTGGACGACTTGGAACTCAGCCCGACCCTGCTCCGGGAGTTCCTCGCGGAGCCCGTCTCCAAGGCATCACTCGACAGTCGTCACGGTCGCATGCCTGTCCAGCAGGTCATGATCGGCTACAGCGACAGCAACAAGGATTGCGGGATCATGGCCAGCCAGTGGGGACTCCACGAGGCCCAGAAAGCCATGACCAAGGTCGCTTCCGACGCGGGCGTTGGACTGCGATTCTTCCACGGGCGCGGTGGCACGATCAGCCGAGGAGCCGGCCCGACCCACCTCTTCCTGGATGCACTCCCTCCCGGAGCGCTTCAGGGAGATCACCGGATGACCGAGCAGGGGGAAACGATTGCCCAGAAATATGCCAATGTCTCGACGGCCACCTACCATCTCGAGCTTCTACTGGCAGGTGTCACGAGCATCTCGCTGGCTGGACACCGCCCCGATCGTAGTCTGGAGACCTGCTCGGGGATCGCCGATTTCCTGGCAAAGACAAGCCGCACGGCCTATCGGGCGCTTATCGATGCTCCGGGATTCATCACCTTCTACGATCAGGCGACCCCGATCGACGCTTTGGAATCAAGCCGCATCGGCTCCCGTCCGAAGCGCCGTTCCGGACAGCGCAGCCTGGCCGACCTTCGGGCTATCCCGTGGGTCTTCAGCTGGAACCAGTGCCGCTACTACCTGCCGGGATGGTTCGGAGTCGGCAGCGCCCTCGAGGCACTGGAGAAGCAGGAACCCGAAAAGTTCAAGACTCTCCAGACTGAACTTAGGAACTACTCCTTCCTCTACTACGTCCTATCTAATGTGGAAACTAACATGGCAAGCGCCGATCTTTCCATCATGCAGGATTATGCTCAGTTAGTGACCGATCCTCAGATTCGCGAGAATATCTTCGGAATCATCTCAGCCGAGTTTGAACGCACCAAGGAACAGCTCCGCAACGTCTTCGGTGGAAGCCTCGAGGAACGTCGTCCTCGAATGGGCAAGACACTCCAACTTAGAGCCAGGGCCTTGGCACTACTACATGAGCAACAAATCGCCACGATTAAGGAATGGCGTGCCGCCAAGCAGGAGAACCCCGCCAAAGCGGAGGCTCTGCTTCCTCGCGTATTGCTCTCAATCAATGCTATTGCTAGTGGCTTGAGAACAACTGGTTAAACGTATTTATTACGGTTTAATCATTATTTAAGAATACCCCCCTCAAACCGTTGGCGAACCTCACGATTATTGGCGGTGGTCCGGCGGGACTTCGGGCTGCAGAAGTGGCGGCAAAGGGGGGTGCAAAGGTTACCCTCTACGAAGGGATGCCATCGGTCGGGCGCAAGTTCCTGGTCGCCGGTCACGGCGGCCTCAATCTGACCCATTCGGACCCTAAAGAGCGGTTTGCGTCACGCTATCAAGGGTCTTTTATAGAAGGATACTGGACATCACTCTTAGGTGGCTTCAGTAACGACGATCTACGTGACTGGTCTCACTCACTTGGGATTGAAACCTTTATCGGGACAAGTGGGAGGGTTTTTCCCAAAGAGTTTAAGGCTGCCCCACTCTTAAGAAGTTGGGTAAGGCATCTCAAAACACTCGGAGTTACGATCAAGACCCGCCATCGTCTGATGGAGATCAGCCCCCAGGATGACCATTTCCATCTTTTATTCCAAACTCCCGAGGGACAGATACAGGAATCTTCACGGATGGTGATCCTTGCTCTGGGTGGAGCTTCCTGGCCCCAAACTGGCTCCAATGCTTCTTGGACTTCCGGATTTCAATCCCTGGGAATCAAGATCGCTCCATTCCTTCCTGCAAATTGCGGATGGAAAGTGAATTGGGATGACTACTTCAGTAATAAGGACATCTTACCCAAGATCGAGGGCCTTCCACTCAAAAATATCGCCGTAACCGCAGGAGAGCAGACAGTCCAGGGTGAACTCCTCATCACCAAATATGGCCTCGAAGGAGGGGCCCTCTATCAACTTGGAAATACCCTCCGAAGCATGAGTAATCCGGCTCTTAAAATCGACCTAAAGCCATCTTTTAATGCGAAGGAACTGGCTTTAAAGATAACTCACTTTCAGAAAGATTTTATCGCATTAGCCTCCAAGTCCTGGCGTCTGAGCCCCTCGGCCTCCGCCCTACTTGGCGCCAAGGCAGGCGAACTCGCAACTCAGGATCCCCTCACCTTGGCAACGCTGACCAAAAACCTGTCGATCCCCCTCACCGGCCCCAGACCGATCGAAGAGGCCATCTCATCGGCCGGAGGGGTCTCCTTTGAAGGGTTGGATGAAAACCTGATGTTGAAGCGGCTTCCCGGCCTCTTTGTGGCCGGAGAGATGCTCGATTGGGAGGCTCCTACGGGCGGCTACCTCCTTCAAGGGTGTTTTGCCACCGGGACCCGTGCGGCCCGAGGTGCCTTGGATTACCTGAAGTAGTCGGCCCTTAAAAAGCCCTTTGGAGAGGAGGGGAGATTGGGATTGGGATGTGGAGAGGTATTTGGGATAGGATTTGAACGAGAGCCGAGAGGATCTTCCTCATCCAGAGTGAGAGGTTGGCGGCTGTGGCAGCCAGGAGGAGGTTG
>CANKJN010000121.1 GCA_947482345.1 Spartobacteria bacterium
AAGCATACCGAAAGACGCCCCTCAGGAATGCTCAGTAGAATTAAAATGAATGAACCGAACAAGTCGGTGGGCTCAACGGCTACACGCGTCACGCCTTCTGCGGAGCAGGATCCGCGCCACGGGCAGCCGTGAGTCACCTTTGACGTTAGAACTATCATCAGAACCCTCGCTTGGCCTGAACTCAGATCAGTGAGGGAGCCAGGATTTCAATGGTCACCTCCGCCTTGCCTCATGAGGCGGGAATCCTAACCCTGTTACGAGCCCGTAACGGGCGCCCTTCCGCCGTGACCCCGGGCGATTCCTGCGGCGATCTTTTCGGCCAGCAGCTGTCGGACCCGTGGATTCTGAAGGGAGGAGTTCTCCTTGGCATTGGAGACGAATCCGAGTTCCAGAAGGGTTGCGGGGCGCTGGTTGTGATGCAGCACATAGTAGCGGGCGAACTTCACCCCGCGGCTGTGGGATCCGTAGCAGGTGGCGATCTCGCGCAGGATGTTGGAAGCCAGCGGTGCGGAGCGGGGATTATAATAATAGGTCTCGACCCCGTTGGCAGCCCGCCGCGGAGAGGAGTTGAAATGGATGCTCACGAAGGCGGCGTCAGGGTGCGCATTGGAGATCCCGGTTCGTCCCCCCAGCGGGATGAAGACATCGGTCGTCCTGGTCATCACGACACGGTAGCCTCTGGCCTCCAGCAGCGGCTTCACCCTGCGGGCCATGTCGAGGGTCAGCATCTTCTCGGGCAGGCCTTTGACCGCCTTGGCACCGTTGTCGTAGCCACCGTGGCCGGCATCGACGATCACCGTGCGGAAATTGGAAAGCCCGGCACCCTCCTCGAAGAGGGCGCAGCCCGGCAGGAGCACCGCAGCCAGAAGAGGCAGCAGACGGGCAACTTGGATCATGAGGGCGCGCTTGGTCATGACAAAAAGGGAATTTAAGCCACGGAGACCGCGGCGCAACCCTTTATGGATCTAAAAGCTACTTATGCCTTTTTCCTTTTTCCTTCATCCTTTAGTGTCTCCCGATGCTCAGTAAACGCATCATCCCCTGTCTCGACGTTGATGGCGGCAGGGTCGTCAAGGGAACCAAGTTCGAAAATATCCGCGATGCGGGGGATCCGGTCGAGTGTGCCCGTGCCTATGATGCCCAAGGGGCGGACGAACTGGTCTTCCTAGACATCACTGCCTCCCTCGAGGGCCGCGCCACCATGCGTGAAGTCGTCGAGAAGACGGCCGACGCCTGCTTCATGCCCCTCACCGTCGGCGGAGGGATCCGCAAGGTCGAGGATGTCCGCGCCATGCTTCTGGCCGGTGCAGATAAGGTCAGCATGAACACCGCCGCCCTTGATGACCCGAATCTCGTGAATGCCTCGGCAGAAGGCTTCGGCTCCCAGTGCGTCGTCGTGGCCATCGATGCGCGCCGTGACGGAAACGGCGGCTGGATCGTCCACACCCACGGCGGCCGCAAGCCGACCACGTGGCAGGCCGTCGACTGGGCCATCGAAGTCGCCAAGCGAGGCGCCGGGGAAATCCTCCTCACCAGCATGGACTCAGACGGCACCAAGAGAGGCTACGATCTCGAACTGACCGCCGCCGTGAGCGATGCCATCGGTATTCCGGTCATCGCCAGCGGCGGAGCCGGTGATATCGCCCACATGTCCGAGGTGCTTACAGTTGGCAAGGCAGATGCCGTCCTCGCCGCCAGTATCTTCCACTTCGGAACGTACACTGTGGGGGATGTGAAGAGGGAACTTGCAGCCAAAGGTATCCCGGTCAGAAAGCAGGTTTAAGATTTCGTCCGGCAGCAAGCAGTTAAAAGAAACCCCTCCTGCATCTACCCTCTTGCTTAAAAAGCAAAGAACCCTTGATGCAAATCACGAGCTCGCGCTCGAATAGTGTCCTAGGGCCGAGTTCCACATGAGCCGGGTGGCCCCGACGATGAAGAGCGTCGCGGCGATGAGTTGGAACATGATAGGCCAGGGATTCTCCGTGGCATGGATCAGGAGCCTGGCGGGAATATTCGCGACGATGATCACCGGCACCAGCCAACTGAAGACCAGTTTGAAGGCTCCCCGGTAGATGGTGTCGGGATAACGGCCGATGTTGAAGAGGCTGTAGTAGCCGTAGATGAGACCCTGCGAGCGGACCATCCAGAAACTGGAGGCCGCGAAGGTCAGCATGATGCCGTAGTGGATCAGGATCCCGCAGCAGACGGCAACGGCATAGAGCAGGAACTGCGCCGCCGTCGGCACGACCGCGAGCTTCCAGAGGGAGAAAATCACGAAGCCCGACCCGACCAAGGCATTCACCACGTTGTCCATGCCGAACTGCTTGAGAGAGACGACGAACTGGGTGTCGACCGGCAACAGGAGCATGAAGTCCATCCTCCCCGTCCTCACGAGCTCAGGAAGATTCGCCAGGTTCGTGTAGAAGAAGGCCTGGAAGAGCTGACCGATCAACTGATGGGTTCCGATGAGGAGCACTACCTCCCATTTCGACCACCCCCCGATCTCGCCCACGTAGGCGAAGACCACCTCGATGAAGATGATCTGCCCCAGGAACCAGAGCACCTCCACCAGCATCCAGAGCAGGAAGTTGAGCTTGAAGCTCATCTCCCGGATGAGGGAATTGCGGAGCATGACCCCGTAGACCTCACCCAAATGAGAGAGGACACGATTCATGGATCGTGGCCTGTTCATGTCATGCGGTCATGACGCCGCTCTCCGCTTTTTAGAGCGGGGGTTGCTGTGCCGCTGCCTGCGAGACGGCTTCGGCCACGGTGCCTGCCATGAGTGCGGCAGCCGTACCTGTCTCCAGGACGACACCCGGAAGGACATCCCTCTCTTCCTGCACATCAGCGGCCAATCGGCGCTTGGCGAGACGCTCGGGCGCGATGCGGACAACATTCCTGATCAGGCCGAACTTCTCGAGTGTGCCAATGATGTAGGCGGAGGGATCGATCTGCCACCAGTGCATGCCGTGGTTGGCGGAGCGGGGGAAGGCGTGGTGGTTGTTGTGCCAACCCTCTCCCATGGCGAGGAGGCCCACGAGGAGGTTATTCCGGCTCTGGTCGGTCGTGACGAATTCGCGGCCGCCGTAGGTGTGGCAGACCGAGTTCACCGCCCAGGTGACATGGTGGTTGAGGAACATCCGGACGAGGCCACCCCAGATGAATCCGTAGATGCCTCCCTTGAGTCCACCGAAGGCGTACCCGACGAGGAAGGGGATCAGGAGGCTCAGAAGGGCCCAAACCAAGAAGGTCTTGCTGACAAAGACCACCAACTTGTCCTTGAGGAGGGGGCCGGCGTAGCGGGGAACGTCTGGGGAAAAATCATCCAGAATCCAGCCGACATGGGCATGGAAGAAGCTCTTCAGGGGGCTGTGCGGATCCCCCTCCTCGTCGGAGTTGGCATGGTGCTGGATGTGGGTGGCCGCCCAGTTCAGGGCGGGGCCTTGGAAGGCCATCGACCCGCAGATCAGGAAGAAGCCACGGATCCAGCCAGGAGCCTCGAAACCCTTATGGGTCAGCATCCTATGATAGCCTATGGTGATGCCGAGGGCACAGAGAATGTAGCCAACCAGCAGCAGGGTCAGGTCGACGGGAGTGATGAAACGGCCCCAGAGGCTGTAAATGGCAAAAGCGGTGGCCAGAAGAGGAATCCAGACTACAAGCTGGAGAACAATCTTGTTGCTCGTGGAAACGGGTTTATCGGACATAAACTTGAACTCTACCCCAGAAGGAGCTGGATGCAAGGAAGAGATACCCCGGGCGGGTGTCCGCGGGCGGGTGTATTGGGTATGGGTATGGGTATGGGGATCGGGAGTCGGTGGTGAGGAAAAGGGAAAACTCGATAAACACGAACTCCGAATATGAAAGAGAGGCTCTTCACTATTGGAAGTGGGGAAATGTTCCGGAAAAGACACGGAATGAGTTTCACGCAAAGGACGCAACGATCGCAAAGCGGTGCCGCCTTGTGGGGCCCGCATTCGCGTTGATCTACCGCACAGCTACCCAGGTGCTTGGTTCAGCCCTCCAGGTCTCAGGTCTCAGGTCTCAGCTTTCCTCCCTCCTCCGCTCCATCGGGCGCTACTCTTTGATCCTACCTTGGCGACCTTGTAGGTCTGAAGCAGCGTAACTTTCTGGCTGAAGAACTT
>CANKJN010000122.1 GCA_947482345.1 Spartobacteria bacterium
AGACTCCACAGAACCTTCCAGCTTTTGAGTATTCATTCGTTTGAGAAGGTGCCTATCCATGAACTACTTACAGAAACCGACTTCAAAGCTTATATTCCTCACAAAAATAACCAGTTGATGCTGTGGGACTTATAACCGGACGCTTGTGATGTGGTGGCCATGGTTTTTAACATGCCACGCCTGCGAAATGAACGCAACAAACGAAATAAACGAAACGGATATTCCTGCGACGAAGGCGTTTTTAGGGCTGAATGATCCGAAGGGCTTGGAAGATCGAACTCAACGACACACACAACTTTTTACATCACGGCACCCTTCTCCAGGCGCAGAGTGGTTGGATGGAGAGCTAGGCGGCCTAGGGACGGTGTAGTGAACTACTTCGACCGAAGGCAAACGACGCTAACCGCCAATCCCCGCAAGCCACTACTCGGCGTCGAGCTTTTTGAGTACGGTAAGCGCCCTTTTCGCATCGGTGACGCGGAGAATCAGTAGGCCCTTCTTCGCCGAGGGCATTGAGGCGAGGTAGCCGTACTCGATGTTGATCTTCCTGGCAGAGAGGGTATGGGCGATCCGTGAGAGGCTGCCGGGCTTATTGTCGTTCTGGATCATCAGGACGTCGCTCTCGATGACCAGGGTGCCGTGCGATTCGAAGATCGTCAGGGCGCGGGGAGTGTTGTCGACGACCATCCTGACGACGGCATGGTCGGTGGTGTCTGAGACGGTGAGTCCGTAGATGTTGATCTTCGCGCCGGCAAGGGCGTCGCAGACGGAGGCCAGCGCCCCCGGCTTGTTCTCAAGGAAGATCGCCAACTGCTGCACGATCCTCGGGGCCAGCTGTGCGCTGTTTTTCATACTTAGAAGCTAGCAAGAAACGGGCCATGCACAGCAAAAAAGAGAAAAGGAAAGAAGCGGAAAGGCTTGGGATGATAACCCCAAGCCCCGCATCTCTCTGCAGCCTGACTTCCGCCCTAACAGCCTTCAGCCTTCAGTCTTTTGCTACGCCTTCGGCGAAGCGGTGATGGCCTCGGTGATGATGGTCTTGCCTTCCTCGACCTTCTTCTCCTCGATCGGCTTGGCCGCGGGGACATGAGGGGTGACCTTCCAGAACTCTGCAAGGTGGGCCTTCCAGTCGGCTAGGATGCGTGCGGCCAGCGGGCTGCCGGTCTTCTCGTGATGCTTTGTGATCAGATCCTTCAGCTTTGCTTCGTCCTCCGCGGAAGTAATCCGGTCGGCTCCGACGAGTTGGTCGTTGTAGCGGCCGAGGAACTTGTTCTCAAGATCCAGGACAAAGGCCTCGCCGCCGGTCATGCCCGCGCCGAAGTTCTTGCCCGTGGAGCCGAGGACGACGACCGTGCCGCCGGTCATGTATTCGCAACCGTGGTCACCGATCCCCTCGACGACGGCGGTGCCGCCGGAGTTGCGGACGCAGAAGCGCTCGCCGGCGCGGCCGTTGGCGAAGAGGTGGCCGGCAATGGCTCCGTAAAGGACGGTGTTGCCGATGATGCTGTTCTTCTCGGGAACGAAGCGGTGTCCGGGGAGCGGGCGGACGACGATCTCGCCGCCGCTCATGCTCTTGCCGACGTAGTCGTTCCCCTCGCCCGTCAGAACAAGCCGGATGCCCGGTGCTAAAAAGGCGCCGAAGCTCTGGCCGGCGGTGCCGGTGAGGTCGAGTTCGAGGGTTCCCTCGGGGAGTCCCTGCTCACCGTACTGATAGGCGACCTCTCCGGAAACTTTCGTCGCGATGGAGCGGTTCGTGTTGTCGACCTTGTAGGAGAGTTTCACGGCCTTCGCGTCGCGGATCGACTCCTCGGCATCCTGCAGGATGATGTCGTCGAGGGGTTGGTCGTGCTCGGGGTCGTTGCGGTCGCGCGTGGCGTAGCGGACGGCCGTCGGATCGTCCTTCACCACATCCTTGAGCAGGCGGGAAAGGTTGACCGTGTTGGCCTTGGGGTGATCAGGAATGTGCTTCTGGCGGAGGCACTCGGTGCGGCCGACCATCTCGTCGATGGTGCGGAAGCCGAGGCGGGCCATGATCTCGCGGACCTCCTGGGCGACGGCGTTGAAGAAGTTGACGACGTTCTCGGGCTTGCCCTTGAACTTGGCGCGCAGGCGGTCGTCCAGGGTGGCGACGCCGACGGGGCAGTTGTTGAGGTGGCACTGGCGGACATAGACGCAGCCCATCGCGATGAGGGCGGCTGTTCCGAAGTTGTACTCCTCGGCTCCGAGCAGGGTGGCGTGGATGATGTCCTCGCCGGTGCGCATGCCGCCGTCGGTGCGAAGGGTCACGCGGTTGCGGAGTCCATTGAGCAGGAGGACCTGATGGGTCTCGGCGACGCCGAGTTCCCACGCGCCTCCCGCATGCTTGACGGAGCTGAGAGGAGAGGCGCCCGTGCCCCCCTCGTGGCCGCTGACAAGGATGATGTCGGCGTGGGCCTTGGCCACGCCGGCGGCGATCGTCCCGACGCCGGCCTCGGCGACGAGTTTCACGGTGACGCGGGCGCGGGGATTGACCTGCTTGAGGTCGTAGATCAACTGGGCCAGATCCTCGATCGAGTAGATGTCGTGGTGCGGAGGCGGGGAGATGAGGGTGACGCCGGGGACGGAGTTGCGCAGGCTGGCGATGTAGGCGGTGACCTTGTGTCCGGGAAGCTGGCCGCCCTCGCCGGGCTTGGCGCCCTGGGCCATCTTGATCTCGATCTCCTTGGCACTTGCCAGATACGCGGCATGGACGCCGAAGCGTCCGGAGGCGATCTGCTTGATGGCGCTGTTGGCCCAGTCGCCGTTCTCCTGGCGCTTGAACCGGCGGGGATCCTCGCCACCCTCGCCACTGTTCGACTTGCCGCCGATGCGGTTCATGGCGATGGCGAGCGTCTCGTGGGCCTCGGGGCTGAGAGCGCCGAGCGACATGCCGGCCGTGGTGAAGCGGCGGCGGATGTCTTCGATCGGCTCGACCTCGTCGATCGGCACGGGACCGGAAGGACGGGCGACGAACTCGAGCAGGTTGCGCGGGGAGTGAGGGGTCGAGGCCAGGACGGCGGCGACGTAGGCCTTGTAGTCCTCGGGCTTGTTGGTGCGGACGAAGCTGTGGAAGTTCTTGATGACCGGCGGGGTGACGGCGTGGAGCTCGCCGCCGCGGCGGATGCGGTAGAATCCGGGGTCTCCGAGCTGAAGCGCGGCGGCTTCCTTGCCCTCCTCGACGGGAAGGGGCGCGGCGTAGGCCATCTCGTGGCGAGCAAGTGACTCGCGGGCAATCTCCTCGAATCCGATCCCCTCGATCTGGGAGGGGGTGCCGCTGAAACACTCCTCGATGAGCTTGGTGGAGATGCCGGTCGCCTCAAAGATCTGCGCGCCGCGGTAGCTGCCGATGACCGAGATGCCCATCTTGGACATGATCTTGAGCAGGCCGCTCTGGAGCGCCTTCTTGTAGTTGAGCAGGGCGGTGGCGTAATCGGTCTCGACCGAGCCTTTCTCGATCATCTCGCGGATGGTCTCGATGGCCAGGTAGGGATTGATCGCGCTGCAGCCGTAGCCGATGAGGCAGGCCATCTGGTGGACGTCGCGGGCCTCGCCCGTCTCGCTGACGAT
>CANKJN010000123.1 GCA_947482345.1 Spartobacteria bacterium
ACTCGGGGAGCAGTCGAGGCCTTCACGGCAGGGGATTTCGAGTAACGGTAACCGGCAATGCCAACAACGGTCGCACCCGCTCCGATGAGCAGGATGGCACGGAGGATCTGAAGGCGATTCATGGCAGGGTGCAACTTAGCACGGTTCAGGTTTGTCTGAATCTATTCCTTTCTACGTTAGTTCTTCGCCAGCGCGACCAGGTTCTCCTGCTTCGATTTGACCACGCCGCCGGGGTGTTCGAGCGTGATAACGAACGCTTGCGGCTTGGATAATGCGAGTTTCGCTGCGATGGGAACCACTACTGGCGAACCATTGCCCGGGATGTCGAAAACACCGCCATCAACGGGTGCGTCGGCATCCCGGGTGGGATCCACGATCCAGAGTTGGTATTGGGCCTTGCGGGGATCGTTAGCGGGAATGCCCGTGAGGATCATGAATCCACGCTGCTGAGCATCGCTCCAGAGGACCTGCCCCGAGGCTTGCTTGAACTCGCCGAGGCCTTCGAAATTCCGTTCGATCAAGTCCTTGTCTTGGGAGCGGAGACGCGCGGCAGCCAGTTCCGGAGGCAGCGGTGCTTCCGTGCGCATGAGAACAAGCGAAAGAATCAGGATGGCGGCGGCCGCAGCCCACCCTATCATCGGATTGAGTAGGATGTTTTTCCAAGCCGGAACCTGCGGGTAATTGATGGGCGAGCCGCCGGGAAGCCCGATCATGTCGGCTTTCCGGTGCAATCTTGCTGCAAGGCCCGCCGGCATCGGTTCGAGCCGTTGCAATACAGACTCGACCGCCAGGGAGGCGGCCAGCAACTCGAGATCCGCGTCCGGTGAGATGCCTGATTGCTCACCCAGTAAAGCGAGTTCGCGCTCCTCTTCCAGCATCAGATCGCCGAGGGCGCGACCGGCCAGCAGTTCATTGTAACGGTTTTCAGAATCAGACGGGTTCATGATGCCGTGTAGGTGTTGGTGATTCCGGCACGCTTGAGATGATCGCGCAGGGCGAGCAGCCCGCGCCTGAGGCGGGTCTTGACCGTGCCAAGAGGCAGACCGGTCTTATCAGCGATTTCCGGATGCGTGAAACCGTCATCGAAAAACAGGTGAAAAAGCTTCCGGGTCTCTTCCGGAAGGGTTTCGAGTGACGATTTTAATGCCTCGGTATCGCAGGGAATGGACGAGGTCTCAAGTGCCGGATCGGGAAAGGAGCTCGCAACTTCAAGAGGCTCGAAGCCAGGATTGCGCCCCTGGCGGCGGATAAAATCAATTGCACGGCGACGCGCGATCATACCTATAAAGGTGGATTCGGAGGCGATCGTGGGGTCGTAGGTCGCAGCTTTTTTCCAGATCTCGGTGAAGATTTCCTGGACGAGATCCTCGGATGTGGCGCTGTTGTTGATGTAGCGCCGAACAAGAGTCCAGACGATTGGCCCGTAATGATTGATGCACACGTTCATGGCGCCAGACTCACCCGCCGCGACTCGCGCCAGGACTGGCTTTGAGATGACTGGAGCGGAAGTGTTCACCATTTCTTGGGAATCGCGGAGGCTGCAATTATAGAACGGTTTCCGGATTCGCCCAGCAATTCCCGCCACTTCCCAGAGAGAAGTCCGGGTTGGATCTGATTGGGCAGCACAGAACGAAAAGAACTCCGCCCCCAGACTTGAAAGAACCGGGGGCGGAGACATGTGGTGTTATTTCTTATTCGCAGTGACCGGGTCAGGACTGCACCAGGGAAAACGTTATTTGGTGTAGGCTTTAAGAAAAATATCGATGACCTTGTCTTTGCCACCTCGAACGATCGTCAGCGACACCTTACTTGCCACGCCAAAGGCGTTGGCGAGCGACTGAGCCTGGTTTATGAGACTGATAAACTGGCAGGGGGAAGATACAACCTGATCGTTGAAAGCCCGGATTACGTCGGACTCCATCACGCCGGCCTTCGAAGCGAGACTGTCCGCCGCGACAGTTTCCACCAGCACGCCGACACCCTCAGGAAGACTTTGCCGGGCCTGAACAGCTTGCGACATGGCGCCTACAAACACTCCAAGAGTGCTGTTCATGCAGCTTACATTGGAATCGCTCATAGCCTCTTTTGGGGCGACTTCCCGCCCTGCGGGCGGCATGAGGACGGCGTCGATGATGTGAATCACTCCGTTGGAGCACTTCACGTCAGCGGTGGTCACCTTCGCCGTGTTCAGAAAGAGAGTACCTTCCTTTGCTTCCAGCTTGATCTTCTTGTTATTGAGCGCGGTGGCCTCGGTGAGCTTGATGGCTGTACCGGAAGGTACATTGCCGCTGACGACATGATAAGTCAGGATGTCGATGAGCATCGCCTTGTTCTCGGGCTTGAGGAGATTCTCGACCGTTCCGGGCGGGAGCTTCGCAAAGGCTTCGTCCGTGGGAGCGAAGACGGTGAACGGGCCATTTCCCTTGAGGGTATCCACTAGACCCGCGGCGGTGAGGGCGGCAGTAAGGGTCTTGAAGGAACCGGCGCTGACCGCGGTCTCGACGATATTTTTCTCTTTACCATTCACGGGGTTCCCTTCCGGGGTCATGCCGTCGGGGACCGCGGTCTCAACGAGCCCCGCGGCATTCAGGGATGCGCCGGAGAAGGCGGCAATACTCAGGGCGAATGCAAGTTTCTTTATCAATGATTTCATACTGTGGGCTGTTTCCTTGTTTTTTTGTTGGTTGATCGGGGCTGGTTGGTGAGAACCGGTTTCAACAAGATCTTTCGCCCAAAGGCTGGAAATGGATTCAAAAAAACGAAAAAAAATGTTGTCGCCTCGCTGTTTACAGTTGGCTGATTGAAAGATGAAGTTTTCACGCAACGGGCGCAATGGTCGCCAAGGTAGGATCAAAGAGTAGCGCCCGATGAAACAAAAAGAGAAACAACTCTTTTTTTATGCAAGTTCTTGAAGAGCGATGCTTGAAAAACTCAGCGTTGAGCAAGTCCTCTTTGCGATCGTTGCGTCCTTTGCGTGAAACTCATTCCGTGTCTTTTCTGGAACATTTCCCCACTCCCAATAGCGAAGAGCCTTATTTATCGACGTTCAAGATGTTCGCCCAAGGAACAACAGATTAACTAGATGATGCGCTAATGAAGGTGGACCATCACCCCGTCGCCCTTTCAATGAGTCGTGTCGCCAGGGTCTGGGTCGCCTGATCGAGTCCCGCGAGGGCCTGTTTGAGACGGGTGGTTTCCTTGGTGGCAAGGGCGGCGGTGACTTCGGCGGTCTGTTTTTGAATTTCCGCGATCTCTTCCCCGGGGAGTTCCGATCCGAGTTGGGCCAGGGCCGCTTCCACTGCCGGGAGCATCTCCTCCGCCTTGAGCCTTGCCTCGGTGAAGATCCTCGCATCCATGTCCTCGAAGGCATGTTCCAGCGATCCGGCCAGCATCGCCTCGACCGCTTCATCCGAGACTTCCACGGCGCTTCGGATCTCCACGATCTTCTCGGTGCCGGCCGCGGTGTCGCGGGCCAGAACCTGAAGGATGCCGTCGGC
>CANKJN010000124.1 GCA_947482345.1 Spartobacteria bacterium
CATCAAGGGAACCGAAACCGATTCCTTGGTGGAGCGGAGAAGCTAGGATGAAACCGGGTCAGGGGCAATAGGATTCCTAAAAAATCACTTCCCTCCAATTCCTCCATTGACACCCCCTCGCCTTCCGGACATTCTCTCCGACCCGATTCCTTAAAAGATTTTCACAACATGAAGCGCACCTACCAACCTTCCAAGCGCACGCGCAAACGCCAATTCGGCTTCCGTGCACGCATGCAGACCAAAGGCGGTCGCGCCATCCTGAGCCGCCGTCGTCAGCGTGGCCGCAAGCGCCTTCTCCCGAAGGGGGTCGAGGTCCATTACGCCCGCCACACCCAGGCCTAGTCTCACGCTGCCGCGTTCTGCGCGGCTTCGTTCGGGATACCAGCATGCAAAGGTCCGCTCCGCGGGCCTTTCTTTTCACGGGACATTCCTCCGCATGGGGGTGATGGTCACCGACGGAACGGACACGCAGGGTGCGGTCGTTGTCTCCCGGAGGGTTGGATCGGCTGTCGTCAGGAACCGGGTCAAGAGGCGCCTCAGGGATTTTTTCCGCCACCAACTCCCCTCCCTGAAACGGGGCCTCTGGCTCGTGATCACGGCAAAGCCGCCTGCCGCAACCGCAAAGACGGAGGCACTCCGCTCGGAATGGTTGCGTCTTGGCAAGCGTCTCTCTATTTTCGCCGACTCATGAGCTTGATCTCATAAGACACCTTTCGACCTGTTCATGTCCTTTCTCCTTCGCATTCCGGTTCATCTCTACCGTTGGATTCTCTCGCCTCTGCTCCACGCTCTGACGGGTGGCACCGGTTGCGGGTGCCGCTTTCACCCGAGTTGCTCAGCCTACACCCTGGAGGCGCTGGAGACACACGGTTCCCTCCGCGGGTCACTCCTCTCCCTACGCCGCATCGGCAAGTGCCACCCCTGGGGCGACGGCGGCTTTGACCCCGTGCCGGAATTTAGAAACCTGAAACTTGATATCTGAAACCTGAGCCAAGTTACTTTCTACCATTTCAAAACTTCAGCCTTTAGCCTTCAGCCTTAAAAACTCTCCTTATGTTCGACCGCACCACCTGGATCGCCATCGCCCTCTCCGTCGCAGGACTTGTCGGCTGGCAGTATTACTACTCCAAGACCTACGCCCCCTACATCGCGCAGCAGGCTGCCCTCCAGAAAGAGGCCAAGGCAAAATCGGCCGCAGCCACCCCCTCCCCGACCCCGGTTCCGGCCGCCAAGACGACCGTGCTTCCTCCGACGGCACTGCTCCCCTCACCCGTTGCCGCCCCGACTGCCTCCGCGGGATCCACCCCCGCCATTCCCGAGATCTCCGCGAAGCGCGAGACAATGGATACCAGCCGCGCCGAGTATCTCTTTGCGGCCAATACGGGCGGCATCGAGGCAGTCACCCTGTTCCTCCACCTCGGAGCCCATGATCAGAGCCTCTTCCTGAACAAGGACTCGGGCATGCCGATCGGGGCCCTCTGCGATGCCAACGGAAACGCGATAGGCGGCTTCACGATGAATGCCGACAAGAACCACGGCATCTCCAGCTTCAGCCTCTCCGTTCCGGGAGGTCTCTCGATCACCAAGAAGTTCACCCTGCCCGGCAGCGTCGGCTCCCCGGAGGAATACCAGATCGGCCTGGAGGTCTCCTTCAAGAACACGGGAAGCACGCCACTCTCCCTCCCCGGTTACTTCATAGCGGCCGGGGGCGAGGCGCCCGTCCACATCAACGACCTCCCCACCTACACCTGCTTCAACTGGCTGCGCGACGGGAAGATGACCTCCATCGACGTGAACTGGTTCGAGGCTGGAAAGATCCCCCTCATCGGGATCCAGACCCATCCTGCAAAGGATCTCTACAGCCAACCCGAATCGGGAATCCAGTGGGCCTCGGTGACCAGTCAGTATTTCTGCACCATCGTCACCCCTGCCAAGGATCAGGCCGGCAGCGGTGTCTGGGCCCGCCGTTATGAGGCGCACTCCCATGCGGGACAGCCGGTCTACGGCATCACCGGCGGCATCGGCACCGGGCCGATCACCTTGGCCCCCGGGGAGACCGTCACCCGCAGCTACTCCATCTATGCAGGTCCGAAGGACTTCACCGGCCTGAGCAAGATCGGCGGAGAGCAGCAGAAAGTGATGAACTTCGGAATGTTCCATCTCGTCTCGGAGTTCCTTCTCTGGGCGATGAACTCGATCCAGCACTATGTCGGCAGCTTCGCCGCCGCGATCATCATCCTGACCATCCTGATCAAGGCGGTCCTCTGGCCCCTCCAGAACAAGGCGACCAACTCCATGAAGCGGATGCAGCTTCTCTCGCCGAAGATGACCGAACTTCGCGAGAAATATAAGGACGATCCGACCAAGATGAACGAGGAGCTCATGAAGCTCTACAAGCAGTATGGGGTGAATCCCTTCGGCGGCTGCCTCCCGATGCTCGTCCAGATCCCGATTTTCTTCGGCTTCTACTCGATGCTCGGAAGCGCCATCGAGCTGCGTAACAGCCACTTCCTCTGGATCAAGGACCTCTCCCAGCCCGACACGATCGTAGAAGTGCTCGGATTCCCGATCAATCTCCTCCCCATCATCATGGCCGGCACCATGGTCTGGCAGATGGCGATCTCCCCGAAGAGCGGCGACGCCGCCCAACAGCGGATCATGTACTTCATGCCGGTGATCTTCCTCACCTTCTGCTACAATTACGCCTCCGGCCTCGCCCTCTACTGGACAACTCAGAACATCTTCTCCATCGTTCAGCTGTACTGGACCCGCAACCAGCCACTCCCCACCCTCGAGAAGGTAACGACCCCGTCGAAGCCCTCCAAAGGCAAGGGTAACGGCGGCGGCAGTTCCGGCAAAAAACGCTGAACCTCACCCCCTCCCCCGCGAGCGATGAACCAGACACAAACTCCCCGCGAAGTTCTGGACACCATCCTCGGTCATCTCGGATTCGTCGCGGAGATCGAGGAGCAGCTTCGTGACGGACACCTCATCCTTCAGATCCGCACGAACGAACCAGACCGGCTGATCGGCCGCCGCGACGAGACCCTGGAGAGCCTCCAGTTCCTACTCAACCGCATCCTCGTCTCGCAGAACCGCGAGGCTCCCCGCGTCGTGGTGGATGTCGAGCACCACCGCTCCATGCGCGATGACGCCTTCCTTCATCGTATCCATCAACTGGCCGGTGCCGTCCGCGAAAACGGACGCCCCATCGAGACCGAGCCGCTCAATTCTTACGACCGCCGCCTCGTCCACAACGCCTTCCGGGAGGATTCCGAACTGGAAACAGAGAGTCAGCAGATCGAGGCGAAGCTCAAGCGCATCACGATCAGGCGGCGGGGATAGGCTTGGGATATCGGCGGATAGCGTCGTTGGTCTGCGGTCGGAGTAGTTCACTACACCTTCCCTTGACCGCCTAGCTCTCCATCCGATCTTTCAAGCCAAGAGCTTGCTTTCTCCTTCCGCGAGTAAGACGGAGTGTTAGGCTA
>CANKJN010000125.1 GCA_947482345.1 Spartobacteria bacterium
AGCGCTGATTAAATCCCATGAAGGCCGCTGAAGAGCATTTGCTGATTTTTGAAGGCGCGAGTGCTGGGCGATACCCGCAGCGGTCTCGCCCGAGCGAGCAACGCCACAAAAATCGACAAATGGCTTCAGCCCTTCGGGTTGCGGAGATAACCGGCCGGGGGCTGTGTTGGCTTGGCGCTTACAGCCCACTGCGGGGATGCTCGCGCCAAGCCGCCTTACCCGCGGCCCATTCTTCCCGCAACGGCCTCTATGCGATTTAATCAGCGCTTCCCTAACAACATGACACGCTTCGTGCTTCCCTCTTCCGCCGCAGTGATCGTGGGCGGCGGGTCAGGTAACCGTTTCGGCGGGGATAAGCTCACGGTTTTGCTGGCCGGCAAGCCATTGATTGCCCACACGCTCTCCGCCTTTGAAGGGACAGTCGCCGTTTCCGCAATCGTGCTGGTCGTCCCCCCCGGGAGGGAGGAAGAGTTCCGTACGATCGCGAGGGAAGAGGGGATCTCGAAACTGACCTCCGTGATTCCCGGAGGGGAGCATCGCCATGAATCGGTTCGCCGAGGCCTTGAAGCGCTTCCGCCCGGGGTTGAACTCGTCGCCATCCATGACGCGGCGAGGCCCCTGATCACTCCTGATCTCATTACCAGCTGCCTTGAGATGGCGGCACAGGAGGGGGCTTCCGCATTGGCCGTGCCCGTAACCGATACCCTTCATCGGATCGATGCATCGGGGTGCGCGGCGGGCACTGTCGATCGCACCACTCTACGGGCAATGCAGACACCCCAGGTATTTTGTGCGGCAGAGATCAGGGATCTACTTGCCACCGTGTCAGGTAACCCTACCGATGAGGTCTCGGTAGCCGTGGCCGCGGGGAAGAAGGTTTCCTTGGTCGAGCATCACAAACCGAATCTCAAGGTCACCTGGCCCCATGACCTCGTCATGGCCGAGGCCCTGCTCCGGGCAAGTGGAGGAAAGAGGGAAAGGCAAAATGAAAAATGAAGAATAAGGAAAAGTTTCGCGCAGCCGCAACAAATCAGCGACTGGCGGGAGCTGATAGGACTGCGAAGCAGCCCCGTCAGGGGCGAATGGCTTGGGAAAGCCCGAGTTCAAATACGAAGCAGCGGCCGGGCAAGCAAACGCAGAGGCGCCGAGTAAATGCAGGAAGTATCATTCCGATGAATCCCCAAGTTTCGACCCTTCCCAACGGCCTTCGGGTCGCCACCTGCGCGATGCCTGCCTCGCAGACCGTCGCCGTCGGGGTCTGGTGCGGCATCGGTGCCCGCCATGAATCCGCCCGAGTCGGGGGAATCTCCCATTTTCTCGAACATCTTCTCTTCAAGGGGACGAAGAAGCGCACTGCCCGTCGCATCAGCGAAGAGATCGAGGGGGTGGGGGGCGACTTGAACGCCTACACTGCCGAGGAGCGCACCTGCTACTATGCGGCGGCCTCCGCCGATCATCTTCAACGCGTCACCGAGGTTCTCTCGGATATGTACTGCAACTCGCTTCTGAAGAGTGCCGAGGTGGAAAGGGAAAGGGGAGTGATCGTCGAGGAAATCGAGATGATCCGTGACGAACCGGCCCAGCATGTCCAGGAGTTGCTGACTGCCGAGACATGGAAGGGTGCATCCCTTTCCCGGCCGATCACCGGCACGAAGCAGAGTCTCTCCTCCATCAACCGTACCGATCTGATCACCCATCTGAAGTCCCATTACCATGCCGGGAGCACGATTCTGAGTGCGGCTGGAGCGGTCGAGCATGAGGAGGTGATGGATTTTGCCAAGCTGTTCCTCGGCAGGTTGCCGAAAGGATCATCTCCCCGCCGCCTGCAGCCTCCCGCTCGCCAGACAACCCCCAGGATCGTCATCGAGGAAAGGGAATCCCAGCAGACCCAGCTCGCGCTTTCATTCCGCGGTGTGGGGGCCAAGGATCCCCGACGCTACGCGGTCTCCCTGCTTCATGTCCTGCTCGGCGGGAACATGAGTTCCCGTCTATTCCAGGAGCTGCGGGAGAAGCGTGGTCTCTGCTACTCCGTCAGTACCTCCCTCTCGACTCATTCCGATTGCGGGGCCTTTGAGGTCGCGCTCGGACTGGACGGGGAAAATGTGTCCAAGGCGCTCGGTTTGATTCTCAAGGAATGCGATCGGATCGCTTCGAAGGGCCCCTCCAAGGCTGAGCTGAAGCGTGCCAGCGATTACTCGATCGGAACCAGTCGGATGGCTCTGGAGCGTGCCGCGACGCAGAACTACCGACTCGGCACCTCCCTCCTGACCTACGGGAAGATCTTCCCGCCCGAGCAGGTCTACGAGCGCCTGGCGAAGGTGACTCCCGAGGAGATCCGCAAGGCCGCCTCCCAAGTCCTCAGCCGCCGCTCACTCTGCCTCGCGATGGTCGGCCCGGGGCCTACAAGGGAACGGCTTCTGGGGCTGATCCGGGGAAACTAGCAACTGTGTATCTTTCCGAGAGTCTAGGGAAATTCAACCCGAGCTCCGAAGATGAAGGTGAGGGATTGGCCTAGGCACTGGTGTCCGTATCTTGTCTTCCTTCCTGAGGCGATCGCTATCCCGATAAAAAAGGCCGTAACGCGTCAGCGTTACGGCCTTTCTAAAGATCAGTCTATTTTTTAAGAATTGGCCCGGCGTCGGATAGCCACCACCGCAATCAGACCAGAGAGTCCGAGGAGTATCCAAGTCTTAGGCTCGGGGACTGAAATGAGCAGGGTGGTCATGACAAGGGAATTGTCTGCGTAGTTATTGTAACCCGTGGTGACAACTCCCTCATTGGTGTAAAGCTGATGATCGGAGCTGGCCAAGGTCCATGTGGCGGCAAGTTGAGAGACGGTGTTTCCCCCGATAACATTTGTGGAACCGCCAGTGATGATGTTGTTTCCAAGGATTGTATAGTTTGTCGACCAGCCTGAATTGTAGTTTGTCGATGAGAGGTTGGTACTATTGTATCGAAGAACCTGAACAGTCGGGTTGATCTCACCAAGATTGAAGATGTTGAAGCCTAGGCGAACATAAGTGTTGTCGCCAATACCTTCCAATGGTGTTCCATTGGATTTTAGTAGAGTTTGCTTGCTTGTACTGCCATAAGGAG